>JABDNG010000006.1 GCA_013001045.1 Woeseiaceae bacterium | reverse complement strand
CTGACCCCGTTTTTCTTGTCTGGCGGAGAGAGAGGGATTCGAACCCTCGGTACGGTATCACCGTACACTCGCTTTCCAGGCGAGCACCTTAAACCACTCAGCCATCTCTCCCAATTCAAATTTTCATCTCACCCCCAGGGAGGAATTGATGCGAATCGCCTCAGGGCGATTCTCACCCCTTCGGGGCGCACTGCGGGCGTCCAAATCGGCAATAGCCGATTTGTCGAACCCCCGGTGCGATATCACCACACACTCGCTTTCCAGGCGAGCACGATAACGGCGAACATCCTGTTCGCCGCCCTTTGGGCCGCTACGCGGTTCAAAATCGCTTCCGGCGATTCTGTAAGCCACTCAGCCACCTCTCCGAACGTAAGTCTTACTGCCCCCGATCAGTTGGTCGTCACTGCCGCCGGCGGCAATTCGATGCAACGCGAGCCCGGGGGCCGAACAGGCGCGTCCTTGGCGGTAGGAATCGGCATCTCCGCCAACTCATCGAGCGGATTCAAACCCTCCGGCACTTCAATACGCTTCCCTGGCACCACGCGCTGGTATCGCTGCGGCTCGTCGCAGGCGGTATTGATCACATCGTCCCCACCACAGGCCGCCAGGCTGCCAAGCAAGCCAAGAACGACTGTCGCTCGAACCATCGTCATAAATCATTCTCCAGATCGACGCCGGCCGTATGCATTGCCGATCGCATCTCTTCGTGATACTGCGCTGAGTATGGTGTCAGCGGCAGCCTGATGTGCGGTGCCATCAGGCCCATCTCGCTGACAGCCCATTTAACCGGTATCGGATTCGACTCTACGAACAGCGCCTTGTTCAATGGCTGCAACGTCGCGTCAAGCTCCTTTGCTTCTTCGCTTTTTCCAGCCAGCGCCAACTCGCACAACCGTGAGACTTGTTCGGGCGCGACATTGCCGCTGACCGTAACGACGCCATGTCCGCCCTGCTCTATGAACGGCAACACTGTGAAATCGTCTCCGCTGTAAAGCATGAAGTCATCGGCAACCAGTGCCTGAATCTGCTTCAATCGATCGATATCGCCGGTCGCTTCCTTGATCGCGAAGATGTTGTCATGCTTCGCCAGGCGCCCGACTGTCTCGGGTAGCATGTCCGCAACCGTTCGACCAGGCACGTTGTACATCATGACCGGCTTGGCCACCGCGTCGGCAATCGCCGTGAAGTGCTGGTACAGGCCCTCTTGTGTCGGCTTGTTGTAATACGGCACGACGACCAGGTACGCCGCTATGCCGGGATCAGCCACGGCGAGCGACAATTCTATTGTCTGCGACGTCGAGTTCGATCCGGTGCCCGCGATGATCGGCAGACGCCCGCCCGCAATTTCGATCGCCCTGCCCACGAGTTCAATATGCTCGGACCGCGTGAGCGTCGCCGACTCGCCCGTTGTCCCGGCAATGACCAGCCCGTCGCTCCCCTGCTCGACGTGAAAATCGATCAGACGCTTGAGACTGGTGTAATCGACCCGATTATTGCCATCGAATGGCGTTACAAGTGCGACCAGACTGCCTTTGAACACAAATGTACCTCGCCTCAAATGAGGCGGCGATGTTACTGTTCATGTCCGGTGCTGGCAAGGACAGATGCGCTGCAAGCAGGAGCGCTCCGAGCCGGGCACGCGATAGGCATACGGCCCCCAACAAATATATAAAGTTGATTATAGATATATGTCACAACTCATTGTTATTTCAGCAGTTGGAACGGATCGAACAGGTGTCGTCCAGGATCTGACCAAGGTCATACTGTCGTGTGGCGGCAACATCGAAGAAAGCCGTATGACCACGCTCGGATCGGAATTCGCGATGCTCCTGTTGGTTTCGGGAAACTGGCACACCCTGAATCGTCTCGAGCAGGGGCTCGACAAGCTCTGCCAGGGCGACCAGCTCTCGGTTTCGATTCGCAAGACGGACATCAAGCCCGCCGAGGAAGATCGCATGCCCTACGCGATCGACGTCGTCGCACTGGATCAACAGGGTATCGTCTACAATCTCGCTGATTTCTTCACCTCGCGAGATATTGAAATCGCCGATGTCTCGACGCGCAGCTACGCGGCGGCTCATACCGGGGCTCCGATGTATGCGGTGCAAATGGCGATCAACGTTCCCTCTTCCCTGAATATCGCGCAGTTGCGCGAAGAATTTCTCGAGGTTTGCGACCGCCTCAATCTGGATGCGATCCTCGAGCCCGTCAAAGCCTGATCCGGCGCCCTCAACCTCAAGGAGAAGCCAGTGAGTGCACCCAAAATGAACCGTGTCGTGGCTGATTTCAGAGCCGATGCGACGCGCAACAAGACGATTCGACTCAAGGACCTGCGCGGTCAGAACGTCATTCTGTACTTTTACCCGAAGGACAGCACGCCCGGCTGCACAACCGAGGGCCGTGATTTTGCCGAACTCCACACGAAGTTTCGGCGGCGGAAAACAGTCATTCTCGGTGTCTCGAGAGACAGTATCGCGTCGCACGAGAAGTTCCGAGCCAAGCAGGATTTCCCGTTCGATCTGATATCTGACCCTGACGAGAAATTATGCAAAGCCTTCGATGTCATCCATGAGAAAACACTGTATGGCCGCAAGTTCATGGGTGTCGTGCGCAGTACCTTTCTCATCGATGCCGACGGCAAACTGCGCAAGGAATGGCGCTCTGTAAAGGTCAAGGGTCATGCGGAGGCCGTGCTTGAGGCCGTCAAAGCTCTATAATTGACGGGAACACCTGGCCATACGCCCAGTCGGACACTGACAGAGAAGTTATTGTTGAGCCCATTCAAAATGATCCCAGCCATCTTCAAACGCGGCCTTGCCGCGCTGCTGGTTGCAACGTTGGTTTTTACCAGCGGCGCCGGCGCCGATGACATCAAGCTGCCTGATATGGGAAGCCCCGCGGATGCCATCCTCAACAAGAGTGAGGAATCCCAGATCGGCCGCATGATCATGCGCGACATCCGCCGTAGCGGAAAAGTCGTCGAAGACCCGATCGTTAATGAATACATTAATGAAATCGGCAGTCGACTTGTGGCGCAAACCAACGACGGCGACCACAATTTCACGTTCTTTGTCGTCGACGATCCTCGCATCAATGCCTTTGCCTTGCCGGGCGGCTATATCGGCGTGCACACGGGACTGCTCGAAGCCACGCGCAGCGAAGATGAACTGGCCGGGGTACTCGCGCATGAGGTTGCTCACGTCACACAACGTCACATTGCCCGGGCTATTCATGCGAACTCCAGGCAAAGTATCCTCAGTACCGCCATGATGCTCGGTGCGATTATTGTCGCCGCTGCGGGTGGCAGCGCCGACGCCGTGCAGGGCGCCATGGCCGTTGCGCAAGGAACCGCAATACAGCAGCAGATCAACTTCACGCGAACCAACGAATATGAAGCGGATCGCATCGGCATTGCGGCTCTCGCCGACGCTGGCTTCGATCCCTATGGTATGGCGTCGTTCTTTGAAGTCATGTCAAGGCAGAATACGACGAGCCCCGAAATGCGTGCGCCGGAATTTCTGCGTACGCACCCGGTTACGACCGCGCGTATCGCCGAGTCCCGCAATCGCGCCCGCGACTACCCGGCGGTTCGCAGTAGTGATTCGACCAACTACGGCATTGCGCGCACACGGATGATTGCCGCCCGATTTGATACGGCGCAGAAAGCCGTCGCTTATTTCGAGCGGCGCCCGTACGACAAGCAGACCGACATAGAACGATACGGGCGTGCCGTCGCGTACCAGCGCGCAGGCGAGAATTGGCAAGCGCTCGAAATTTTCAAGGAACTCATGGACAAGGATAAGTCCGTCATTGCCTACCATATCGGGCTCGGCCAGACCTATGTGGCTCTGGACCAACCGCGGGACGCGCTCGCAACGTATGAGCGTGCGTTGGGACTATTCCCGCGCAATGTCCCGCTGGTGCTCGATTACGGCGAGCGCTTATTGCAACTCGGACAGGCCAGGAAAGCGCATACCCTGTTGCTGGACCTGCTTAACAACGTGCCACCGACACCGGAACAGGTCCGCCTCATTGCGCGAGCAGCCAGCGAAGCAGGTGAAAATGCCGAGGCCTTCTATTACCTGTCCGAATACCGCCTGATGATTGGTGACCTGACCGGTGGCATTGGCTACCTGCAGCAGGCACTGCGCCTGCCCGAGCTACAGGAGATTCAACGAATTCGCTTTGAAGCCCGCATCGACTTCATTCGTGAGTTCATGACGGAAGAGCAACTGAAAATGATGCGGCGCGAGAAGTCGGTCGGCGTGTCCGTCCGCAATGTGAAATAGAAATGTATGTGTCGGGCAGCGCTTCTTTCCTGCGACTATTTACGGTGCTGCTCGTGGTCTTGTTGGCTGGCGCCTGTGCAAACGTACCGCCCGAGCAACGCGTCGAAAGCGACCCGTGGGAGCCCCTGAACCGCACGCTCTACAGCGTTAACACGACCGTTGACAAAGTCACCCTGAAACCGCTCGCGAAAGTCTACGAGAAGGTATTGCCGCGTCCTGTGCGGACTGGCGTCGCGAACGTCTTCCAAAACCTCGCGACGCCGGGATCGGCCGTCAACAACTTTCTGCAAGGCAAACCAGCCAGCGGTTTTACCGAGCTGGCGCGATTTGCTTTCAACAGCACGCTGGGTGTTGGCGGTCTCTTCGATGTCGCATCGAACGGCGGTCTGGAGGCCCGTTCCGAGGACTTCGGCCAGACGGCCGCGGTCTGGGGTATTCCATCCGGGCCCTACGTGATGCTGCCTTTCCTGGGGCCAGCAACGCTGCGTGATGCGGTGACACGACCGATCGACATTGTGTCAGACCCGCTGTATCACTACGAGAATACGTCCGTTCGTGACAAGTTGGTCGTGCTGCGTCTGATCGATTTGCGCGCGCGCCTGTTCCCGGCCGAGAAACTCCTTGACGACTCAAAGGATCGCTACATCACGACACGTGAATCCTACCTGCAGAATCGCGAGTTCGAGATATACGACGGAGACCCGCCCGAGGACGATGATTTTTTTGATGACATTTTCGAGGAAGAATTTCTCGACGAAGGCGAAACGTCAGACTAGGCGTCGGGCGCCTCGATAAACCCGGCCCAGCGTTCACCGCGGGCCAACAGCCTTTCCACCTCGGTCGTTTTTGCGATCGCCAGGATTCGTTCGGGCATTCCCGAGAATCGAATCTCGCGTACCGTGTGATTAGCCCAGGTCACCCACTCGAGCAACAGCGCCAGGCCCGCGGAGTCGCTGTCCGTAACGCCGGAAAGGTCGATCTCGAGCTGCGAATGCGCCTCGAAAGGTTCCTCGCTCTCCTTCAATATTCTCTCTGCCGTGTCAAACGTCATGTCGCCACTGAGTGCGAAACAGCCATCGCCACGATCTTCGAGCGAAAACTTACTCATCAGCGATGATGTCGGCCTCGGACTCGAGTCGGGCGATAACGGCATCGAGACTCGTGCTACGAATCTCCGCGTCGAGCTCGGCACGAAAATTTCGAACGTAGGAGACGCCTTCGATAACGACATTGAAGAGCAGCCAGCCCGACTCCCGTTTCACCAGATCGTAGTCCACGGTGACTTTACTGCCATCATCCATTGCGACAGTGGTTCTGACCTTGGTGCGCGGCTTTGACTCGTCGCCACGAAATGGCAAAACCGTAATTCGATCCGGATCGAACTCCAGAATGCCGTCGGCATAGCGACGCACCAGGGCCTGATAGAAAGCCTCGATGAAGCGCTTTCGTTGCGCTTTCGTCGCCGAGCGCCAGTGCTTTGCGAGAACGACCTGCGCCGCAAATTCTCGATCGAAGCGCGGTAATAGAATCTCATCGATCAACACATACAGGGACGGCCGGTCGGCCGACAATTCGGCCTTTCGCCCATTGAGCTTCTCAGCCAACAAGACCACCGATTCCTCGATTATGGCGTTGGGTGACGCCACCGCCGTCGCCGCTAATAGCGCGACGACCAGCGCACCAGTTAATTGCCGCAGGGTTCGCTTCACGTCCATATCAGTCTTCGCCTCCGGATCCGGCATTGACAAGGAACTTGCCAATCAGGTTTTCAAGCACAATGGCAGACTGCGTAAACAACATCTCGCTACCATCTTCGAGGTAGGTGTCCGAACCGCCTGCCTGCAGTCCTATGTACTGACTGCCGAGTATGCCCGATGTCAAGATAGTCGCATCCGAGTCATCCGGGATCTGGTTGAACTGGGCGTCGATCACGAAACCAACGACCGCCTCCAAGGTAACGCGATCGAACTTCACGCTCGTTACGCGGCCTATCGTGACGCCGGACATGGCTACAGGAGCACGATTTCGCAAACTGCCGATATTCTCAAAACGTGCCTCGACGGTGTAGGTCTCGTCAGCCGAGAAGTCGTCCCCCCCGGTCGTTTGTGTTGTCAGAAAAAACAGCGCGCCCATGCCCAACAGGACAAAGAGCCCGGTGCCTACCTCAACTGAACGTGTTTGCTGCATTTTCTTACCTCAAAGCATGACCGCTGTGATCATGAAATCAAATATCAATACTGCTATGGCCGTAATCACCACCGTTCGGGTCGTCGCCCTGCCGACACCCTCCGCCGTTGGAATGGCATTATAACCCTCCCACACGGCAATCAGGCTCGCGGCAACGCCGAATACGATGCTCTTGAGAATACCTTCGTTGATATCTTCCAGCTCGACAGTCGATTGCATTTGCTGCCAGAACGCGCCGACATCAACGGACAGAAGCTCAACCGCTACGAGATGCGTACCGAACAGACCGATCATGCTGAAGATCGCCGCCAGGAATGGCATGGCGATGACGCCGCCGAGAAACCGCGGTACCAGGACACGAGGAACCGGGTTGACCGCCATCATTTCCATCGCCGATAACTGATCGGTCGCTTTCATGAGGCCGATTTCCGATGCCAGCGACGTCCCGGCGCGACCCGCGAACAGCAGCGCCGTTATTACCGGCCCGAGTTCCTTGACCAGGCCAAACGCTGCGAATACGCCGATCGAGTCTTCGGCGTTGAATCGAGCGAGGTTCGAATACCCTTGCAAGCCGAGCACGCCGCCGACGAATAAACCGCTGACCATGATGATGACCAATGACAAAGCGCCGGTATTGAAAACCTGCATGATCACCAGGTCGAATCGGCGGATCAGTATGCCCGGCGAGTGCCGTAGCAAACGCATGAAAAAGAGCTGAAACGCACCGAAGGTGCGAACGAATTCGATGCCGTTGTTGTAGATTTCACGTAACAGTTTGTTCACTCGGCATCCCGTCCGAGCAGTTGTTCTTCATAGCCTGGTGCGTCGAAGTGAAACGCGACCGGGCCATCCGCCATGCCGTGCATGAACTGGCGAACTAAATCGGACTGCGCAACCTTCAACTCATCCGGGCTGCCCGACGCAGCGACCTTGCCGTTAGAGATCAAAAAACTTCGATCGGCCACTGTCGCAATTTCCTCAACATCGTGGCTGACTATGATGCTCGTTATTCCCAGGGCATCGTTCATGCGCCGAACAAGCCGCACGATGACGCCCATTGAAATCGGATCCAGCCCCACGAAGGGTTCGTCATAAATCAGGATATCGGGATCCATCACCATGGCACGCGCAAGCGCGACCCGCCGCGCCATCCCGCCGGACAGTTCGGCTGGCATCATGTCGGCCGCTCCGCGTAATCCCACGGCGTGCAGCTTGGTCAGCACGACATGACGAATCAGCCGATTCGTGAGCTTGGTATGTTCTCGCAGCGGGAAAGCGACGTTTTCGAAGACGCTCAGATCCGTGAGTAACGCCCCGTTTTGAAACAACATCCCGAAGCGGGTGCGCAGCTGGTAGAGCTGGGCCAGGCTCAGCTTTGAGATGTCCACGCCATCGACGTGAATCGTGCCGTGTTGGGGAATCAACTGGCGCGTTATCAGGCGCAACAATGTCGTCTTGCCGGTGCCGCTGGGACCCATTAACGCCGTGATTTCGCCACGCTTGATGACGAGATTGAGTCCTTCAAAAATAACGCGCGGACCGCGCGAGTATTTCAGGTCGTGAATCTCGATCAGGTTTTCAGCGAGGTCGTTCAACGGGTTACTTATATTTGCTTCTATTTGGAAGGCCGGCACACCGAGATGTCGCCCGGCGACGGCGTAGCATAGCAAATATCATTCGTACCGAGGCGCAAGAAATCCGCATTCGCTATGGCTTGAGACGACAAATAGGACTAAAATAGTCCTTTATTCGTACTAGCAGGGGACGGACGGTGCTCAGAATCAGCAAACTCACCGATTACGGCACGGTTTTGCTTGCCCATTTGGCGGCGAATCCGGCCAGCGTCTGTAGCGCAGCCGACGTAGCGGCGGCGACGGGCATCGCCTTGCCGACGGTCAGCAAGCTCTTGAAGTCGCTCGCCAGGTCAGGACTGGTGACGTCAACCCGTGGCGCCAACGGCGGCTATGAATTATCGCGCGGCCCGACAGAAATCAGCGCCGCCGATATCATCGACGCGCTGGACGGTCCAGTGTCGATCACCGAATGCAGTTCCAGCGACAGCCTCTGCGAGCATGAGGGTGTCTGTAGCGTCGGTGGTGCCTGGCAACGCGTCAACATCGCGATTCGCCGCGCGCTGGACGACGTCACGCTGAGCGATTTGTTGCGTACCAATAGCCCGGTACCGCAGTTCCGATTTGCCGGTACGCCCATCAACATCGAAACGAAGAGCTGAGCGAATGTCGACAGAATCTGAAAATCTCGAGAGCCTCGTAAATCGGCGCTACGAACACGGCTTCGTCACCGATATTGAGGCGGATAGCCTGCCGCCGGGCCTGAATGAAGATGTCGTGCGCGCAATTTCGGCCCGCAAAAACGAACCACCGTTCATGCTGGAATGGCGCCTGCAGGCCTACCGGCAATGGCTCGAGATGAAGGAGCCGACGTGGGCGCACGTGCACTATCCGAAAATCGATTACAACGAAATATCCTATTTCTCCGCGCCGAAGTCCGACGAAGATCGACCCAAGAGCCTCGATGAAGTCGACCCGAAGCTGCTGGAGACCTATGACAAACTCGGAATTCCACTGCACGAGCGCGCGCGACTGGCCGGCGTGGCGGTGGATGCCGTGTTCGACAGCGTCTCCGTTGCAACGACGTTCAAAGAAAAGCTATCGGAGGCCGGCGTCATATTCTGTTCGTTTTCCGAGGCTGTGCAAGACCATCCGGACCTCGTGCAGAAGTACCTCGGCACGGTCGTACCGCGACGTGACAATTTCTTCGCCGCTTTGAATGCCGCCGTCTTCAGCGACGGATCATTCGTTTACATTCCGAAGGGCGTACGTTGCCCGATGGAACTCTCGACCTACTTCCGCATCAACGCCGCGAATACCGGACAGTTCGAACGGACGCTGATTATCGCGGAGGAAGGCAGCCACGTCAGCTACCTGGAGGGCTGTACGGCTCCGATGCGCGACGAAAACCAGTTACATGCCGCGGTCGTCGAGCTCGTCGCAATGAAAGACGCCGAGATCAAGTACTCCACGGTACAAAACTGGTACCCGGGCGACGAAAACGGTGTTGGCGGTATTTACAACTTCGTCACCAAGCGCGGCGACTGCCGGGGCGCCAACTCCAAAATTTCATGGACCCAGGTGGAAACCGGATCCGCAATCACCTGGAAGTACCCGAGCTGCCTGTTGCGCGGTGACAATTCGGTCGGCGAGTTTTATTCGGTCGCCGTCGCCAACAACATGCAGCAGGCGGATACCGGTACGAAGATGATTCACATAGGCCGCAACACGAGCAGCACCATTGTGTCCAAAGGCATCTCGGCGGGACGGGCCGAAAACGCCTATCGTGGCCTCGTGAAAGTGATGCCACAGGCGCACGGCGCGAGAAATCACACGCAGTGCGACTCATTGCTGATAGGCAAGGAGTGCGGCGCACACACGTTCCCGTACATGGAAATCAAGAACCCATCCGCCAGGATCGAACACGAGGCAACCACCTCCAAGATTTCCGCCGACCAGCTTTTCTACTGCAGACAGCGCGGCATCGCGGAGGAAGACGCTGTCAACATGATCGTCAACGGCTTCTGCAAGGAAGTCTTCAAGGAACTACCGATGGAATTCGCGGTTGAGGCCCAGGCGCTCCTGAGCGTCAGCCTGGAAGGCGCCGTCGGTTAACGAAATGAGTCAAGGAACAACGATGCTCGAAATCAAAGACCTCAAGAGCCGCATTGGCGATACAGAAATCTTGCGCGGACTGTCGCTGTCGGTTAATGCCGGCGAAGTGCATGCCATTATGGGACCGAACGGCTCCGGCAAAAGCACCCTGGCGCAGGTCATTGCCGGACATGAAAGCCACGAGGTCACAGGCGGGACAGTTACGTTTGACGGCCAAAACCTGCTTGAGCTCGAACCCGAAGAACGTGCGCGCGAAGGCATATTTCTCGGCTTTCAGTACCCCGTTGAGATTCCCGGTGTCAACAATGCCTACCTGCTGAAGGCCGCCGTCAACGCCAAGCGCAAACACAACGGCCTGGGCGAAGTTGACGCGTTTGAGTTCCTGAAGCTGGCCCGGGAAAAAATGGCAACACTCGACATGGATCCCAAGTTTTTGAATCGCGGAGTGAATGAAGGCTTCTCGGGTGGCGAGAAGAAACGCAACGAAATATTGCAAATGGCGATGCTGGAACCCCGTCTCGCCATTCTCGATGAGACCGACTCCGGGTTGGACATTGATGCGCTAAAGGCCGTCGCCAAGGGCGTAAATGCCCTGCGCAGTCCGGAGCGTGCGATTATTCTCGTCACGCACTATCAGCGCTTGCTCGACTACGTTCAGCCGGATTACGTCCACGTGCTGTCGCAGGGCGAGATCGTACGCTCCGGGGATAAGTCGCTGGCACTCGAGCTCGAGGAAAAAGGTTACGACTGGGTTCGTGAGGCGGCAAGTGCATGAAACACGCGGCTCTCTCCATCGACGATCTCAGAGACGTCGTCCGCCGGTTGCCGGATAACGGGCTAACGCCGTCGCGCGAGGCCGCGCTGGCGCATTTCCATGAACATGGTCTGCCCACACTGCGCGACGAAGACTGGAAGTACACAGACTTGTCACCTGTCGTGAATATCAGCAATCGCTGGTTAACCGCAGGTGGACCACAACTGCCGCACAAGTCGCTCAGGGACACGGTCGACGCGATTACGCGCTCGATCGACGCGCACTGGCTGGTGATCGCTAACGGTACCGTTGATGACCAGTTCGTAAACGCCATCACGCACCGCGGCATCGAGGTATCGAGATTCAGCGACGCCCCAGCACCGTTCGAAATGCAACGACCGCTGGCCGACCTTAACGCGGCGCTGCTGCATGACGGCTTGCGACTTCGGATCACGGGCTCGACCGACAAGCCCGTGGGGATCCTCGTTGTCGATCGGGCCAAATCTGATGCGGGTGTCGCGCAGTCTTGCGTCGACATTCAGGTCGAACCAGGCGTCTCGGCGGAATTCATCGAGTACCACGTCTCCGACGGCGATGCGGAGCACTACGCAAACTCGGTGTTATCGATGGTCGTCGGCGAGAGGGCGAGCGTAAGACATGTCCGCATTCAGAATCGCGCGATCCGGCATGTACAGACCAGTCGCACGTCGGTTGCGCTGGGGAAAGACGCCCGCCTCCACATGGCAAGCTATGACCTCGGCGGCGCATTGATTCGCAACGACCTCGATATCGACCTCGGCAAGCCCGGCGCCGATGTCGTATTTGACGGCCTTTACCTTGCGGGTGACGGACAGCACATCGACAATCACACGCGCGTCGATCACCGCGTCGGGCCGGCGACATCAACTCAGGAATATCGCGGCATTCTCAATGGCAACTGTCGCTGCGTTTGGAATGGCAAAGCCATCGTGCACAGAGGTGCCGACGGGACCGACGCGAACCAGGCGAATCACAACCTGCTGCTTTCGGAAAAGGCGGAAATCGATGCCAAGCCCGAGCTCGAGATTTACGCCGACGATGTGAAATGCAGCCACGGTACGACCGTCGGTCAACTCGATGAAACTGCCCTCTTCTACCTTCGCTCGCGTGGCCTGGATAAACGTCATGCAACCCAGGTGCTGACGCACGCGTTCGCCGCAGACATCGTATTGCGCTCGCCTGTGACAGCGATGACCGAAACCATTACCGCCATCGTAGAAAAGCGCCTCGCGCAGCTGATCGAGGCCGACTTCGTATCGGATGTACTGTCATGACCCAGCCGCAACGAAAACGATCCGTGCTAGCCGCCGATTGGCGCAAGGACTTTCCGGTACTGCAACAGTCTGTTGATGGACAGCCACTGGTCTACCTGGACACCGCCGCGTCAGCACAGCAGCCGGCAACGGTTATCGAAACAGTCGCGCGTTACCATCGCGAGGATCATGCCAACGTGCATCGTGGCATCCACACCCTGAGTCACCGGGCGACGGACGCGTACGAAGGCGCGCGCGACAAGATTCGCGAATTTATCAATGCCGCAAATCGAACGGAGATCGTTCTTACGAGCGGCACAACCGAATCGATCAACCTCGTCGCGCAGAGTTTCTGTCGCCCTCGAATCGGCCCCGGCGATAAGATCCTGATCACGCATCTCGAGCATCATTCCAATATTGTGCCGTGGCAATTGGTAAGTGAACAAACCGGCGCCGACCTCGTGGTCGCGCCAATCGATGACCGCGGACAGCTCGAACTTGAATCTCTGTACGCCCTGATGACGAATGACGTATTCATGCTGGCGATCGGCCACGTTTCGAATGCTCTCGGTACGATTAACCCGGTCAAAGACATCGTTGCGCGGGCGAGACGACAGGGCATCCCTGTGTTGATCGACGGCGCGCAAGGGGTGCCGCACATGCGCATCGACGTGCAGAACCTCGACTGCGATTTCTACGCATTCTCGGGCCACAAGATGTTCGGCCCGACGGGAACCGGTGTACTCTACGGTCGGGAATCGTTGCTTGAGGAAATGCCGCCGTACCAGGGTGGCGGTGACATGATCCTGGAGGTAAGTTTCGACGGCACAATCTACAACGACTTGCCGTACAAATTCGAGGCAGGGACACCCAACATCTCGGGCGTCATCGGGCTCGGCGCCGCCATCGATTACCTGCAGTCCATCGGCATGCAGAACATTGCCGACTACGAACGCGAATTGCACGACTATATGGTGTCGCAACTCGGCGAGGTTGACGGTATTCGCTTTATCGGTACAGCCACTGACAAGGCGAGCGTACAGTCATTCCTCCTCGACGATATTCATTCGCATGACCTCGGCACGATTCTCGATCACCAGGGGGTGGCGATCCGCACCGGCCATCATTGTGCTATGCCGGTGATGACGCGCTTCGGCATCTCGGGGACATCGCGCGCGTCGCTGGCTCTCTACAACAACAGCGACGACGTCGATCGTCTGATTGATGCTCTTTTCAAGGCGAAGCAGGTTTTCAAATGACCCTTCATAGCGCCGAAACAGACGATCTCCGCGATCTTTATCGAGAGCTGATCCTGGATCATGCGCGCAGTCCGCGGCATTTCGGTCGCCTCGACAGCGCCACCCACACGGCGCAGGGAATCAATCCGCTGTGTGGCGACAAGCTCAGCCTCTATCTTCGCGTGGATGATGAGAGACGTATCTCGGCCTCGAGTTTCGAAGGGTCCGGCTGCGCTATTTCGGTGGCATCAGCTTCCCTGCTGACAGACACCATCACGGGGCTTTCGGTGGACAAGGCCGAAGCCGTTTTCGACGCGGTCACGAAACGACTCACGCAAGGCGGTGCCGGCAATCTGACCCCTATCGAAGAAGACCTCGAGAGCCCGTTCTCGAAACTCGCGGCACTCGATGGTGTGCGGGAATTCCCGTCGCGCGTAAAATGTGCAACGCTCGCCTGGCATGCGCTGCACTCCGCCTTGAGCTATGGCACGACCCCGGCTACCACGGAGTAACAAGTACGATGTTTGGCCATACTAACGAACCGTTTTCACTGTCGCGTGATGTCTCAGCCATTATCATCCCGGCGGGTGAACAACTGACTTTGCGCGCCGGAACCGACGGATTCATTACGCAGGCTCTGGGCGGCAGTTTTACGGTATACGTCGAGGGAAACCTGTTTCGAATTTCCGGCGCCGATGCCGACGCCCTGGGCAAAGAGCCGGTGCCGCCGCCGAAAGTCCCGGACAATGCGACTGATGCTGACATCGAGGCGGTCATCTGGGAGCAGCTCAAGACCTGTTATGACCCCGAGATTCCGGTCGACATCGTTAATCTAGGATTGGTTTACCGCTGCGATATCACGGCGCTCGGCAACGGCCAACGCTCGGTCAGTATCGACATGACGTTGACGGCGCCGGGGTGCGGCATGGGAGATGTGCTTGTGCAAGATGCCCGCGAGAAGGTCGCGATCATTCCAACGATCTCGCACGTCGATGTGGAGCTGGTTTTTGATCCACCATGGAATGTTGGCATGATGACCGAAGAAGCGCGACTACAAACGGGATTGATGTAGTACCCATAAGGCGTATCGACGATGAAAACACTCACACTGGTTCGGCACGCTAAATCCAGCTGGAGCGACACGCATCTCAGCGACCGAGAGCGCCCACTCAACAAGCGCGGTGAACGAGATGCTCCAAGAATGGGAAAACGCATCGCCGAGCACGGTATCCGCCCGTCACTGATCGTGTCCAGTCCTGCCACCCGTGCGTGGACCACTGCGAAGATCATCGCGGCCCGGATCTCATACCCGATCGAGTTTCTGGAACGAGAGGACAGCCTGTACCTCGCATCGCTCGATGAACTCCTGGCCGTAATCGCCGCGCAGGATAACGAGTTCAACAACGTGATGATCGTCGGCCATAACCCGGGGCTGACCGACCTCGCCAACTACCTGTCACCCGCGCTGACTCACAATTTGCCGACGGCCGGCGTGGTATCAGTCCAGATCGAGCAGAAGGACTGGAACCTCAGCGATCGGCCGCAAACCAAGTTGCTCGTTTACGACTATCCAAAGAATCAGGCCTGACCTGGCCGATACTCAGCATTCGGGAACGTTAACGGCGAGTCCACCTTGCGATGTTTCCTTGTAATGCGATGACATGTCGATTCCTGTCTGCCGCATCGTTTCGATGACCTGATCCAAAGTGACCTTGTGCGTACCGTCACCGTGCATCGCGAGTTTCGCCGCGTTGATCGCTTTTACGGCGCCCATCGCATTGCGCTCGATACACGGAATCTGTACGAGTCCGCCGATGGGATCGCAGGTCAAACCCAGATTGTGCTCCATGCCGATTTCCGCCGCTTCTTCAACGTGGTCATTGCTGCCGCCAAGTACAGCCGCCAGTCCGCCCGCTGCCATCGAGCACGCAACGCCGACTTCGCCCTGGCAGCCCATTTCGGCGCCCGATATCGAAGCGTTGATCTTGTAGAGAATTCCGATCGCTCCGGCCGTCAGAATGAAGGTCCGTATGCCTTCTTCATTTGCCCCCGGGACAAAGCGGTCATAGAACATCAAGACAGCCGGGATTATGCCGGCGGCACCGTTGGTCGGTGAGGTAACGACGCGACCGCCCGCCGCATTCTCCTCGTTCACGGCAATTGCAAACGTGTTGACCCATTCCATCGCGTCGAACGGCGCCGGCTCACCGCGTTGCGACAGTCTTCGTTGTAACTTCGCTGCTCGGCGCAGTACTGACATCTTGCCCGGCAGCACGCCGTCCGTCCGCAGCCCTCGCTCCACGCAGGCGCGCATGGCTTGCCAGAGGTCCGCGATGCGCTGGTGTATTTCCTCACGACTCCGCCACTGCATTTCATTGCGAAGTACTAGTTCGGCGATGCTCAGATTTTCCGCGGCCGCGGTCTCCAGCAACGACGCACTGGTCACAAACGGTAACGGCGGCTCGCCTTCCTGTGCAAGCGGCTCAGGCTCGTCGTTGCGCGCGATAAAACCACCGCCGAGCGAGTAGTACTTCTCGTCGAGCAGCGACGTCCCGTCTGCCGCGTATGCGAGAAAATGCATTCCGTTCGTGTGCCTGGGCAGTTCATTCTCAAAGTCGAACTTGAGGTCGGTCGCCGGATCGAAGGAAATCCTCCCAACCGACGGCACATCAACACGACGCTCGTTGCGAATTGCCGCCAGCCACTCGTCGACCCGATCCGGGTCTATGGTTTCCGGCATCCGTCCGGACAATCCCAGCAAAACGGCGGAGTCCGTGCCGTGACCCCTGCCTGTCCAGGCCAGCGAGCCATGCAGAGTGACTTGTATGCGAGCGACCCTGGAAGCGAATTGCTGCAAAGCTGAAGCGAACGCGTTCGCCGCTTTCATGGGCCCCACCGTATGCGAACTCGATGGTCCGATTCCGATCTTGAAGATATCGAAAATACTGATTGCCGACATCAATCGGACCCAAGCGTGAGCAGGCCCGTATTGCCGCCGACCGCCGAGATGTTATTGCTGACCGTGTATTCACTGCCGAAACGCTGCACATAGTGCGGCCCGCCGGCCTTTGGCCCGGTGCCTGACAAACCTCTACCGCCGAATGGCTGTACACCGACGACTGCGCCGATCATATTACGATTGATATAAATGTTGCCGGCACCGGAGGCTTCGACGAGGCCGCGGGCGCGAGAATCTATGCGGCTGTGAAGGCCCATTGTCAGTCCATAGCCCGTCGCGTTAACCGCCTCGACCATCTTGTCGAGCGCACTACCCTTGAACTTGAGCACGTGCAGAATCGGGCCAAAGACCTCCTCCGTCAAGACGCTGATATCGTCGATTTCCACCAACGTCGGTGCAAAAAACGTCCCCGCCTCGGTACCTGCCGGCAATGCGCAGCGATGGACGATTCTAGCCTCCTTATCCATTCTCTCGACATGTGCCTCCAGCACGGATCGCGATGCTGCATCGATGGCGGGCCCGACGTCAGTAGACAGAAACTTTGGATCGCCAATGACGAGTTCGTCCATGTAGCCTGTCAGCAATTCGAGTGTTCGCGGTTCAATATCTTCCTGCACACATAACAACCGCAGTGCAGAACACCGCTGGCCCGCACTATTAAACGCCGAATAAATACTGTCGTGCACGACCTGCTCCGGCAGCGCCGAACTATCGACAAACATGGCGTTTTGCCCGCCGGTTTCCGCTATCAGCGTACCGATCGCGCCGTCCCGATGAGCCAGCGTCTGGTTAATGGTCTGTGCGACACCCGTTGATCCGGTGAACACCACGCCGGCGATCCGCGGATCTGCCACCGCGCGGCTACCAATGAGTGAGCCGGAACCGGGAATGAAATGCAGCACGTCCGGCGGCACGCCGGCCTCGAGCATCAGTTGCACGGCACGGTACGCAATCAGAGTTGTTGGCGCCGCCGGTTTCGCGAGCACGGCGTTGCCGGCGGCAAGAGCCGCCGCTACCTGGCCGGTAAAAATCGCGAGCGGAAAATTCCAGGGGCTGATGCAGACAAACACGCCTCGCCCACGCAAACCGTAGGCGTTGTGCTCACCGGTCGGCCCGGGCATGACCAGCGGTTCCCCAAAGTGTCGCTGCGCTTGTGCCGCATAGTAGCGAAAGAAATCCACGGCTTCGCGAAGCTCGCTAATCGAATCCGGAAGGGTCTTACCGGCTTCGCTGACGCACAGCGCCAGTAATTCAGCGTGATGCGCCTCGAAAAGATCGGCCGCGCGATTCAGGATTCTGGCGCGTTCATTGGCACCGACGCGATCCCAGGCAACCTGGCCTTTGACCGAAAGGTCCAATGCAGCGTCTACATGTTCTTCTGCCGCCAGATGGCAAATACCCACGACCTCTTCGGTATTTGCCGGATTGACCGAAGGCTCTTCGGCTCCGGACATCTCCTCGCCACCAACGATGGGCTTTGCTGTAACGGATCGGGCACTGGCCACCTCCATATCGGACAGTAACTTGCGGCTGACATTGCGGTCGACAAGATTGAAGCCGCGCGAGTTATTGCGTTCCGGCTGAAATATATCGACGGGTCGCGGGATGGCCGGGTGCGGCATGTAGTCATGGGCAGCCGCGATCGTAAGTGGATCGGCGACGATATCGTCGATATCGATTGACTCATCGACTATCTTGTTAACGAACGACGTGTTCGACCCGTTTTCCAACAGACGCCGCACAAGATAGGGCAACAGGTCTTCGTGATTGCCGACAGGCGCGTAGACGCGGCACGGCCGATCGTGTTTTTCCGGATCAACGACTTCAGCGTACAGCTCTTCGCCCATACCGTGCAGGCGCTGAAATTCGTAGTCACGGCGCGAGCCCGCATAATGCAAGACGCTCGCCAGCGTATGTGCATTGTGCGTCGCGAATTGCGCATAGATCTTGTCGCCGGCCGCAAGTGCAGCCCGCGCACAGGCCAGATACGACACATCGGAGTGGGACTTCCTCGTAAACACAGGGTAGCTCGCGAGGCCCTGCTCTTGCGCCCACTTGATCTCACTGTCCCAGTAGGCGCCTTTAACGAGACGTACGGGAATGCGACGGCCGACGTCGCCTGCCAGGTCCTCAACAAAACGCATCGTGTCGCGACCGCGGCGCTGATAGGTCTGAACGGCAATGCCGAATCCGTCCCAACCGTCAAGCGAATTGTCGCGATAGACGCGCTCGAAGATGGCCAGCCACATTTCCAGGCGATTGGACTCCTCGGAATCGATCGTCAACCCGATGCCAACGTCCCTGGCATGTTTGGCGAGTTCCGTGACGGCGGGCACAAGCTCTGCCATGACACGGCCTTCGTGCGTGAACTCGTAGCGCGGATGCAGCGCTGATAATTTCACGGAGATGCCGGGTGCCGAGAATACGTCCGCCGCATTGACCCGCGGACCACTGCCGATACTGTCAATACCCTCGTGATAATTGTCGAGATATCGTTTCGCGTCGCGCGCCGTCAGCGCGGACTCGCCCAGCATGTCGAATGAGTATCGATAGGGAAGCTTCTCATGTTTCAACGCACGCTTAAGCGCTTCACCGATGGTTCGGCCCATGACGAACTGGTGACCCATGATCTTCATTGCCTGACGCATGGCGGTGCGCACGAGGGGCTCGCCAACGCGGCTCACGAGTCGGCCAAGCGTTTGTCCCGGATTGCTCGTGGCTATCTCGTCGAGACTCAATATCTGGCCGGTAAGCATAAGCCCCCAGGTCGACGCATTGACGAATATCGAGTCGCTGACACCGACATGATCCTTCCACTTTGCCGACGTAATTTTATCGGCAATAAGTCGGTCGGCCGTGTCGGCGTCGGGAATCCTCAACAACGCCTCTGCGATACACATGAGCAGCACGCCCTCGTCCGACGACAGGTCATATTGCTGCAGGAAGGCTTCGATGCCGCCTTCTTGCGCGGTGTTCTTGCGCACCGCGCCTACTAACTGTGCAGCTGTGTCCCGGATTTTTGCGCGCGCCGCATTGCCAGGATCGGCGGCTTCGACCAACTCCCGGACGAGGGTTTGCTCGTCCGCCAGATAAAGATCATTGATGTAGGCAATATTGCCTGCCCGGGCAGCGGGCTGATCGACAAAGCTCATACGATGACTCCATACGTCCGCTCTTCTGGCGGGTTCAAAAAGGATGACACGGGCGGCGATTATAGGGTATTCGCGCGCCGACCGGCATCGTTATCGACCCTTGCGTTCCCGCAACTGGCGGCGCGTATGTTTATCGGGCTTGCCCCGCGTCGTCGCCATCTGCAGGCGATCGCCGCGCAGCTTGGCGACCTGTTGTTCTCGACGCGCAATGCTTGCCGGAGACTCGCGATAACAGCTCTGCGCATCGGCAGCAGGCCCGCGTCGTGCCGGAAGACCAAGCACGGATAATTCGTAGGTCAGCTGCTGGCGTACGAGCCGTATTTCGTCGCCAGCGCGCACCTGCGTCGCGCCGCGCGCACGCTCGCCATTGACCCGCACGTGGCCGCCTCGTACCGCCTCGCCCGCCGCCGTGCGCGTCTTGTAAAATCGCGTGAACCAGAGCCACCGATCCAACCGCAGTGTGTCGTTGGACACGACCTTTCCCCTTTGGCCTCCTGATATACTTTGCGTCCTTCGAACGCAGAGAGCAAACCCGTGCCAACGACCTTTATAGATTCACTCGGCCAGCAGACCGAGGCGCTGAAATCAGAGGGTCTTTTCAAGACCGAAAGACTCATCGCGGGCCCCCAGCAGGCCGCAATTGATGTGCGCACGAATGGCGACACGAGTCACGTCCTGAATCTGTGCGCAAATAACTACCTCGGCCTCGCCAACCACCCCGAGGTCATCACAGCCGCGCACAAAGCGCTGGATGAGTATGGCTATGGCATGGCGTCCGTGCGCTTCATTTGTGGCACGCAAACGATTCACAAGGAACTTGAAGCACGAATCAGCGCATTCCTCGGCACTGAGGATACGATCCTGTACCCGTCCTGTTTCGACGCGAACGGCGGGCTGTTTGAGACATTGCTGGGGCCTGACGATGCCGTGATCAGCGATGCGCTCAATCACGCCAGCATTATCGATGGCATTCGCCTCAGCAAGGCGCGTCGCTTCCGCTATGCAAATAACGATATGTCAGACCTCCGCTCCCAGTTAACCGACGCCGCCGACGCCAACGCCCGCCTCGTGGTAACGGACGGTGTTTTCTCAATGGACGGCACGATCGCCAACCTGGCGGGTATCTGCAGACTGGCCGACGAATTTGACGCTCTAACAATGATCGACGACTGCCACGCCACGGGATTTCTTGGCAAGCGCGGCCGCGGCACACACGAGTACCGTGGCGTCATGGGACGCATCGACATCATCACGGGCACGCTAGGCAAGGCGCTCGGCGGCGCGTCGGGTGGCTATACGTCGGGTCACAAGGAAATTGTCGGCTGGCTGCGACAACGCTCGCGTCCTTACCTGTTTTCAAACTCGGTCGCCCCGATGATCGCGGCGGCATCCATCGCCGTTCTCGATTTGCTCGAGCGCGACAATTCGCTGCAGCAGCAACTGCATGACAATGCTGCGTACTTCCGCAGCAGGATGACCGACAGGGGCTTCGACCTGAAACCCGGAGAACACCCAATCATTCCGGTGATGCTGGGCGACGCGAGACTTGCTACCACGATGGCGGACAAGCTCCTCGAACGCGGTATCTATGTAATCGGCTTCTCATTCCCGGTAGTCCCGAAGGGACAGGCACGAATCCGCACGCAAATGTCCGCGGGACTAACACGCGAACAGCTGGACAACGCAATCGACGCATTTACCGAGGTCGGTCGGGAACTGGGTGTAATCAACTGATCCCGCACAGCAGGAAATAACGATGAAAGCACTGGTCAAAGCGAAACCCGAGCGCGGTATCTGGATGGAAGACATCGCAGTTCCTGAAGTCGGCCATAACGATGTGCTGATCAAGATCAATCGCACCGCGATCTGTGGAACCGATATCCACATTTTCAAATGGGATGACTGGGCGCAGGCGACCATACCTGTGCCCATGGCCGTCGGCCACGAGTTCAGCGGCGAGATCGTGGATCTGGGCATCGAAGTCAAAGGCTTCAAGGTCGGCGATCGGGTCTCGGCCGAAGGACACATCACGTGCGGCGTTTGTCGCAATTGCCGAGCGGGACGCCGTCACCTGTGCATGAATGCCATCGGTGTGGGCGTGAGCCGGGCCGGTGCATTTGCGGAGTACCTGTCAGTACCCGCCTTCAATGTTTTCAAACTGCCCGACCTGATCACCGATGACCTGGCGTCGATTCTCGATCCGCTCGGCAACGCCACGCACACCGCGTTGTCGTTCGACCTCGTGGGCGAAGACGTTTTGGTCACCGGCGCCGGACCGATTGGTGTCATGGCTGTAGCCATCGCCCGCTTCGCGGGTGCCCGCCATATCGTCATTACCGACGTCAACGATTACCGGCTGGAGCTTGCCCGCAAGATGGGAGCCTCGCGCGCACTGAACGTGACCCGGGAGACCATCGACGACACGATGCGCGACTTAGGCATGGAAGAAGGCTTCGACGTCGGCATGGAGATGTCGGGCAATCCGCAAGCGTTTCGCGACATGCTGAGAACAATGCACCACGGCGGCAAGATCGCCATGCTTGGCATTCCGCCGGGGGATATGGCCATCGACTGGAATGACGTAATTTTTAAAGGGCTGTTCATCAAGGGAATTTACGGCCGCGAGATGTTCGAAACCTGGTACAAGATGTCGAGCATGCTACAGAGCGGCCTGAATATGGACCCGATCATCACGCACCATTTCGACATCGACGAGTTTCAACCCGCGTTCGAGCTCATGGAGTCCGGCCAGAGCGGGAAAGTCATCCTGCACTGGAACTGATGAATGGGGACATTCCTAATTTAACGTATTAATACGTTAAATTAGGAATGTCCCCATTTCGATTTAGTCGATTTCGCAAAAACAGTGCGAGTACACGCCTCTGGGGTCATTGAATTTCGTCGCACGCGCGAGCGTCCTCTGCAGCTGACCGGCAAAGGACTCAATCGGAGTCGGTGCCGCGACAAAACTGGCCGGATCCAGGCCACTGCGCTTGGCGACTGTCAACAAGTCCAGGATCATTTGCTCGGTCGGCGACAATTTCGGCTCCATTCGAACCTGCCCGTATTTTCCTTCCACGAGACCGGCAAGATCGGCAGCCATCACAATTGCGTCGTCAAACCCGGCGAGCTCATCAATGAGTCCATTTTCGAGGGCGTCGACGCCGGTCCAGACACGACCCTGGCCGATACGGTCGACCGCCTGTTTATCCATCCCACGGTGCTTCGCAACCGATGAGACAAAATCGTCGTAGCCGTCCTCGAGAATCAACTGGACCAACTGCCGCGTCTGGTCGGTCATCTCGCGGTCCGGGCGCAACGACCCTGCCCATGGTGTCGTACCCACGCCATCCGTCGCGATGCCCACTGCCTTGAGCGTCCGCTGGAAGGTCGGAATCATGCCGAAAATGCCAATCGACCCAGTAATCGTCGCGGGAGTAGCGACGACCTTATCCGCAACGACGGATATCCAGTAGCCTCCAGATGCCGCAACACTACTCATCGACGCGACGACCGGTTTGCCGGCTGCTTGCAGCCCCTCTATCTCATTCGCGATGATTTCGGACGCAAATGCACTTCCGCCTGGGCTATCGACGCGAAGCACCACGGCCTTGACGGAGTCATCGCTCAATGCTTGCCGTAGCAAGACGGCTGTGGAGTCTCCGCCGATGCTGCCCGGCGGCTGCGTGCCGTTCAGAATATCCCCTGCCGCAACGACTACCGCGACATTCTCGGCTTTCGGCTTTTTGCCGTGCAATAAGCGCATTTGGCCGAGGTATTCGCGCATTGCCACCGAGGCGTACATCTCCTCGTCTTCTGAATCCGGGCCTGCGTACGCTCTGAGAACGTCGCGCAGCGCCCCACGACTTAGCAATTTATCCACCAGTCCGTTGTCGACCGCTGCAACGGCGATGTCACCGTTTGCGTTTGAAACGCGCTCGACGAGGTTTTGCACATAGTCGTCAACCGCTCCGTCGGGCAGGCCACGTGCCGCGATAACATCGTCTTCGTACATAGCCCAGAATTGTTCGATCAGGCGCGCCCTGGATTCCCGATCTTCCGGAGACATATCCATGCGCGTGTACGGCTCGACATAGGACTTGTGCGTGCCGACGCGAAAAATATTCCAGTCGATGCGCAATAAATCGATGGCATCCTTGTAATAGTTGCGAAACGTCCCGTAACCCTGCAAGAAAACGATACCCTCCGGGTGCATGTAGAGCTCATCTGCATGGGCAGCCAGGTAGTAGCCGGGTTGCGCGAAGTAGTCAGCGCTGGCGACGACCGGTTTTCCCGACTCCTTGAAGGCGTCGATAGCCTCTGCGATCCGCTGCAGTTTCGGAAGACCACCGGCGCCTAGCGAACTAAGCTCGAGATGAACCGCCCTGATGCGGTCGTCGGTACGCGCGTACTCCAGGGCATCGACGATATCCTGTACCAACGTCTGCCTCTGCACGTCGCCCAATAGCTCAGAAACCGCGCGGTCGTAGGGATCACCCTCCAATTGCTCGACGAGCGCACCGCTCGGTTTAATGAGCAATGCAGCTTGTTGCGGGAGCAGCGGCGGCGTGCCCGACACGGCAGCAAAGAAGACCAGGAATACAATTAGCAGGAGCAAAAGGTGCAAGATCTTTCGCAGTCCGTTCAAGCCACGCCAGATCGATGCGAGCAGGCGCACAAAAAAGTTGCGTTCACTCATGGCTGTTTCGTCCTCTTTGTGCTGCCGCACATAATTAATTCGACAGGAATACCAGCGACAGTTCCGGCAAGAACGTAATCAATATGACCGACAACATCAATATGATCAAGAAAGGAAACGTCGCCGAATAGACGTGCAAAATCGGCTTTTCAAAGCGATAGCTTGCGATAAACAGGTTCAGACCAACGGGTGGCGTCAGGTATCCGAGTTGCATTGCGGCCAGGAACACGATGCCCAAGTGGACCTCGTTAACGCCGTATCCGGCAGCAATGGGCAGGATTAACGGCACCACGAGAACGATTGCCGAAAAAATATCCAGAATCGCTCCGAGAACCAGGAGAAACAGCAGCAGCAAGATCAGGAACGACGTCTGGCTGCTGACCATGCTCGAGACAAGTTCGAACAAGCGCTGCGGAATGCCTGCGTCGATCATGTAACCGGTCGACGCAATCGACGCACCGAGAATGACCAGGATCGCACCAACCAGCACCATTGATGCTCGCATAATACGCGGCAGATCACGGAGCGGAATCTCTCGCAGGATGACCACTTCTACCAATACAACGTAGAGTGCCGTAACGGCAGCCGCTTCAGAAACAGCGAAGAAGCCCGAATAGATGCCGCCCAACACGACGATCGGGAGCGGCAGCTCCCAAATCGATTCGCGTAACGCCTTCCCGACCTCGCGAACAGAAAAGGAGCTCAGCGGTCGCCTGATGTGCCGATTCACCCAAATGCTCCAGCCTGAAAGCATCAGCAGCATCAGAAGACCCGGCAAAATGCCGGCCAGAAACAGGTTATCAACCGGAACTTCAGCGATGACCCCATAAAGGATCAGCGGCAATGACGGCGCGAACAAGAGCCCGAGGCTTCCGGCTGAGGTAACAAGACCGAGGTTGAACTTGTCGCCATAACCGTCCTGCTTCAATGCCGGATACAAAATTGCACCGAGCGCAATGATCGTTACGCCGGAGGCACCGGTAAAAGCGGTAAAGAAAGCGCACGCAGCCAGACAAACCAGCGCAAGGCCCCCGGGCATCCATCCCATCATTGCGCCCGTCAGTTTCACAAGCCGGGTGGGTGCGTTACTTTCGCTGAGAAGGTAACCCGCAAAAGTGAACATCGGAATGGCCGACAAGAACGGCATGCTGGCAATGCTCTGTATTTCCAGCGCCATAATCATCAGATCGGTTTCCCCCTTCTGGAAACCGATCATCGCGCTTGCGGCTATCACTGCAAACAATGGTGCGCCGATAATCGCCAGCAAGACCAACAGGACGCTGAGAGCTATCATTTGCCTGGCCCAGCCGCAGGACGAGTAACAATTGCGCCTATTTGCTTCACGACCAGAACGAGAAAACGAAAACTGATCAGCAGGAACGCCGCTGGCATGATGCTGTGCGCGATCCACGCCGGTATATTGACCAGCACCGTATCCTGGTATTCGATTTCAACCTGCAGGTAACGCCACGTCTGCCACGCGATAACGCCGCAGATAAAAGCAGCAAAAAGATCGACCAAAATCCGGATCATCCGGATAGCCACTTCGGGAAGAACATGAGAAAGCGCGTCGATGCGAATGTGACGGTTATCGCGAGTGGCCGCAATGGATCCGACCATCGCTAACCAAAGGACCATCAGCTTGATGAGTTCGTCCGCCCAAACGAACCCCGTATTGAATACCTCACGCAGAACGATTTGCCCGACGGCTAGCAGCATCATCGCGCTAAGAAGTATTACGAGAGCGGCGGTTTCGAGAAAGTTACCGGTTCTTTCGAGGCGCTCGACGAGGGCGATAAATCGGTAATACACGACTAGTCGCGGCCGGTGGCACCACGTTGGCTGCGATATTCATCCACATACCGCATCATTTCGTCATAAAGCTCTTTGGTGAATTTCCCCTGCTCTCCGAGCTGCCGGTTCGATGCGAGCAACACCTTGCGGGTTTTCTTGTACTCCTCCTCGTCTAACTCGACAGGTTGGATACCGCTTTTCACCAGTGCATCAAAGGCCGCATCGTTGTCGACCAGGTTTACCTTGTTGAAATTCTCGTAGATTCTGCCCATTACTTCGCGGACGATCGCCTGGTCTTCAGCATTTATTTTTTCGAACGCCTTCTTGTCGACGGCCATGAAACCAAACGTGTATACCAGGGGAACCTTTGTTACGTATTTGACTTTCGTATGCCACTGCAGAATTAACGCGACAAAAGGAGGAATCGCGACGATATCAATCAAGCCGGTCTGTAACCCGGTTAAGACGTCGGTCAGCGGCAGCGTAACCGGCGACAATGAAAGTGCCTGCATTGACGCATAGCTGATTGTGTCTCCCTCGGGCACCCACACGCGTTTACCTTTCAGGTCAGACAGCGACCTGACGGGCGTGTTGGACATGATGTTTGCAAATCCCGACGTCGCGAATCCGAAATTGACGAATCCCGCGTCTTCTAGCCCCTTTTGCAGACGAGCGTCGAGACGACTCCGCACGTAAGCCGCTTCTTCCTCAGAATCAAAAATCAGCGGCATACCGTACAGATTCAGGTCTGAATATTGAGACGTAAGCGCCGACGGAGTAAATGCACCACCCTGCAGCTGCCGGATCCTGATCTGGCCCAGCACCTTCTTGTCGTCGCCCTTGATGCCACCGCCGTAGTACTTGATTTGCACTCGCCCTTCGGTGCGCTCTTTGATTTCTTTGGCGCCCGTGCGCATGTCATCCATCCACTGCGTACCATCGGGTGTCGCCGTGGCAATCTTCAGCGTCTCGGCGGCATGCACTGGCAGGCTGAATGCCAGCGCTGCAAGAATCAAGAACAGATGTCTCATGATTTACCCATTAGAAATAGTCATCCGCTTCGGCGAGTAGCACCGCCGCGTCTTCCTGTGCAAGGACGTTGCCCAGCGTAAACCCGTCCTGGTAGGGATCTGCCGCCATGACTTCATTCAAAAGTCGGTCGTGCATTTCCCGCTCATATAACTTTTTCGCATAGCCCCGGGCGAATTCGACCTTGGCACCCAGGTCCTTACCATCGGTTAACGCGATGGCTTTCTCGAAGTACTGGCGCGCCTTTTCCGGTTCGCCACCGGCCGCCGGCGGCCGCAAGGTCAGCAATATTCCCATATACGTGTAGGCGCTACTGTTAACTGTGTCTCCGCTTATGTCCAAATAATGGTTGAATAAAGCCTCAATCTGCGGCAATTCAGCGATTGAGTTCATATCCGAGCTGTGTGCGCGCAGGTAAGCGAGCGAGGCAAAGCCATACGTGTACAGGTAGCCGGCCTTTTTCGGGCGGATGCCGTCCAGCGTCGCTACAAATTCATCGTACGTCGCATCCGGCCAGGCGCACGCGCGCGAATACGACTCGCACATGGCTTTAAGCGCGTAGCGGCGCGCACGCGTCGTCAGCCGCGAAGCCCGCTGCTCGTCTTCTGCGAATACGGCACCGTAGGTCGCATACAGCGTCGCGCCAGCTGCCAGAATATCCGGATCGTCAGGACTGCCTTCGACAAAGCTGTCAAGCAGCAACAGGTAGGACGGTGCGCCAGCCCGCACGGTTTCGGGATCGTCCTGGTTCAGTATGGCCAACGACAGATTATCTGCCAGCCCCGTGGCGGCCGACGACAACAATGACGCGCAGCCGCTCACCAAAGCGAACGCCATTAGTAACAGCGGTGCTCTCAGCATAGGCAGTGGGAAAACTGGTTTCATGTCACGAGGGACCCCGTTTCGCAGCAGGGGTTCCGAAGAACTATCAACTAACTAGATCTTTTCCTTGATACGCGCCGCCTTGCCCGTACGACCGCGCAGGTAGTACAGCTTGGCGCGCCGCACGTCGCCACGACGCTTTACCGCGATAGAATCGACAACCGGGCTGTACGTCTGAAACACGCGTTCGACGCCTTCGCCATGTGAGATCTTGCGCACGGTGAATGAAGAATTCAGGCCGCGATTACGTTTGGCAATTACAACGCCCTCAAACGCCTGCAGACGCTCGCGTTCGCCTTCCTTCACTTTGACCTGCACGACAATCGTGTCGCCCGGAGCAAACTTCGGAATGTCCTTGCCCATCTGCTCGTTTTCGATCGCTTCGATGATTTTGCTCATTTTCTCTGCTCTTTCAAAAATTCGTCGAGCAACGCCCGCTGCTCGTTACTTAAATCCAGTCTTTCCAGCAAGTCCGGCCGTCGTAAGTAACTTCGGCCCAACGCCTGCTTGTGCCGCCAGCGCGCAATCTTCGCGTGGTCGCCAGACAATAGTACGTCCGGAACGGCTTCACCTTCTACAACTTCCGGCCGCGTGTAATGCGGAAAATCCAGCAACCCCTCCGTGAAGGAGTCCTGTTCGGCCGACTCATCGTCGCCCAGAACACCGGGCAACAATCTTACAACCGCGTCAATCACCGCCATCGCGGCAATTTCACCGCCCGAAAGCACAAAGTCACCGAGCGACAATTCTTCATCGACGCGCGACTCAATGAGTCGTTCGTCAATCCCTTCATACCGGCCCGCCAGTAGTATCAAGCCTGGCAATGTCGAGTACCGCGCAGCCACCGCCTGGTCGAACACGTCGCCCTGCGGCGAAAGGTAGACGACCGGGCTACCCGCCGGCGACCGCTCCCTCAGCACCTGCAGTGCCCTGGCTAGCGGCGCGAACTTCATCACCATGCCCGGACCACCGCCGTAGGGCCGATCGTCGACCGTACGGTGCGCGTCCTCCGTGTGATCACGCGGATTCTCAACATCCAGCGAAATCAGATCACGGCTTTGTGCGCGTCCAACGACACCGTAATCGGCAATCGTCGAAACCATTTCCGGAAACAGGCTGACGACGCTTATCTGCATGTCGTCAGTCCCATTCCCAATCGACGGTAATCACGCCTGCGGCCAGATCAACGTCGAGTACTACTTCATCCTTCACGAAAGGAACGAGTCGCTCCTCTTCGCCCTTGATCACCATCACATCATGTGCACCGGTCTCGAGCATGTAGGCCAACTGCCCGAGTTCGGCGCCGTCGCTCTGTACGACCTTCATCCCTTCGAGATCGGACCAATAGTAATGGCCGTCTTCCGTTTCCGGCAACTCGTCCCTGGGTACGCCAATTTCAGTCCCAATCAGCGTTGCTGCCTTATCGCGATCGTCGTAGCCATCAATTCGTGCCACGACCGCTTTTCCGTGCCGCTGCCCTTCAGCGACTTTCGCTGATCGCCACTCGCCCTCCTGGCCGAGCAACCAGCTATCGTAATCCAGTAACGCCTCACGCGGGTCGGTGTACGAAAACACCCTGACCCACCCTTTGACACCGAACACGCCGGAAATACGTCCCAGCACTATCGGTTCGGCCACCAAGAGATCAGCTGCTCGCGGCAGCCTTACGGTGCTTTTTCAGCAAGGATGCGACGCGCTCTGACGGCTGTGCCCCCTGGCCCACCCAGTAATCAACACGTTCGAGGTCAATTCTCAGATTCTCTTCGTGATCTCGGCCGACCGGGTTGAAAAAACCGATACGCTCAATATACCGACCGTCTCGACGATTGCGGCTGTCGGTGACCACCAGGTGGTAGAAGGGGCGCTTTTTCGCGCCAGCGCGCGAAAGTCGAATACTAACCATTACATTTCCGTAGTTGTCTAAAGATAAGGCAGACATGCCTTGACTCGGGCCGGCCCGAGTAGACGGCGCATTGTACGGGTTTTGCGGAAAATGTGAAGCGTTTTACGGGCGAAAATCCCTAAGAAATTCCGTACCTTAGAGTCTCGCTTCGCGATTTCCGGCCAGCCCGGCGTTATTTATCGCGAATCAGGGCCGAAAATCACCGCATTCCGGGCGGCATACCACCACCCGGCATGCCCCGCATGAACTTCTTCATGCCGCCTTTTGAGACCTTTTTCATCATTTTCTCCATTTGCAGATGCTGCTTCAGGAGACGATTGACGTCCTGGATTTGCTGGCCCGCGCCGCCAGCAATGCGCTTCTTGCGCGACCCATTGATGGTCTTCGGGAAACGGCGCTCGGACGGGGTCATTGAATTGATGATCGCGATCTGTCGGCGAATCTTGACCTCATTGGCGCTGTCCTTGAGGGCAGCCGGATTGATGTTCCCTGGCAACGGCAGCTTCTCAAGCATGGACGCAAGTCCGCCCATATTCATCATTTGCTCGAGTTGGTCGCGAAGGTCGGAAAGGTCGAAGCCCCGCCCCTTCTTCAGCTTCTTGGCGAGCTTTTCGGTTTGGTCCTTGCTGACTTTCTGCTCGATTTCCTCGACCAGCGTCAGCACATCGCCCATGCCGAGAATCCGCGACGCCATACGATCGGGATGAAACGCCTCGAGCGCCTCGACTTTCTCGCCGATACCCATGAACCGGATTGGCTTGCCCGTAACTTCCCGAACCGACAAGGCGACGCCGCCTTTCGCATCGCCGTCGGTCTTTGTCAACACAATGCCCGTTAGCGGCAGCCTGTCGTTGAATGCGGTCGCCGAATTCACGGCGTCCTGGCCCGCCATACTGTCAACGACGAACAACGTCTCATGCGGCTGCGCCGCTTTGTGCACCTCGACGACTTCCTGCATCATCTCACCGTCAATGTGTAAGCGGCCAGCCGTGTCGACGATGAGTACATCCGCATGCGATCGACGCGCGTCATCCAGCGCACGAGCAACGATAGCCGTCGGCTTCTCATTCGCCTGACTGGGACAGTGCAGCGCGCCCACCTCGCCGGCGAGTGTTTGCAGCTGAAGAATTGCCGCCGGGCGATGCACGTCGACACTGACAAGCATGACCTTCTTCTTGTCGCCGTCAATCAGACGCTTGGCAAGTTTCGCCGCCGTCGTTGTTTTGCCGGCGCCTTGCAGGCCTGCCAACAAAATGACGACCGGGGGTTGCGCCCTTAAATTCAGTGGCGCGGACTCGCTGCCGAGGATGCGAACCAGTTCGCCGTGGATAATTTTTACCAGGGCCTGGCCTGGCGTCAGGCTCTTGCCGACCTCTTCGCCGAGCGCACGTTCGCGAATCCGCGCGATAAAGGTCTTTACGACGGGCAAAGCAACATCGGCTTCCAACAAGGCCAGACGGACTTGCCGCAGCGTGTCTTTGATATTGGTTTCGGTCAGCCGGCCCTTGCCGGAAAGCTGGCGGGCGGCGTCCGATAATCGGCCACTCAGGTTTTCAAACATGCCCGCATTCTAAACGGTCAGAATGGTACCGCGCGATAGCATTTGAATATTTTTTCCGGGGGCCGCCTTTATGACCTGCTCGTAGATCCTGGCTTCTTCCCCGGGTTTCATCCCGGTTAACCAGATTTCGGGCTCGTGGCGAAGGCGGCACAAATCCTCGGTCAGTGTCTTTGGCGTGTAATGGCCGGATTCTGCAGCAAGCGCCTGCATTTCGTCTGGGAATGATACTTCGATAACGAGAACCCGTAAGTCTTCACAAGCGTTCAGAACCGGCCAAAGTGTCTCGTTGGTTTTCGTGTCTCCGCTGACTGCAAACGCGCCGCCGGAGTTTTGCACCGTGTAACCAAGTGACGGTACCGAATGCATGACATCGACCGCAAAGAAATCCCGGTGATTGATCGTGATCGTATCGCCAGGACCGCAGGCGTGGTAGCGCAGCATGGGATTCTGTGGCGAAGGCAATTTCGCGAAGTCGGGCCAGATGACGTCGTTGAACAGGTGGTCCTGAACGGCGCGCAGCGTTTCCTCCCGTGCGTATACCGTTAGCGGCGTCTCAAAATTTTCGTCGAACACCCGGTCCGCAAGCATCGGTAAGCCGGCAATATGATCGAGATGCGCATGCGTCAGGAAGACGTGGCGAATAGAATCAAGGTCCTCGAGGCCCAGGTCACCGATTCCGGTACCTGCGTCGATAAGGACATCATTGTCGATCAGCATTGCAGAGGTTTGCGCACCTGCGCCGATACCACCGCTGCAACCCAGCACGCGAATTCGCATAACGAGGGTTCTCTTGCACTTGTGCATATGGGATGATCTGAAGTTAGGTCAATGCCTATCAGGTTTCTGTGTCTCAAATCACAATTTTTCTGCTCTATTTGATTGCAGCCGTGGGTATCGCGATCAGCCGCCTGCCGCGGTTCGCAGAACAGGCCCGCCCTTATTTCCTCGCCGCCTCGATTTGTGCCGTAATCGCCGTGGTCCTTCATGCGCAACACCTTTTTAGTCTCATTCTGCCGCAGCACGGCTTGGACCTTTCGATCGGCAGCGCGGCCTCGATGATCGGACTGGAACTCGCACTGATAGCGTTATTGGCTGCTATCGAACCGACGCTGCGCGGCATGAGCGCGGGCATGTTGGTTCTGTCGGCGGCAACTGCGATGTTGATGGGCACGGCAGGAGATTCGAGTGCGGGCGTTGCGCTGACGTGGCAAGTCCGCGCACATGTTTTGATCGCACTACTCTCTTACGGTCTGTTGACAGTAGGCGCAATCGTGTCCCTGTTCGCAATGATTCAGGAGCGCCGCCTGCAGTCAGCTCGCATCACGCCAGCCAACCAGCTGTTTGCCCCGTTGGAGACAACCGAAAAATTGCTTATCGGCGTCACGGCAGCGGGTTTCGCCGGCCTGACACTTGCAATCGCAACCGGGCTGTCTTTCGTCAACGACCTGGTTGAGCAACACCTGGCGCACAAATTCGGGCTGTCTCTGCTGGCCTGGGTCGTATTCGGTACTTTGCTGGCCGGACGTTTCGTCGCCGGCTGGCGCGGCAAACGTGCCGTGAAGCTCTACCTCTGGGGTTTCGCCACACTCTGCCTGGCATATTTCGGAAGCCGCTTCATTTTGGAAGAGATTCTTCACCGAAGCTGGGGTTGAGACGGGCGTTCTTGACAGCCTGCAGGCGGCCTGTTGAACTGTTTTGGGTGTAACTGACAGGGAGGTGCCCTTCTCTTGGGCGACGACGTTCCACTAGCAGGTCTGATCACCCTGCTCGTTATCTTGCTATTACTTTCGGCCTTTTTTTCCGGCTCGGAAACGGCTCTGATGAGCCTCAACCGATACCAACTACGCCACAAGGCCCGTGAGGGTCATCGCGGTGCGCGCCTTGCCGAAAAACTGCTGAAACGTCCGGATCGCGTTATCGGGCTCATCCTGCTCGGCAACAACCTCGTCAATTTCATTGCTGCCTCCCTTGTCGGCATCACTGCATTCAAGATTGGCGGAGAACCGGCTGCCGCGCTCGGCGCCGTGGTGCTGACGATCCTGGTACTCGTTTTTTCGGAAACGGCACCCAAGACGCTGGCGGCTTTACACCCCGAACGCGTGGCATTTCCAGCAGCACTCATCTATTACCCGCTGCTCAAGATACTTTACCCGTTCGTATGGATGACAAACGTTGCAGCAAACGGCGTCTTGTTCCTGTTCGGTGTGCGCGCGAATGACACCGAGCTCCAGGCGCTGACGCGAGAAGAACTGCGCACGGTCGTGCACGAAGCAGGCGCGAGGATTTCGTCACGTTATCGAGAGATGTTATTGAGCATCCTTGATCTCGGGAAAGTGACCGTCGATGACGTCATGGTGCCGCACAACGAGATAGTCGGCATTGATCTCGACAGCAATAGCGTTGATATCGAGTCGATCATCAGTGACAGCCAGCACACTCGATTGCCTGTCTATCGCGATACCATCGACCAGGTCGTCGGAATATTGCACCTTCGCAAACTCGCGAATCTCGCACAACGTGATCTCACCACGGACAACCTGCAACCGTTATTGTCAGAACCGTATTTTGTTCCGGAAGGAACGCCGTTGAGTACGCAGCTGGTGCAATTTCAGAGACGGCGCGAGCGCGTCGCGCTGGTCGTCGACGAATACGGCGACATCCAGGGCATCGTCACGCTCGAGGACATTCTTGAGGAAATTGTCGGTGAATTCACAACGGACCCGGCAGATGACGAAGAAGATGTTGTCCGCGAAGGCTCCGATTCTTTCCTGGTAGACGCCACGGCCAATATTCGCGAATTAAATCGCTCACAAAACTGGAATCTGCCGACGGATGGCCCGAAAACGATTAACGGCCTGATCGTCGAGTCGCTCGAGACCATTCCGAAGCCAGGCACGTGTCTCGAAATCAGTGGCTACCCTATTGAAATCGTGGAAACCGACGACAATCGAGTTCGCTCGGTTCGGGTCGGCCGGCCGATCCCCGTGCCCCCGTAACCGAGGTCAATACTGACAATTACCAGGCAGCGTCCAATGCCTCGCTGAGACGACGAACGCCCACCACATCGATGCCGTTGGAAACTTTTTTGGGTGCGTTGCCGACTGGCACGATCGCTTTCGTAAACCCCTGTTTTGCAGCGGCCGCAATGCGCTCGGTGCCGAAACGAACCGGTCGAATCTCACCGGCCAGGCCGATCTCACCGAAACATATGAGCCGCTCTGGACAGGCGCGATCACGAAAACTCGATACGATCGCGAGCAATATCGGTAAATCAACGGCCGTTTCTCCGATCCGCAGGCCACCCACGACATTTACGAACACGTCTTCATCGCCGATGGCAAGATTGCCATGCCGCTGCAAGACGGCCAGCAACAACGCAAGTCGATTCTGATCGACACCCTGCGCCAGTCGCTTCGGGTAATTGCTGCTGCCATCGGCGACGAGGGCCTGAATCTCGACGAGCAGCGGGCGGCTACCTTCCCAGGCAACGGACACAATGCTGCCGGGCTCGCTGACCGAGTCACGCGACAGGAAAATTGCAGACGGATTGCTGACTTCGCGAAAACCGGACTCCGTCATGGCGAATACGCCCATTTCGCCACTCGCGCCGAAGCGATTCTTCACGGACCGGATCATCGTGTAGCGGCTGGTCGGATCGCTTTCAAAATACAACACCGTGTCGACCATGTGCTCGACAACGCGTGGACCGGCAATGGCCCCTTCTTTGGTCACGTGCCCGATGACAAAAACAGAAACCTCGTTCTGCTTTGCGAACTGTACGATACGACCAACGCTTTCGCGCAACTGGGCCACGGAGCCCGGCGCTGACGGAAGGTGTTCCGCTGTCATCGTCTGAATGGAGTCGATTACCAGGACTTTCGCGGCACAGCGCGAGGCCTGCTCGAGCACGTTTTCAATCGACGTGTTGGCCAACAAATTCATCGCCGATGCATCGAGTCCCAGCCTCAATGACCGCTGTCCAATCTGACGCAAGGACTCTTCACCTGTCGCATAGCAAACCGGCAAGTCCATCATCAGGCTGGCGGAGACTTGCTGCAACAAGGTTGATTTGCCGACACCGGGGTCGCCGCCCAACAGAACGACAGCACCAGGGACGAGGCCGCCGCCCAGCACGCGGTCGAACTCGCTGAAGCCCGTGCCGTGTCGCTGTTCGATATCGCCCGGTATTTCGTCGAGTCGTTGCGTCTGGACGCCGGACCGTAACGCCGAGACCGGCGTCGAAAAAGTGGTCTCCGACAGCGTATTCCACAAGAGACAGTCGGGACACTGGCCCGACCATTTGACGCTGTGTGCGCCGCATTCAGTGCAAACGTAGGCTTGCTTCGCCTTTGCCATGCATTTTCCACCCTTGTCGGCGAGTCGCCCCCAGTGAGCGCCGCGCAACGAATCGCTATTGCGACGCCCAGCCGAGGTATAAGTTATTGTTCTATATTGTTTTAATGACTCTGTGTTCGTACATGACGCGACCCACGCCCGGATTATTGTTAAGTTCCGGTGCTGCGCGGTCATCGAATGATATCACTGCATCGGGAGCTCGTATTACATAAAAAGTGCCAACCCTATCTCATTACGGCGCCACGCATTTACTTATAATTTCGTCCTCAAATCAGGGACATGACACGGCTTGAACAAGGAAAACCATTCAAAACGCAACAGGGTTATTGCGCTCTGCTTCGTCAGCGTGCTGCTGGTCTTGGTCTATGGCCCGCTGGCGCAGTGGTTTGTGGGCGCGGATCGCGTCCTGTACGACGAATTGGCAGGCAGTTTGCCGAACAAGTCACTAAGCAATACCTACATCGTGAGTATCGATCCACAGAGATCGACTCCGGCTGAGGTGCTGAGTCAGTACGGCACGCTTGTGCAAAAACTCCAGGCCGACGGGGCCGAACGCGTCATACTGGCAAACCCGCCGGAAATCCCGATGGACGAGAAGCTACCGGCATGGTCGGCACTGCTGGCCTCGGATACACCCGTTTTCGTTCCATCACGCCATCGATTCGCCGAGGTCTCCACGCACAGCGGTTTTGTTGAGATCCAGGCGGACAACGACGGAGTCGTGCGGCGCTCCGAGCTCTGGCACCTGAACGGCGGCGTCATGTCGCCGTCATTGCCGTTGGCAGTCGCTCTGGCGACTCCCGGAGCAACCATGGCGCCACGCATGTCGCGCTCCGAGGATGCCATTTTTTTCTCGAACTACGCTGACTTACCGCGACTCAGCGTGGCCGAAGTCCTGAACGGTCAGACTGCCTTGAAAGGAACGACCGTGTTTGTTGACTCCGATCCTGCCCTCGTGGGCGCAGAGGCCCTGTTGCCATCGGGTCAATTTGTTACACATTCAGAACTTACCGCCGCGCTGCTCGCCGACCTCGAACACAACCGAATGATCATCAGGCCATCCTGGATTAAAGCGATGGAATGGCTGGCGCCCGTGTTACTCGCCATTGTCGCGGTACTGTTCATGCCGGATCGCAATCGGCGTGAGATTGCGGTGCTGGCACTTGCAGGTGTGTTTTCGCTACTGGTGCTTGAAGCCCTGCTGCTGCTGGTAATGCACGTCCGAATCGATCTCGGCCGTCCCATGCTGATATTTGGCGGCGTCGCAATACTCTGCGCGTATCTTGTCGCTGATGTGAAAAAAGTATCAGGCGATGCGTTCAAGAAAGGCGCTGACTTTCTCTCGGCCGGTCGTCTCGAACCGGCATTTGCGGAATTTCGGCGCTGCAGCCCCTCCGAGACCGTCGCATCGCTGATGTACAAATTGTCGCTGGCTTTCGAGC
>JABDNG010000005.1 GCA_013001045.1 Woeseiaceae bacterium | reverse complement strand
CTGTCTCGTACACACGTATCGCGCACGGCAAGGTGGTGGTTCGAGTCCTGGCGGGCCCACCACTATTTGGCAGCGTGTTTATTGGACACGGTATGCCACTGTCTCGTACACACGTATCGCGCACGGCAAGGTGGTGGTTCGAGTCCTGGCGGGCCCACCACTTTCTTCTCAGATCACGAGCTCGATGTCATCGAGCCAGGCGCACCAGTAATCCAGTTTGGAACGCAAGTCCTTTATCGCACTCTGCGGATCTCGCCATAACAACCTGACGTGATCGCCGGGCCGTATCTGGCCCAGCAAATGCCGATCTGCGCGCGCAACCTGAGCCACGCGCGCGTAGCCACCTGTTGTCTGCGCATCGACCGAGAGCAAGAACGGCCGTCCGTCATCGGGGCACTGCACCGTTCCGGGAAATACTGGCGCGCTTGCCAGCCCGCCGTCCGAGTTGACGTCTATACCAGGCCCCTCGAGCATGATGCCCATGCGATCACATCGGGACGCGACCCTGAAGTTGCGGTCAAACAGCTGGCGCCGGTCTCGCAGCAGGCCGGTCTCCGCCGCGTCGCAGGCTCGAATCGCCCAGCTGGTCGACAGTGGCGGTTGAAACTCGCGTGGCGTCTCGTGATTGTCCGCCGACCAGTCGTGATGATTGACCGACAAGCGATCACCGATGACGAGCGAGCGCCCCTCATGACCGCCCAACTTCGCAGGCAGGTAAGTCGAGCTCGAACCCAGAATTGTTTCCGCCTGCAGTCCTCCCGCGAATGCCAGGTAGACTCGCGCTCCGAGTGTTGCGGGGCCGACATGTAGCTCCTCCCCGGCGTCTGCCTGAATCGTTCGGTGATGCTGCAACGGTCGATCCGCCAGTCTTGCGTGAGCCGTCGCGCCGGTTATTGCGAAGAACGCAGGCGAACCAAAGCGCAGCGATAATCCACCCAGTGTCGCTTCCAGTGCCGGCGCATAGGATTCATTCCCGACCAGCCGGTTGGCCAATGCCATGGACAACGGGTCCGCCGGACCGCTGTAGGGCACACCCAAGTGGCGTTGACCGACTCGCGGCGCCGCCTGGATCGTCGTCTGCGGCCCCGATTTCAGTATCTCCAGGGTCACAGCGCGCTCACGGCGACAAATCGGACACGTGTGCCGGGGCTGAGCGCGAACGGCTCGTCCGCTGTCGCATCAAAGAGCGGATGCGAGGTGCGCCCGATCAGCACCCATCCGCCCGGACCCGGCAATGCGTAGAGGCCGGTGCGACCGGCGGCTATCCCCACAGAACCCGCCGCAACCTGTACGCGAGGTTCTCGCAGGCGCGCTACGTTCAGGCGCTTGTCGAGGCCCCCGATGTAGGCGAAGCCCGGAGTAAACCCGAGCATGTCGACCGTGTATTCCCGCTCCGTATGTAAAGCAACCAGTTCTTCCGCCGACAGGTCCAGCATCGAACAGACGGCGTCGAAGTCCGGGCCGTACTCGCCGCCATAGCAAACAGGGATCTCAACGACGACCGGCGAACTTTGTACGACTGGAATGCCGGCACCGATGGATTCATGTGCGGTGCGCTGCGCCGCGTCCGCGTCAATATTCGCCGCATCGAACCGCAACGCGACCGTGTCGATGCCGCCGACAACCTCGAGCCATTCGCCCGTTGCGCGCAGACGCGCCGCCAGCTGCTGCGACTCGGCTGGACCCGGGACTGCGACGCTTAGCAGGTCGTCGCCGCAGCTTTGAATTTTATTCGCCAGCGACACGAACCGCTATCCCTTGTCGTTCAAGCGCGAGACGCGCGGCACGGGCCGCTTGCGCCGCGCCCGGCGTATCGCCGTGTACGCACAATGTGTCTGCTGCTATTGCAATGGACCGGCCATCGATGCTCGTCACAGACCTGTCCCTTGCGATCGAAATTGCCTGCGCTTCGATATCCGTAACGCGGTTGAGCACTGCTCCGGGATCCGAGCGCGGCACCAGGCGTCCGTCCGCAAGATAGGCCCTGTCGATGAATGCTTCAGCCAGGAACGGCAACGCATGTTGATGCGCTGCACGCTGCAGTTCACTGTCAGGCAAACCGACCAGGAAGATGCCGGCCCCCGCTTCACGTGCGGCGCGTGCGACGGTGTCGGCCAGCTCGGCGTCGGCGCAGGCGTCATTGTACAACGCGCCGTGCGGCTTTATGTGACGCAGCTTTGTCTCGTGTTCTGCAAGCACGGCATCGAGTGCCTGAATTTGCGCAACGAGCGTTGCGAACAGCGCCTCGCCCACGAGAAATCGGCTGCGGCGGCCGAAACCTTCACGATCCGGGTAAGACGGATGCGCACCGATCGCAACGTCGTTGCGAACGGCTTCTGCAACGGTCGCACGCATACTGGCCTGGGCGCCCGCATGGCCGCCGCAAGCGATATTACAACTGGACACAACTCGCAGCAGCTCGGCATCATTAGCCTCGCCTTCACCGAGGTCGGCATTGATATCGATGCTCGCCATTTACTGCTTCTCGCCCTTGAGACGCCGCTTGTCCGACTGAATCGATCTGTACAGTTTACCAAGAGACTTGTCCCGCGAACGTCGCTCGACGAGTGTCTCGGAATTGCGCCGGTCCTCAGACTGTAGCTTCCGGTAACGCCGAAGGCGATCGGAATCGAGGTCGCCCTTGGCAATCGCATCCTGCACCGCGCACCCGGGTTCGGCGTCGTGCAAGCAGTCGCCAAACCGACATCGATTGGCGAGATCCGCAATGTCGCTGAATACCTCGTCCAGCGCATCCGCCACGTCGACGAGCTGAAGTTCCCGCATGCCCGGGGTGTCGATCAGCCATCCGCCTTGCGGCAGGCGATGCATCGACCGGCTCGTCGTGGTGTGACGGCCCCGCTGGTCATCTTCCCGCACTGTCTTGGTTGCCTGGCTGATACGAGCAAGGGTGTTGATCAGCGTCGATTTACCGACACCCGAAGATCCCAGTAACGCGACTGTCTGCCCGGTTTCACACCACGGACGCAATACCTCCACCGCTTCGGCGTCTCTTGCATCCAGCGCCTCCACAAGAAGGCCCGGCGACAGGCCGGCGGCGGACGCAACGAACTCCTGCACGGAGTCGACCGTGTCGGCTTTGGTAATGACGATGATCGGGTACGCCCCGGCGTCATGAGCGATCGCAAGGTAGCGCTCCAGGCGCGCGACGTTGAAATCGCGGTTTGCCGACGTAACGATGAACAGGTTATCGACGTTTGCCGCGATCAGTTGCAACGCTGCTGCGGTGCCGGCGGCTTTTCTCTGAAAAACGCCCAGGCGCTCGAGGCATGCCTCTACCCTGGGCCCGCTCGCATCGATGAGTACCCAGTCACCGACCGTGATGCACAGTTCGGCGCTCTTGCCTGTAAGGGCGATCGTCTCCTCGCCTTCGACGTGCGCGACGTCGATACGGCCACGATGCACATTCAGCACGCGCGCGGGCACGAGCTCGCTGTCGGCATCGAGCTGCGCCTGGAAGAACGGTCGCCAACCAAGGCGATGTAACGAATCCGCCGTTGTCATGATATACACTGGATACCATGTTAACGCTGCCAGGGAAATCATAATGAGCGTCGTGCTTGTCACGGGAGCGAGCTCCGGCATCGGGGCCGCCATTGCTATCGCCTTCGCTGAGGAGGGCTGGGATGTCATGGCGGCCGGCCGGGACGAAGGCCGGCTCGAAGAAGTCGCCGATGTTTCCGAGAAGATTGTCACTTGGGCCGGCGAGCTTTCCGAGTCCGCGGACTGCGACGAACTTGTCCGCGACACGATCGACGAGTTCGGGCAACTCGACTGCCTGGTCAATAACGCTGGCGTGATCGTGCATGGCGATGTCACCGAAACGAGCGACGAAGAATGGCGCTACACCATGGCGATCAATCTCGACGTGCCGTTCTTCCTGAGTCGCGCCGCCCTGCCCCATCTGCTCCTCGCCGAAGGCAGCATCGTCAATATTGCGTCCGACTGGGGCTTGAATGCCGGCGAACGCGCTGCCGCCTATTGCGCGAGCAAAGGCGCCATCGTGCTGTTGACGAAAGCGATGGCCAAGGATCACGCTGCTGAAGGACTGCGTGTTAATGCCGTGTGCCCTGGAGATGTTGACACGCCGATGTTGGCGGCCGAGGCGGAAGCCGAGGGCGTCGACCTGGAGGACTACCTCGAAGAAGCGGCGGCGGCCAGTCCGAACGGCCGCGTCGCAACGCCTGAAGAAGTGGCGGCGCTCACGGTGTTCCTCGCCAGCGATGCTGCGTCGCACATCACGGGCACGGCTATCCCGATCGACGGTGGCGCTACGGCATGACAGGGACCTAGCGTCTCGCGAGCGCCAGCCCGATACCGGCCGCTGTCAGGAAAGCCCCCGTCAAGCGGTTACGCCAGCCTGAATACCGACTCAGCACGCGCCGCGCCGACGTCGCGAACGCAGCCCACAACAGGTCACCCAGAAGAACGACCGTCAGAAAGACGGCCGCGACGAGTGCAACGTTCACTAACGATGCGCTGCCCGTTGCCACAAACTGCGGAATGAAGGCCGCATTGAACAGGAGCGTCTTCGGGTTGATCGCCGCCAGTATGCAGCCGCGCCAGAACATCGCCGGCGCCGCTGTTATCAGGGCCAGGTCGTCTGCGGGTTCGCGCCAGGTGCGAATGCCGAGCCACACGAGATAGGCCACTCCCGCCCAGCGGATCCATGTCAGCATCCCGGCCGCAAGTTCGATGACCGCGGCCATGCCCACGACGACGAGAAGCAGCTGCAATGCGACGCCTGTCGTCGTGCCCAGCACCGTCACAACGCCCGTGCGAAATCCGTACTTCAGGCTGTTGGCAACAATCAGCGCCACATTCGGCCCCGGAATCATGACGAGCACGGCCGTGGCCACGACCAGCGCCAGTAGCGGACTCATCGCCGACGTCGCCCGCGTCGCCAGTACTGAATAAGCAGAAAGCCGAACAACATGCCGCCGAGATGTGCGAAGTTGGCGACACCGGGTGCCCCGCCGCTAACGCCGAGGTACAGCTCCAGCAGGCCGTAAATGAACACGAACGTGATTGCGCGCATTGGGATCGGCGGAAACAGCGGTACAACGACGCGATTGGGGAAGGTCAGGCCATAGGCCAGCAATATTCCGAAGACACCGCCGGACGCGCCGACGGTTGGGTACAGCCCGCCCTGCATGGCCGCCACAACGAGCTGCACAATACCGGCTCCGACCACGCAGACCAGAAAGTAAATCAGGAAACGCTGCGACCCCATGAACTGCTCGAGGTCCCGGCCGAACATCCACAGGCCGAACATATTGAAAAAGATGTGCGTGGTGTTGCCGTGCAAGAACCCGTAAGTCAGGAGCTGCCATGGCATGAACGGCGAACGCGGATCAGTTGCCGGCCATAACGCAAAATTGAGGAACATGAACTCTGCGCTTGTCTGTTGCAGAGCGAACACGAGCCCGTTGGCAATCAACAACGCGAAAATCACGTTGGGAATCGAGCTGCCTGGCCTGCGCCTGTAGACGGTTTGGTTCATTCGTAGACTGTCCTGCCCTCAAATAGCGTCATTATCACCTTTGCTTCGTTGATTTCCGCGGCCTGAAGTTCAAATAAGTTGCGATCAAGGACAACGAGGTCCGCTCGTTTGCCAACTTCGATCGAACCCTGAACGTTTTCAAGTCCCATTTGATACGCGCCGTTGATGGTGTAGGCATCGATCATGGTCTCGAGATCGACGGATTCCTGGGCATTCAGGACGAGCCCTGCATTGGTGTACGGATCCTGCCGCGTGATGGCGACCTCGATCGCGTGCAGGGGGTTCAGGTCCGTGACGAAATAGTCGCTGCCGCCCACGATACGGCCGCCGGCCTTTTGCACGCTCCCGATCGGGTACATCTGCCACGTCCGTTCTTCGCCCAGCATGGGAATATCGAGCTCTATCGCGGCCGGGTCCGGGTACGCCCACAACGACTGAAAAACGGCGGCGACATTGAGCTCACCGAATCGCGGCCGGTCGTCTTCGTGAATCAGCTGCAGGTGCACGATCTGGTGGCGATTGTCAGACATGCCGTTCGCCAGACGCATGGCTTCGAAGCCATCGAGCGCGCGTCGAATCGCCGCATCGCCGATTGCGTGAACGTGTACCTGCAGGCCCATTGCATCGAAGCGCGCCATGTACTCGTCGACGTCGTCCTGGGTGTAGAAATAATCGCCGGATCCGTAGGCCTCGTCTTCGTACGGCTCGAGCAACGGGCTGGTGCCGTACTCGATGACGCCGTCCATGTATATTTTCACGGAGTCCACGTCGAGATTGCTACGCCGCCATTGCTCTCGTCCCTCGAGAAACTCGAAAACGCCCTTGTCGAAGGTGGCCGGCTGCCAGTTGATCGGCGACAGCGACGCCAGCACACGCATGTCGAGTTCGCCGGCGTCCGCCAGGTTGACGATGGGCGCAATAAGTTCGCCGTCGAGTCCCGGTTCGATGACAGCCGTGATGCCGACGGAATGCGCCAACGCCATGCCGGCGCGCACGCGGTCGGTGCGCTGCTCGAGCGTCATTGGCGGTACGTGGTTCTTGACCAGCAACATCGCCGATTCTCGCAGCGTCCCGCTGGGTTCGCCGGTTTCGGGATCGTGCTCGATAACACCCGCGGGCGGATTCGCCGTGTCGGCATCGAGGCCCACCAGCTGCATTGCCTTGCTGTTCACCCAGGCCGCGTGCCCGAAACTCGATTCCAGGTATACGGGTCGATGCGGAAAGAACGCGTCCAGGAGACCTTTCTGCGGGTTCGCCTCCGGCCACAGCCACTCGCCCCAGCCGCCACCCAGAATCCAGCCGTCATCGCCAATACCGGATAGCGACGTGCACTGCTTCAATCGTGCCGCAACGTCTTCAGTCGTTTCCAGGCGCAAAAGACTGCATTCCTGGTCAGCCAGGACACCAATCATGATGTGGATATGCGAATCGTGGAACCCGGGCAGCATCATCTGCCGTCTTAGGTCCGTAACCTCGGTGTTCTTGTCGATACGGCGAGCGGCACCGGCATTGTCGCCCACGTAAACGATCTTGCCATTGTCGATTGCGACCGCTTCGGCCCAGCTACGGCTCTCATCGACCGTGTATATCTGACCATTGAGGAACACGCGGTCCGCCGCGGTCTCCGCGGCGTCGTCTGTCGGCTGACTGCAGGCCATCATGCCCAGCAGCGCCGGGCATAGTAAAACGCTCAACGTTCTTCGAATCACCAGCCGCCGCCTCCGCCGCCGCCGCCACCACCGCCCGACGATCCGCCGCCGCCTCCACCCGACGACGACCCCGGCGGCGACACGGACGAACTCACGGCCGAATGCAGACTGCTCGACAGTTTGCTGGTTGTCTTGCTCAAGTTTGAACTGTTCCAGGAACCGTTGTACCAGGACGGCTGGTATTCCCTGCCGTTCGGGTCACGGACATTGGCCAGTACCGTCGCGAATCGCTCCGACCACTCCTGGTCCACCCCGAGCGCCAGTGCGAACGGCAAGAATGCCTCGAACAGCTGCGGCGTTTTCTGCGGCGGATTTCTCAGGTTGAGTTCGTCCTTTTCGGCGATTTCCAGGAAATCCTTGAAGCCAAGCATTTCATCGAGCAGTTTTCGACCACGCAGCGTGGGGCGCTTCATGATGATGGCAAAGTACGCCATCGTCAGAAACGACAGCACGATGGTTGCGATGACCAGGGGTGTGGGGCCGCGTCCGATATTGAGCGCAATCAGCATCGAGCCGATGACAATGACGATCGCTGGAATGTTCAGCGTGCCGTTGGTCTTGAAATAGTGTTGCTTGTAGTCCTTCTTGAGCGATTTCTTGTGCGCCGCGCGCGCCTTGCCCAGTACACCGTGGTTCTTGTTGTCGAGTTCGATCTTGCCACTGCCCTTGAAAAGCCCGTTGTAAAGCTCCTGCTCGCCGGCCGCCATCGGCGGCTTGAGCTCGTCAGTATCGCGCGCCTTTAGCCAGTGAGAATCGCCACGTTGCTCGATCTCGAGGTAACCTTTGACCGCAAGGTTGACTATGGCAGCCGTCATGACCTTGTTGTCGTAATACATCTGTCGAATGTAGCGCAACGAGGCCGGCGAAAAACCGTCCGGTGGTTCATACCGCGTCACGAAAACACCTTCGTCTGGATCCCGGCCGTATTTCCGCCAGACCGGAATATAGTAGGCCAACAGCAGCAGGTAGCCGATAAGCGCCGCTAACAGGTTCTTGTTGTCCTTCAGAAGCCAGGCAACACGATCGGCATTCGTCGGCGCAGTAACGAACCCTTTAGGCCACCCGACGACGATCGTCAGGCCGTTGACGGGAGACAGCGGCTTGTTGGCTTCGAAGGTCACGCGCCTGTTCGAGTCAAGGCGTGATCGGTAGTCCCGTCCTTTGGCACCGAAGGGACCGGTATACGCTTCATGGGTAATTCCGTTCAGCGGTGCCTCGAATTCCAGCGCAACCGTTGCGCTCGCCTTGTCGATGGGAAATGCCCAGTCGAAACCCGTGACGTTCCAGTACAGCTCATCGTGGTCATCGAAGAAGCCCAGCATGCGACTGGCTCTGTAGCGAAAAGTATAGGTATGCACGCCGGGATCGATAAACCGGTTCGAACGACCGAAATAGGTCCTTATTCCCCGTCGAACCGCCTGCGTATGAAACGCCTCGGGGCTGTCGTTTCTCAAGACCGCCAGTGGTTCAAAGGCGACAACGTATTCGTTTCCCAGCTTGTCTTCATACTCGGTCGGAAAGTCCCGATAGATGCCGCGTTTGATTCGATTACCCTCGGCCTGAACGGTGATGGTCTCGGTGACCTCGATCATGCCGTCGGTCATGACACGAATGTCACTATGAAACTTCAGGATGCGTTCGCCCGCCAGGCCGGATAACGGCAATAGCAGCAATACGAGCAGCCCGGTCCACTTCATTCAACCGAACCCAGTTTAACGAGCGGCACGTTCGACGCATCGTCGGATGTCTTCTGAAAAAAGTCGCGCGTCAGGAAATTGAACCAGCCGGCAATGATGTTGCTCGGCACGGTCTCGGTCATCGTGTTGTAGTCGCGCACCGATCCATTGTAGTACCGGCGAGCGAACTGCAAATAATTTTCCGTTTCCACGAGTTCGTTTTGCAGACTCAGGAAGTTCTCGTTGGCCTTGAGGTCCGGATAGTTTTCAGCGAGCGCGATGATACGCTCGATGCCGGCGCTGAGCTTCTCCTCGGCTTTTCCTTTGGCGCGCACATCCGCGACGCGCATGGCCTGCGCCCGCAGTTCGGTCACCGCCTCTAGCGTCGCACGCTCGTATTTCGCGTATTGGTCGACGGCGGTTACCAGCCGCGGAATAAGGTCGTGGCGTCGCTGCAACTGGACGTCGATATCGCTCCAGGCCGTGTCAACGCGATTGCGGCTGCGAATGAGGCGGTTGTAGAGGACAACACCGGTCACACCCAGCAGGACGAGAACAAGTACTACGACGGACTTCATAAGCGCGGACCTTTCACCGGGACCGGCCAATCGTACCATTCAGTTTAAAGAGGGGACATTCTGTAAGAGAGGGACACTCTGCTTTACTGCAACGCCAAGCGTCAGTATCTCAAATGCAATAAAGCAGAATGTCCCCGATTCTGGCTTAGTACCAGAACGAGAAGAAGATCTGGAAGATATCGGCGTCAAGCTGGTAGAGCGGCTCCTCGCCGATCGGGGCGAGCGCGGTCAGGTCCGAGAAATCGTGGTAATCCACATGCAGCATGTCGATAGACGCCGTGACCGAGCCCTTCTTGATAAAGCCCCAGCTCTGGTTCTCATTGAGAAATTCATACGCCGCCTTGAGTTTGAAGGTGTAGCTGGTCAGCGGACTCAGTTCTTTGTCGCGACCGCGAAAATTGGTCGCCTGTGCCCTCGGAAACAGGTCGTTGTAAAAGTGCGCACCGGTCTGATCGTGATAGCGGAACTTGCCGGTAAACGTGAAGTCGCGCCAGGGATGCACGTATGCCAGGGACGCCGTGTGCCCGTCTATATCCCAGGTGTCGTTGAAAAATCGATATTCGCCTTCGATCGCGGCCCGGTAAGGCAGGAAATAGCGGGCTCGCAAACCGAGCGCGTTACTCGTGCGCGTGTTCGGGTACAGCTCGCCTTCAAATTTGTAGCCCAGCGCATCGGTAGAATCGAAATAGCGAACTGAGCGATACGGATTGTTCAGGTAACCCTCGTCGGTCATCGTTTCGAAATTCAATGTCGCTATCAGGTTTTTGGTCAGAATCTGGGTTAGCCCGAAGCCGTATATCTGCTTGTCCAGATCCCGCTCGAACGTGGGATCATCCGCCTTGCGTACAAGATCGTCGCCCAGTGCATAACTGAGCGTCAGCGTCGTCATGTCGCCAAACATGTCCTGGCTGACAGAAAAATTAACCGTTTCAGCGTCGTAGTCGGATTCTTCGCTGCTCGTATATCCGACTCGCATGGTCGTGTTACCGCGCAGGTAGTCCATGCCCAGCGACCATTGCTTGCGTTCTTCGGTATAGGGGCTGGCCGTCGTGATGACGTCGATGGACGCGGAGCTCACCATGTCGACGTAGTAGTTGCCGACGAACGACACGCTCTTTCCCACTTGTTTGCGGACCAGAATCGACGGGCCGTCAATCTCGACGCCACCGCCATCATAAAGGTGATACAGGACATCGGCCCGATCTTCCGGCAACACGCCGGCATGGCCGATATTGATTGCCGTCAAAAGAACTGCAACTGTTAGTCCGCGTCGCAACTTCATCGCCGCCCGATACCCTTTAGTTGCAGCCGCAGCCGCCACCGGCCGCACCTTCGCCGCCTCGCGCGCCTTCTCGAGACTCGTAAACGTGCTGGATGTAAGCGCTGGAAACAGGATCACCATCAAGCGCCATGATCGGGTCGGCTAGCCGGTCCCGTTCATAGGGCTTTACCCAGGGCTCGATACCGCTACAGCCCGACAACGCGCCTGCGACAAGCAGCGGCAGCAAAATTCGGCCCAAAATCAAGAAATATCTCTTCATACCACCACTGTATCCCGGGAAAACGCCCCCAAACCGTGATCCCTTCCTCAGAAGAACACCGTGAAGCCAACGTGTGCCTCGAGATTGTGAGCCGTCTTCTCCTCGCCGAGGAGGTCAATATCAAACAGGTGATCGCGAAAATCGAGGTGCAGTGCAATCGAGTCCGTCAGCAGGAAACGGTAACCGGCACCTACGTTGACGGTAAACCGGTCGTCACCCGCAAAGCGCGTTGAACCGAGCCCGGCGATGAGATAGAGGTTCGTGTTGTACGCGCGTCCCTCGCCGATATACACCTCGCCCGGCAGGATGTTGTAGCCGAGACTCAGGTTGTAATAAGTCAGCGTTCGCTGGCTGTCGCGGATAAGTCGCGCGCCGCCCGACAGCTCCTCGAAACTCGTCAACCCGCCTTCGGACCGGCCAACGGTACTTTCCACAAAAAACCCGTCGGTAATGTGATACGCGAGGCGCGCGCCATAGACGACGTCGGTGCCGAAGTCTTCGATACTCATAATGCCGACATAGGCTCCGATCTCGAAATCTTCACGGTCGATTGCCGCTTCCTTGATCTCACGACGTTCGACCTCCGGATCGATAACCTGCCCGGGCGCCTCTGAGGTTGAAGGCGACGCTTCCTCACTTCCGAAACCGAACAGGTTCTTCGTTGCCGCACAACCCGGCAGACTGATCGTGGCAACGATCAGAAAAAGAACGCGAAACCGACTTTCCATTCTTCCACTTCCTCATTTTCATCGCGGCTCGTAAAAACCACGTAGCTTTTGTATTCGGCTCGCAACAAGAAACGACGCGTCGCATACACACGGAATCCTGCGCCAACATGCCCTACCTGATCCGTGCGATCCTCGCCCTGGATAATCGTCGACTTCGGCTCGGTGTGAATAACGCCCGTACCCAGGGTAAAAAACGGCGAAACACGCCAATCCGGCCAGGTCTCGTGAACGACATTAACACTGGCCATCCAGCCGTTCGAGAAATTACCCAAAATCTGTGAACCCCATGCCTCCAGCGATACATTGGGGTTGAGGGAATAGCTACCGTACAGCGAAATAATGTTAGCGCCGCCAAAGTCGCCGGCCAGTATTCCGGTTTCCCATTTGGCGTTGGTGAAATCCTCCAGGGACGCCTGTTGGAAACTGACCGGGTCACCATCCGGCTGTAATGTCTGCTCCATTTGCGCGCGGTCGACCCAACCCTCTTTGCCGTTGTCGGCACGGACGAGGTACCAGTCGGTCCGTTGCATGATGATATCGACGGATTCACCGCGATCGACGACATGGAATATCGGGTACCCGCGGCCGGGGCCCGTACGCAACTCCAGGTAAGGATCCGCAACGGCCACAGTGCGATAGTTGTCATCCGCCTGAGCCGTTACTGCGAAGAGCATCGGCAGCAGGAGCGCGACGAGGCATCCAAAGCAGGCGGATCTAGTTAGCCGGGGCGTCGAAGGGATTGTTGTAATACTGGGCTCCGATATCCAACCATTCCGCGACGAGGCGTCGCTCCGCTTGGGATAAAATATTGAAGTGTAGATCCTGAGGATCGTTGAATCGGTCAAAGAAGTCGCTCGATGCCCTTGCGCCTGCACGTCTTGCCGGCGGCGGCCCGTTCGATATTGGCGCAAGAATGTCGTTGCCATCGGCATCCTGACCAACTACCTCGGTTGCATCCACCAGCACCCCGTTGTCCAGAATCTGAAGATTATCAGTAACTAACAGCTCGCGGTAGGCATGAAAGTGATCTGGCTGATCGACGGACAGCCCATCCTGCAATTCGAGCTGACCCGCCGGCACCCGGGCAGCGCCATTCGCCGGGTCGACCGGTGTGTGGCAGTTCAGGCAATTGTTGCTGAGCGGCTCCCCATTGGCGTCGAGTACCGGTACTTCCGGCGTGTCCGGGTCGTTGTCATCGTCCTCGGTCACCAGGCGCGGCTGGTTCCACAGCGGATGAATGATCGATTCGTAATTGATGACGCTCCGGCAGTTCGATCGCCAGTCCTGCTGACACGCAAGCGTCGTTGGCGATGGCGTCGTCAGATCCGTGTACAGGTAGTCGATATCAACATTGTTCGCAGCGATCACGGGGTCGGCAGTCCATACATCGCGGTAAATAACGTTCATCGACGGTTCGATTGACGAACAGCTGCCGTCCGAACAGGTAACGCGCGCTCGGACTTCCGCCATCGTCTCGCCGACTTCAGCGATCGGCCAGGTCATCTCATCGGTACCGGGGAACCCGGCATTCCCGGGCAAGGCACCGGCATAAGCGCTGTCGAAAGCGTCGGCGCGGCCGTGAGATACGACACTATTGGCATCGTGACAGCCGTTGCACGTCAACTCCTGCCCTGCGCCCAGGGAAATCCAGTTCTGGTGACGCTGCGTTATGCGGTGCCCGTTCTCGTCGAGCACACTGACCATCAATGCCGTATTGGCCGGCACTTTGACCATGACCGAGCCGTCGGGCTCGATCATTGCGTAGCCGACAATTTCTTTCATGCCTTGTTGCGTGCTGATGCCGAATGCCGTGTTGTCGATATCGAGCAGGTCTTCGTCCGGAAGCGATACGGCTTTCTCGATTCGCAGAAACCGCGCAATTCGATCTCCGGCCAGCGTTTGTGCCGGGTCGGCAACGGCAGGGATATCGACAATGGGCGCACCGTCGAAATCATAGACGCTGCGGATATTTAGCAGCGCCTCGCCGTTATCGGCAAGCGTGACATCCAGCGGATAGTTATTAATGCCGTCGAGCACGACCAGCGGGCTGGGGCGAGGGTCCGCCGAGACGACCTCTGTAAACATGAAGCCCTCTTCACCCGTGACGATCGGCAACTGCGTATCGTCGCGAGGATCGTAAATCCAGATGCCGTAGAGCGGCGGTGCAACAAAGAACTCACCGACAGCCGGCGTTACCGGATTATCGGGATCGATAATGACGACATTCGCAAGTCGATCCTCGGTACACGGGACAATTTGCGTATCCTCGGTCGTCGCGTCGCCGTCATCGGCAAGAATTTCGACGAGACGACACTGGCTCCAGCTGACCATCAACCTGTCGGTGCCATCCTGGATCGGGTACACGGAGAAGTAGCGTCCGCCGATCGAAGGGCTACCCGGCACCGTCGATACGTCGTTGATCGTCGCGTCTTCCTGCGCGGGGCCGGTCAGAATGCCGATGTTGTCTTTGGTCGGCTGTGTAATTTCGAGGTATTGAGGCGTATCGATTAGCAACAACTCACCCCCACCCTCGGTGTTCGTGAACGGGCGTGCCACTACCATCATGCGACCATCGGTAACCTGGCGCGGCTGCATGAACTGAATAATGTCACCGTTGCTTCCGGTCGCGTGACTCCGCTGGCCGTACAGCATTTCAAGCGCGGAGCCATCCGGGTTCATGCGATACAGGTTTATCGCATTATTGACGGCATTGTGGTCCCAGCGACTGAATACGATTCTTCCATCGGCCGCTACCGAAGGGTCGAGATCATGGCTCTGGTTGAAAGACACCTGCTTGACGCCCGAACCGTCATCGTTCATGACATGCAAATTGAAGGCGTATTCATTTTGATCTTCATCCATCGCCGGAAAGGCGCCCTTGCCTTCATCAAGCAACACGGCCTGCGACTGCGTCTGGCGTGTCGAGGAAAAGACGATGCGACCATCCGGCAAGTACTTCGGCATGATGTCGTGGCCAATCTCGGCGCTAAGGTCCGACGCGATGACCCGTTTCAGCTCTTCAGATTCAAACGTGTACTGCCAGATATTCCAGGTCGGCAGATCTTCTTCAGCGAGATTCGGGTCGAACGGCATGCGCATTGCGAATAGCAGGCGACTGCCGTCGAAATCGATTTCAACGTCGCGAATGGCCGCGAGTCCCTGAGAAATCTCGCCGGTAATGTTGATCGCTTCCGAGCTTGGCGACGCGCGATCCCGAAAATACAGGTCGGCGCCGAACTCGAACGTGATTTGCTCGCGCAGATCCTGTTGCTGGAAGGCACCGTTATCGTCGACGGGAAGCGGCGACTTGATATAAGCGATCGGAAAATCGATGATTACGGGATCGGGATCCTGTCCGGTTCCTATCTGCACGCCATCGCCCTTGCTGCAAGCAGCAAGAAAAACACACGCCAGGGACAACGCAACCATCCTGGTCGCTTTTCCGGAAAGTCCTTGTAGGGGTTGTCGGGGTAGCCTAAACATAGCCTTCACCTCGGGTCATCAAGGCAGGGTACGACGCGCGGTGTGCGCCGAACCGTTAACGCAGTCACAAACCGCAATTAACTTTGCTGGAGATTTGCTCGCAAGATCGGAGCCTGCTGCACTCGATTATAGGAGACGTACAAACCGCAATGTAATGTCTCAAAAGCACGACAGCGAACAATGTAAAACACAATTTCATTCTGCAATACATCCTCTACACGACGCCGCGCGGCGTTCGGTTCCATTGCGACGCCGTGTCACTACACGCCTTTTTTGTCTCTCTTCCGCGACAGCTGCACTGCCTTTCACAATCAGTAGCTTAGGCTTCCTGCCAGTAAACCTTGTGCCAAAGCGCCGACAAGGACTTGACATATCGCTGCGTTGGGCCAAGCTCGAAAAACAAGGTTAACTAACTGAATTAAAAACAGTTTTCGAGGTTAATAGGCAGCCGGCCCCGGAATGGCACAGCACTTGCTTTATAGATAAGGGATCGATTGATTTCGCCGCGGGACAACTAAGAATCGTGAATGCATTCACGGCGGTGGCAAACCAGGGCTGGCAGTATGTCGCTGCCAAGTTGAGCAACCGGTCTGGTGGACAGGAGGCGGTTGCATCAAGCGGAGTTTTCAGGAGCAGAAGGCTTGGCCGGCGTCACCCGACGCAACAAACAGCTACCGACAAGCCCGTGTGTAGGACCGTACGAATAACGAGCAGAGGCGATATGAATAACGAGATGCTGATGAAACGTGACCAGGGTCGATTCGAAACAGTGTTTCGGCTCGCAGTGGCGGCTCTGCTCAGTGCAATCCTGATCGCGCCGGCCAATGCAGGCTATCGAGAGCAGGCCAAACGCCTGCATGATCGGCTGGCAGGCGTGCCACCAACCGAGGCGGTGCTGCAACAGATGGCGGAGGCTATCGATCCCTCTCTGCCTGGCGATGCTAATGCGGCCGCTTACATCGCGATGGACAACACCAGCTTCTACAACGTCACGCTGAAAAATTTCGCAGCACCGTGGACAAATCGGGAACAGTCGATCTTCGTACCGCTAAATGACTACATCGCAACCGTCATTGGCATGATTCGCGACGATCGGCCATTCAATACCCTGCTTTCCGACGACATTACCTATGTTGGGCGCACGGGCGTCGTGCCCGCGCCACCGTCGGCGAATAATAATGATCACTACGAACAGCTCGAAGCGAATAACGTCAATCTGCGCGACGAACTGGAGTTTGCCTTGCAGTCAAGCGTGCAGAATATTCCACCGTTGGCAACCGCCGGCGTCATGACGTCGCGCGCCGCATCCGAGGCGTTTTTCATCGCCGGCACGAACCGCGCCATGTTCCGCTTCACATTGGTGAATCACTTGTGCAACGACATGGAACAGGTGCATGACCCTGCGCTGCCGCCAGATCGAATTCGCCAGGACGTCAGCCGCAGCCCGGGCGGCGACAGCCGCCTGTTCCTGAATAACTGCATCGGTTGCCATACCGGTATGGACCCGATGGCGCAGGCATTCGCTTACTACAACTACGATGAAGGGACCGGCGCGCTCGAGTATACGGACGACGTCGTTCAGCCCAAGTACTTCAATAACGACCTTAACTTCCCGCCCGGATTCCGTACGCCCGATGACAAGTGGGACAACTACTGGCGCGAAGGCCAAAACGCCTACCTCGGTTTCGATGCGGCATTGACCGGCAGTGGCGAGGGCGCGAAGTCGCTGGGTGAAGAGCTTGGCAACAGCTATGCGTTCGCGGCATGCCAGGTCAAGAAAGCGTTTCGTGCCGTCTGTATGCGCGATCCGGAAGATTCGACGGACCGGACGAAAGTTGCCGAAATTATCACCGCTTTCAGCGGCAAGACGGCGCCGACCGACACGGGCACTGGCCCCTACCAGATGAAGCAAGTATTCGCGGACGCTGCCGTCCACTGCATGGGCCAGTAGGGAGACCACGACAATGACTAAAGCAATTGGAATGGCTACCCGCACCCCCTTGCAGCGCTCGTTACGTGCAGCGACGGTGGCGGTGTTGTCCAGCGTGATTCTCGCAGCTTGCGGCGGTGGCGCAGCAACCACGAGCAATCCTCTCACGCAGGACCCTGGTGCCAACAACTCGACCTACACGGGCCCGGTCGCGCGTGATGGTGACGTCCTGAAGTTTCAACAGGAATTCTGGAGCAACACGAAGACCACGGATCGCTGTGGCTCATGCCATAACGAGACGTTTGGCCAGGTTCCCATGTTCGCGCGTAACGATGACGTCAACCTGGCGTACGATGCGGCGCTTACCAAAACGAACCGCGACCAGCCGTCGTTGTCGGAATTCGTCTCGAAGGTGAGTTCGCCGCCGTTAGGCCATAACTGTTGGGTCGAATTTCCGGGTGTGTGTGGATCGATAATAACGACCTGGATTGAAAAATGGGTTGGCCTGGCCGAAGGTGGTGGACGCGAGATCGTGCTCACGCCGCCGGATTCCGTGGATCCCGGTGAGAGCCTTAACTTTCCGCCCGACGCGTTCACGCCCGGCCTGAACGGCAGTAATACGTTTGCATCGACGATCTACCCGCTCGTTGACGAGTATTGTTCGGGCTGCCACAGCTCCGAATCGGTGACCGCGCAACAACCGTATTTCGCGGACCCCGACATCGACAGCGCTTACGAAGCGGCCAAACCGAAAATCAACCTCGACACGCCGGCGAACTCACGCCTCGTCATCCGGCTAAGAGCCGAGTCACACAACTGCTGGGACAATTGCGCCGCAAACGCGCAGCAGATGGAAGACGCCATTGCCGCCTTCGCCAGCTTTGATCCGACCTCTGTGGACCCAAACCTGGTCACCAGTAAGGCGCTGAAGCTGATCGACGGCACGCTCGCCTCAGGCGGCAACCGCTACGAAGACGCGCAGATCGCATTGTGGGAGTTCCAGACGGGCAATGGACTCGTGGCCTATGACACCAGCGGTGTCGATCCGGCAATCGACCTGAACTTCTCGGGCGACGTCACCTGGTTCGGTGGCTGGGGCATAACGATCGGCAACAACTCCGCCCAGGGTCCCGGCAAAGCGCAGGGCCTGACCACGGTGAGCAAAAAACTCCACGACGTATTGCAGGCATCCGGTGAATTCTCCATCGAAGCCTGGGTCGTGCCGGCCAACGTCAACCAGGAAATGTCGAAGATCGTCAGTTATTCGGCGGGCGCAAACAGCCGCAACTTTGCGCTGCAACAGAACCTGTATGACTACGAATTTCTGCTGCGCACGAATGCCAAAGACGAGAACGACGCGCCATTAATGGACCTCGACGGCGAGCCGGCGTTGTCGACACCGGCCGCCGATGAAGTCCTGCAGGCCACCTTGCAACACGTTGTCGCAACCTACCACCCGATCGACGGACGCAAGATTTTCGTCAACGGCGAGCTCGTCACCAATACCGATCCGATCCCGGGCGGCACCTTTGTCGACTGGCAGGACAACATGGCCTTCATTCTCGGCAATGAAGCGTCGAGCGACGGACTTTGGGAAGGGACCTTCCGGCTAGCCGCGATTCATCGACGCGCGATGACGCAGGAACAGATCGTGCAGAATTTCGATGCCGGCGTCGGCGAGCGCTTTTACCTGATGTTCGACATTTCGGAGCGGCTGCAGGGTGCCGAACGGTCGTCTTATATCTTGTTCGAGGCGCAACAGTACGACTCTTACGCCTATCTTTTCGACAGGCCTCATTTCGTGACGCTGGATGGCTCGACGCCGGAAGGCATTCCGATCGAGGGCTTGCATATCGCGATGAATGGCAAGGAGATCCCGGTTGGGCAATCCTATGCCAACATGGACGACACGTTGAGCGCAGCGCTGTTCGAGGAACTCGGCCAGCCATTATCCACGCTCGGCGCCGTCGTGCCGCTCGAGAAAGGACCACAGAACGACGAGTTCTTCCTGACCTTCGATAACCTCAATGGCCTCCTCTACAACCGCCCCGAAGATCCACCGCTGGTCATAACGCCAGTCGATCTCGACCCGGCGTCGCACATCGGTGTGCGCACGTTCGACGAAATCGATGCGACGTTTGCGGCAATCACGGGCATCAGCCGCACTGCGTACGAGCGACCTGCGGCGGTCTTTCCGGTTGACGATACCTACCAGGAACTGCGGCAATCTCTGCCGGCGGTCGAAGACGTGAATACGTTCCTGTCGTCGCACCAGGTCGCGATCGCACAACTCGCCATTCAATACTGCGATGCTGCGATTGGCACAAACGCAAGCCCGAATCCGGATGCGGCGACGACCTGGCCGAACTTCGACTTTAATCAGAACGAAGACCAGGCCTTCAGTGTGGCTAATCGCAACAATTTCGTTGACCCGCTGATCGCCCGCGCGGTCGGTCAGACACCGACAGGTCCGCAGCTCGCGACGCAACCCAGCTATGCGCAAATTTACGAAGAACTGGCCTCTTTCCAGGCAGCGAACGGTCGCCCGGACAACCTGATCGACCGACTGCTCGCGGGAAATAGCGATACACGAGCAATCGCCAAGGGTGTTTGTGCGGCGACGCTGGGCAGCGCTGCGACGCTGATTCAGTAACAACAGGACAACGAAGGAACTCATTGAGATGACTAAGAGACGAAACAGACGGCATTGGGATACGCCGCAGCTTCATGGAGATCATCCACGTCCTGTAACACGACGTCAGTTTGTCGCGCAGGGCTTCATGACGGGTGCCGCCTACACCGTCGGTGGTGCAGCGGGCCTGTTCGCGAATTCGCGCAACGCGTTCGCATTGTCGAGCGACCTTGATGGCCTGCTCGCTACGCCCTGCAACGTTACCGACGGCGCGGGCAAGATTCCCTTCATCTGTTTCGACCTGGCCGGTGGTGCGAACATCGCCGGCTCCAACGTACTGATCGGTAAGGAAGGCGGGCAACAGGACTTCCTGAGCACCTCGGGCTACGAAAAGATGGGTCTGCCCGGCGACATGATCCCGAGCCTGAACGACGCAGGCGGCGAGCCGTTCGCGAATTTCGATCTGGGCCTTGGTTTTCACCTCGACAGCGCCTTCCGTCGCGGCATCCTGTCCGTCATCAGCCCGGAGACTGCAGCCAACACGAACGGTGCGGTGATCCCGGCGCGCTCGGACAACGACACCGGCAATAATCCACACAACCCGCTGTACGGCATTGCGCGAGCCGGCGCGAAGGGCTCCATACTTACGCTCGCGGGCTCCGAGAATACCGATTCGGGTGGCAATTCGATGTTGCCGGCCGCTCTTTTCGATCCCGAACTTCGCCCGACCAAGGTGGACCGCCCGAGCGACGTCGTGAATCTCGTCGATACGGGTGACCTCGTCGGCATTCTCAGCAAAGACGATGCGACCGCGGTCATGGAAAGCATCTATCGCCTCAGCGACCAGACCGTCAATAACGTCGACACTCAAGTCGCCGCCGACGCCGCGATCAAACAGGCGGTCCGTTGCGGCTACTTGAAGGCAGCCGACATTGCCGACCGGTTCGGCGGCACGCCAATCGACCCGACCGTGGATCCGAACATCGTCGCCGATGACGGCACGGGCATTTTCACAAGCGCGGAATTTTCCGGCAATGGCCGCGACGCACGCGAGTTCCAGAAGACGGCGTCGGTAATGAAGCTCGTCATGAACGGCTTCGCCGGCGCAGGCTGTATCGAGATGGGTGGCTACGACTACCACGGCGGCGCTCGCGCAGAAGGCGAAGTTAAAGACTTTCGCGCCGGGCGGTGCATGGGCGCCTGCCTCGAATACGCGGCGCGCGTCGGCAAACCCCTGATGATGTACGTATTCAGTGACGGCTCATTATCGTCAAACGGTGCGATCGACGACAGCATCGAAGGACGCGGCAAAGGCGAGTGGGTCAGTGACAACTCGTCGACGGCTGCCGCATTCTTCCTCGTCTACAACCCGACCCGAAGACCGACGCTCATCGGCGCGACCCCGGAAGAACAGGCCGTGCACCAACAGATCGGCTACATGGACTCCGGTGGATCGGTACAGCGTGCGGCAACACCCGCCGCGAACAACGTGAACCTGCTCGTGAACACCGTGCTGCTTAACTACATGGCGCTGCACGGCGAACAAGGTAATTTTGGCAATCTGTTCATGAACCATGGCCTCGGCAACGCCGCCCTGCAGGACAGTCTCACCGCGTTTACGCCGATCGTGAATGGCATAATCACCAATCCCGTATAGCGCGCTCGTTCTGCCGATCGGCTGACTTTCGTTGCAGCGCGCGACGCGCGCGATTTGTGCATAATTCGACAATGACAGGATTAAGCACCCTCCTCGCATGCCCGCGCTGCGACAAAACGCCGCTGGACTCCAACGACGGTCACTTACACTGCAAGGCCTGCAAGGTCGATTTCCCCTCGATCGGCGGCATTCCGTGGATGTTCGCCGAACCCCAGGCCACCTTGGGTGAATGGCGCGGACGCCTGCAATTTGCGTTGCAGCAACTGGGCCATGAGATCGCGGGTCTCGAAAGAGAATTGAAGACCGACGACCTGCAGTCCCTGACGCGCCGGCGTGTGGAGCGCTACAAGAAAGCGGTCGAGTATCACCACCGTGCCTTGAGCAAGCTGCTGCGACCCGTCGACATGCAGGCCATGCAGGGCAACTACGAGAGCTACCTTGCTCTCAGGACGCGGTTGCCGGCAGACCAGGGACTCAACACCTACTACACGAACATTCATCGCGACTGGGCCTGGGGCGACGACGAGAACAACGCTTCACTGAAGCAGATCCAGTCGGTGCTTCACGATCACGCCGAACTCGGCAGGGTCCTGGTGCTCGGCGCAGGCGCGGGACGACTCGCGTACGACATTCACCGCAAGCTTAGCTGCACGACGACGGTCGCGATGGACTTCAACCCGCTGCTGATGCTCGTGGCGCAGGCCGTGACACAGGGAGAGCAGCTGAAGCTCTACGAATTCCCGATCGCGCCATTGTCTTTCGAGGACGACGCCGTCTTGCGAACCTTATCGGCGCCGGAGGTAGCGGACGATCGATTTCACCTGCTGCTCGGCGACGCATTGCGGGCGCCGTTTCCCGCGCAGTCTTTCGACACCGTCATAACACCCTGGCTGATCGACGTCATTACCGAAGACCTCCCGGTGCTTGCGGCGCGCATCAATAACCTGCTCACCGAAAACGGTCGTTGGGTAAACTTCGGCTCGCTCGCATTTTCCAGCCCGGAGCGTGCGCGTCGGTACAGCCCCGAAGAGACAAAGACGATCGTTGCTGAAAGTGGTTTCTCCGACCCGTATGTCTCGCAAAAGACCATTCCTTATATGTGCTCACCGGCCAGTCGCCACGGACGACAGGAAAAAGTCTTCTCGTTCTCAACATACAAGGAGCGTGGCGTAGATAAGCCGGAACGCTATAAAGCCTTGCCGGACTGGATCGTGACGGGCAAGGAGCCGGTGCCGCTGTCTCCGTCATTCAGGACCCAGGCGATGACAACCCAGGTGTACTCATTCATCATGTCGCTGATTGACGGCAAACGATCAATTAAAGACATGGCTGCCATACTCGAGACGCAAAGACTGATGAGCAAGGAAGAGGCCGAGCCAGCCATTCGCACCTTCCTGACAAAGATGTACGACGACTCGCGCAAGCAATCGACTTTCTAGCAACCCGGCAGAATACAGGCCCACTGACATTCGGGAGTACAACGAGTGAAATCACTGCGCACACCGGAGTCTCGCTTCGAGAATCTTCCTGACTATGACTTCAGGCCAAACTATGTAGAGGTTGATGGCCTGCGCGTGCATTTCGTCGACGAGGGTCCGCGTGACGGCAATGTCGTTCTGCTGCTGCACGGTGAGCCCAGTTGGTCATACCTCTACCGATACATGGTGCCACCGCTTGCCGCGGCCGGCTGTCGCGTTATCGCGCCCGACCTGCCTGGCTTCGGCAAGTCGGACAAGCCGACAAGAAAAAGCGACTACAGCTACGCCTTGCATGTCGCCTGGATGACGCACTTCATCGAGGCACTCGATCTCAACGAGATCACTCTTTTTTGCCAGGACTGGGGCTCGCTGATCGGTCTTCGAGTAGCCGCCGAGAACGAACATCGTTTCGCGCGTATCGCACTCGGCAACGGCGGTATGCCAACAGGCGACCAGGAAATGCCGAAGGCATTCAGGATTTGGCGAGCGTTTGCCCGCTTCAGCCCGTGGTTTCCCATCGGCAAAATTATTCAGAGCGGGACCATCACGGAATTGTCGGACGACATCGTTGCTGCCTACAACGCGCCCTTCCCGTCGTCGGAATACAAGGCAGGCGCCCGCGCGTTTCCGATGCTGGTGCCAACGACCCCCGACGACCCGGCCAGCGATGCAAATCGGGCGGCCTGGAAGAAATTCGCCGCGTGGCAGAAACCGTTTCTAACGACCTTCAGCAACCGGGACCCGATTACACGCGGCGGCGAAATGCCCTGGCAGGAAACGGTGCCCGGTGCGAAGGATCGCGAGCACGTGAAGATCAAAAATGCGGGTCACTTCCTGCAGGAAGACAAGGGACCTGAACTCGCAGGGGTGCTGGTGAAATTCATCCGCGAATCGTAGTCGCTAAGACACCCTGCGCTGCTGTACCGAATCACTTTTCCAGGTATTGCAGCTTGTCTTTTACCTCACGCCACTCGTCAGCGTCCTCGGGCGGGTCCTTCATCTCGGTAATTACAGGCCATTGCTGAGACAGCTCGGTGTTGAGTTTCAGGAAATGTTCCTGGCCAGCCGGGAGTTCGTCTTCCGAGTAGATTGCTTCAACGGGACATTCCGGCTCGCAGAGCGTGCAGTCGATACACTCGTCGGGATCAATCACAAGAAAATTGGGGCCTTCGTGGAAGCAATCCACGGGGCAAACCTCGACGCAGTCGGTAAGTTTGCACTTGATACAGGCTTCTGTGACAACGAACGTCATTGTGGGTACCTCGCTTTCCGGACCGCGTACGCTATGCGATGTGGGGCCGCTAATCAAGCCGCGAATCCTCTGCATGACCGACAATGACCCGATTGCGTTAAACTCTCGAACACACGCCCAATCCGGCATCAGCCGATCTTCGAACAGATTATTTTTTGTGACTAAAAACAAAGACGTAGACTCAATTGTCGTCCGTCTCGCGGGGGACTCCGGCGACGGCATCCAGCTCATGGGATCGCAATTCGCGGTCTCAACGGCCTTGACCGGCGCCGATTTTGCCACTTTCCCCGACTATCCGGCCGAAATCCGGGCACCGGTCGGCACGACCTTTGGGGTCTCCGCCTATCAGATCAATCTCGGCGGCGGCTCGATTACAACCCCGGGCGATACGCCGGACGTGCTCGTGGCCTTCAATCCGGCCGCACTCAAAGTCAGCCTGCCGCTGCTGCACAAAGGCGCGCTGGTCATCGTTAACAATGACGCGTTCACGCCGCGCAACCTGACCAAGGCCGGCTACGACGTTGACCCGCGTGTCAGCGGTGCCCTGAACGATTACCAGGTGGTCGCGGCGGACATCAGCCACCTGAACCTCGAGGCCGTCAAAGAATTCGGACTGAGCAAGAGCGAAGGCAGTCGCTGCAAGAATTTCTGGGCGCTGGGCCTGCTGCTCTGGATGTTCGATCGCGAATTCGATTCGGTGGAAGCATGGATTAACCGACGCCTCGCAGAAGAGCCAACGCTTCGAGATGCGAATATCAAGGCACTGCACGCCGGTCACGCGTTTGGCGAGACGGCGGAACTCACCGCCAGCCTGTCACAAATTCACGTGCCGGCGGCGCAACTCGAAGCCGGTGAGTATCGCGGCATAACCGGTGCGGAAGCGCTGGCACTCGGCATCGCGGCCGCCGGCGAGCTCGCCGATCGATCGGTCTTGTTGTGTTCCTACCCGATCACCCCGGCGTCGCCACTACTCCACCAGTTATCACGACTCGGCGAACTCGGTGTCGGCACGTTTCAGGCCGAGGATGAAATCGCGGCAATCTGTGCGGCCATCGGCGCCTCCTACGGCGGCATGATCGGCGTGACTTCGAGCTCGGGTCCCGGCATTGCACTGAAGACCGAGGCCATGGGGCTCGCCGTGAGTGCCGAGTTACCGCTGGTCATTGTCAACTGGCAACGCGGTGGCCCTTCCACCGGCTTACCCACCAAGACAGAGCAGTCGGACCTTTACCAGGCCGTGTATGGTCGCAACGCCGACACGCCGATCCCCGTGATTTGCGCATCGACGTCGGGCGAGTGTTTCGAGATGGCCATCGAAGCCGTGCGTATCGCGCTACGTCATATGACGCCGGTAATTCTGCTTGCGGACGGCTATCTTTCGAACGCCGCCGAGCCCTGGCGCATCCCCGACATGTCCGCAGTTGCGCCGATCGAGGCTAATGCAGTTCCGGAATCCGATGAAGATCCGCAACGCAGGGCGTTTTCACGTAGCCAAAAGAGTCTGGGTCGCCCCTGGGTAACACCGGGAATGCCCGGACTCATGCATCGCGTCGGCGGACTCGAGAAAGACATCGAGAGCGGACACATCTCCTACGATCCCGCCAACCACCAGAGCATGACTGACCTTCGTGCCGCAAAGGTGAGGTCGGTCGCGGACTTTATTCCCGCGCAAGAACTCGAGTCGGGACCCGACAGCGGCGATCTGGTTGTCGTAGGTTGGGGTTCGACTTACGGACCGATCTTTCAGGCAGCGTCGACGACTGGCACGAGCTTCGTGCACCTTCGCTATCTCAATCCCCTGCCGAAAAACCTGGGTGAATTGCTGGGACGTTTCGACAAAATCCTGGTCCCCGAAATGAATACGGGGCAACTTTCGACGCTCCTGCGGGACAAACTGGGTGTGGACCCGGTTTCTTTTGCGAAAGTATCGGGGCAACCGTTTCTGATCAGCGAACTCGTCGAGAAAATAGAATCCCTGAAAGGTAAGACGTCATGAGCGACAAACTGACAGCCAAGGATTTCGCGACGTCGCAGGAAGTGCGCTGGTGCCCGGGCTGTGGCGACTATGCGGTTTTGAAAGCAGTTACCAAAGCGCTTGCCGACGTCGGCGCTGTACCGGAACAGACCGCGTTCGTATCCGGGATTGGTTGTGCCTCGCGATTTCCTTATTACATCGAAACGTATGGCTTCCACACCATTCACGGTCGCGCGCCGGCGATTGCAACGGGTTTGAAACTCGCAAACCCGGAGCTCGATGTCTGGGTCGTCACGGGTGATGGGGACGGCTTGTCGATCGGCGCCAATCACCTGATGCATGCGCTGCGCCGCAATGTCGGCCTGAAGATCCTGTTGTTTAATAACGAGATTTACGGGCTCACAAAAGGCCAGTACTCCCCAACTTCGCGCGTTGGTACGAAATCGCCCTCCAGCCCACGCGGTTCCGTCGACAACCCAATTTCGCCCGGACAGTTTGCACTTGGCGCCGGCGCAAAATTCTTTGCCCGCGGAATCGATACCGATAAAGTCGGCATGAGCGATGTATTGCAGCAAGCGCATGCGTTTCGCGGAACGTCGCTCGTCGAGATCTTCCAGAATTGCATCGTCTACAACGAAAACGTGTTTGCCGATTTCACGGAGCGCAAGAATGCAGCAAACACACAGCTGCATCTGAAACACGGCGAGCCCATGTTATTCGGCGAGAACAACGACAAGGGTATTGCTTACAACCCGGATACCTGGTCACTCGGAGTGATCGACGCTACAAAGGCGCCCGATGATGTCCTCGTGCATGACGAGGGCAACGCTGTCGTCGCAAGATTGCTGATCGACCTGCACTTGCCGGTCGCCCTGGGCGTGATCTATCGTCAGCCTTCCGTCAGCTTCGAGGATTCGTTTTACGCGCACCATCCGTCGCGCATGAAACGTACGAAAAGCATCACGGATTTCATCAGAGGTCCAAGCAGCTGGACGGTTTCCGACTAGCTTCCTGTCAGATAGATCCAGCGATTGCCGGCACATTTAGCGACACCGTCAGCCTCGAGCTTCAACAGGTGCGCGAGTAACGAACGCTCGGCCCATGCGTAGAGTTTCTTGTCGACATCTTCATAGACGTGCGGCACGAGTTTGCGGATTGTCAGGTTAGGGTTAGCGGTAAGCGCGGCCACCACTTTCGCCTCTCGTTCGAGGCGGTGATCGATGATCCAGGCGATGGCCCGTGCCGGGTCGTTAATGATCTCGCCGTGACCCGGAGCCAGTGCGTCGCACTTAAGGTCTTTCACTCGCCGCAACGACTGCAGGTAGTGCTTCATGTTGCCGTCCGGCGGATCGATCACGACGGTTGACCCGTCGATGACGTGATCGCCCGTGAACAACCAGTTCTCACCAGCATGGCGATAACACAAATGGTTCGACGCGTGTCCCGGCGTATGTACCGCCTCGATGACGAAGTCGTCTGTCGCCAGCTCGTCGCCGTCGTTCAAAACCCGAGCGGGATTAAACGTCTTGTCCTGATGCGTCCCGTCGGGCGCCGGCATGCCCAGTAATTCGGCGCCGGTCGCGGCAGCGAGCTTGGCGGCGGCCGGAGAATGGTCGGGGTGCGTGTGCGTCACCAGTATCCAGCGAATTGGCGCGCCTGCGACTTCCTGAATTTTCTCGATGTGACTGTCGATGACCGGACCGGGGTCCAGCACGGCAAGCTCCGAAACACCAAACAGGTACGTGTTAGTACCCGGCCCCGTCATCATCGACGGGTTGGGCGCCACGAGCCGTCGCACGCCGGGTCCCAACTCACTGAACGCGGGCATCACCGGTCCGAACGGACTCATAATTTCGCGCCCGGGTAGTCCTTTTCGCCCGGCAGAACGATCTCCGGTTTACCGTCGCGTGTAATGATCGCCGGAACCATGCTCGTAACGCCCCACTCCACGCACGAGCGCGCCCACTCGAGCAGCGCCTCCAGCGTTTTGTACCGGGCAATACTCTCCAGCGTCTTTATGGTCGGAAAGTGCAGTTTGACCTTTCCCGAGCGTCCTGCTTCCAGCATGTCGTGCGCCGTTTTCCAGCATGAGTCCGTCAATTCGCCGCCGCAGTGCAGCGCTGCCTGCCCTTCCGGTAATTCCGCGACAAAGAAGCGCGTCGAATAACGTTTCGGTCGACTGACTGGCGTTGTCCAGTGACTGATGTAGTGCAGCTGATCGCAGTGAAGTTCGATCTTGTTTCGTGTCACGAAGTCCGACCAGCATTCCGAACCGGCATTCAGCGCATCACGCACCGCACAGAGGTCTTCGTCGATGTTGTTGGCGCTCGCGAGAAGCACGCCCGATTCCTCGAAGAGCTCACGGATAGCGGCACTAAAAAAACTCAATCCTTTCGTCTTTACGCCGAGTCTCGAATCCGCCTGCCGGGCACTCAAGCCGGTACAAAATTCATGGACCGCCGCATCGTCATCATCAACGACACCACCGGGGAATGCGTAAGCCGTACCGAACGAGGACTCTTCGTGACGTTGCACCATGAATAATTCTGGCTCGGGAGCCCCGGGCCTGACAACGACAACCGTCGATGACGGTCGAGCCGGCGCGACGTCACTCAAGGTCGGATTGCTCCTTGCTACTCGATTCTGCGTAGGCCTTTAGCAGAAGAAGTGCTTCACCCAGGACGCCGTCGACCGGCCCTGCGAGGCCGTCCAGCCCGCCCGGGCGATAGCCACCGACGGCATATGTGAATTTGACCAGAGTGCCATCATCGGCGTCTGAGAATTCCCAGGTCATATTGCCGTCGACACCCATGAGGCCCAATGGGCCGAGCGCACCGGTCAGGCGCAGCACCACGGTCGGATTGAGCATCGTCACGGTCATGTGCACCACCCCGGCACCCTCGCCAAGCAACTCGCAAAAGCAACCTTGCGGCCTCGGGTCGATGTGGAGTCGACTCGCCTCGCCTGAGATCGTGTGATTGGAGCTCCACCATTGATGGACCTCTAAAACGGCAGCGCGCCAGACGTCTTGTCGCGACGCATCGATGATTGTTTCATTGGCCGATGTAAAGCCGCCCGCGTCGGCATCAAGGACATCGGCGACGGCTTTTCCTGCTGTAACGGCGAACAATGGCACGATCACAAGCAGCGCGGTAAGGATGCTGTTTTTCACGTCCGGCTCCCAAGACAAGACCGCTAGCTTACCGCAAAGCTCATTCGGTCTCAGAACAGGGAAATAGCGAGAAACACCGCTCCGATGAGCGCGAGGGAGAAATAGAGTTTTTTCCAGAATGCCATTGAAACGCCCGCTTAACGTGACAAGATAAGGTTTAACTGTATTCTTCACCATTCCGCATGAACCCTGGCTGAAGCGGTCGCGAGACGCATAAGCTGCTGTAATAAAAGTGTTTTTCAGCCACACCACAGGCCTCACTAGTTATGCAGGATGACCTGCGCGTCGTATTTGAAAGTCGTAACCGGCAGAGTTGTTCGGATCGGGCGCTGGTGCTGTCTGCCGCACGGATTCCACATCGGCTGGTTGATGATGGTGCGACGGCTGCGCTCGTTGTCCCGGCCGAATACTCCGCGCGGGCGGTGCAGGAACTGCAGCTGTATGACGAGGAAAATCCACCGCTTCAGCCAAAACCACCCAAGCGAATTGCCTATCAGGACGCGGTTCCGGGCGTCTCCGGCTATGTGCTGATCGTTTGCGCTATCGCGTGGCTCGCCGGGTATTCGATCTTCGGCCACAACTGGTTCGAAGCAGGTCGCGTCGATGGCTCACTGATTCGCGGCGGCGAATGGTGGCGCACGATTACGGCACTGACGCTACATTCGGGCGCCAGGCACCTCGTCGGCAATCTCGTTTTTGGCGTGTTTTTCGGCTTCTTTGCGGGGCGCCTGCTGGGCTCCGGCGTAGCGTGGCTGGCAATAATCGCAGCCGCGGCAAGCGCCAACGCCGCCAACACATTATTACTCGAATCCGCGCATCGATCGGTTGGCGCGTCAACCGCCGTATTCGCGGCACTCGGTCTTGTAGCCGGGTTCGTCTGGCGCGGTGAGCTCATGCGGCAGGATCGCTGGTCATATCGCCTTGGCCCCATCGTCGGCGGTCTCGCGTTGCTCATGTTTACGGGCACGGGCGGACCCAATACCGACATCGGTGCGCACTTTTTCGGCTTCGTGTGCGGTTTCCTGGCCGGCATCCTCCTGATCGCGCTGGGACCCGTGCCAACGGATCGTCGCTCGCAATCTGTCGCCGGCGCCATTGCGCTGCTGTTGGTCGTCATGAGCTGGACTGTTGCGTTACGGGTCTGACATCCACGCGCAATCCTGTAGAATGCCCCGCCGGGACGTCTTCCTGGAACAACAACAAGGACCAATGCAGTGAACGAAATCACCGATGCGGCAGCCGGACTCAGCTGGACTAACATTCTCGAATTCCTGAAAGACAACGGCATCGATTCCAGCACCGTGGTCGGCTTCGCAAAAAACGTCGTCATCGCGATCATCATTTTCTACGTGGGACGCATGGCCGTTGCACTGGTCGTCCGCGGACTGCGCAAAATGATGCGAAGGCAGGAGGTCGACAAAACACTAGAGACCTTTATTTGCAATCTTGTACGCATGGCGTTGTTGATCGTTGTCATTATTGCGGCCATCGGCGCACTGGGTATTCAAACGACGTCGTTTATTGCGATCTTCGGCGCCGCGGGTCTCGCTGTCGGCCTCGCCTTGCAGGGATCATTGTCGAATTTCGCATCCGGCGTGTTGATCGTTTTGTTCCGTCCCTACAAGGTCGGCGACTTTATCGAAGGCGCAGGCATCAGTGGTTCTGTCGAGCAGGTGCAGATACTGACAACGGTCCTGAAGACGGGCGATAACAAGCAGGTGATCGTGCCTAACAGTCAAATCATGAACAGCGTCATCACCAACTACTCGGCGAACGACACGCGGCGAGTCGACATGGTGATCGGTGTGAGCTATGACGACGATCTCGACAAGGTGCGCAGCACTCTTCAGGAACTGGTCGCCGCGGACGACCGTATTCTGAATGATCCTGCCTGCACGATCGCCGTATCGGCACTGGCGGACAGCAGCGTCAACTTCGTCGTACGGCCCTGGGTGAAAACAACAGACTACTGGGGCGTCATGTTTGACCTGACAGAAGCCATCAAGAAGCGCTTCGACAAGGAAGGCATTTCATTCCCGTTCCCGCAGCAGGA
>JABDNG010000046.1 GCA_013001045.1 Woeseiaceae bacterium | reverse complement strand
GACGGGTAGGGTAGAGGACTCAATAGAATGGAAGAAACCTGGCGCTGGTTCGGGCCCAGTGACACCGTCACGCTCGAGCAAATTCGACAAGCCGGTGCCACCGGCATTGTTACCGCGCTCGATCACGTGCCGACTGGTGAGGCCTGGCCCGTTGCCGACATCGAGGAGCGTAAACGCCTGATCGAAGATGCCGGCCTTACCTGGTCGGTCGTCGAATCGGTACCGCTCCACAACGACATAAAGACTCGTTCGGACAACTATCGCCGCTACATCGACAACTACAAACAAAGCATTCGCAATCTCGGCGCCGCCGGTATTCATCGCGTTTGTTACAACTTCATGCCGGTCGTTGACTGGACACGCACCAACCTGGCTTACGAACTGCCGAACAAGGCCCAGGCGCTGCGATTCGAGATGACGGACTTCGCGGCTTACGACATTTTCGTGCTCGAACGGCCTGGCGCACGCTCAAGCTACAGCGAGGACGTCGTCGCCCGGGCCACCGAGCGCTTTGAGGTAATGTCGCCGGGTGCGCGTGCAGCGCTTGAGAAAAACATCATCGCCGGATTGCCGGGCGGTGAAGGCAGTTACGATCGCGACGGCATTCGCGCTGCAATTGAGCAGTTTACGAAACTTGGCAACGACGGTTACAGAGCTAATCTCTTTGCATTTCTTGAAGAGATTATTCCTGTCGCTGAAGAGGCGGGTGTTGTCATGGCGATCCACCCGGACGATCCGCCGTTTTCGCTGTTTGGCCTGCCTCGCGCCGTATCGACAGCCGACGATGCACGCGCGCTGCTGAATGCCGTGCCGAGCCCGGCGAACGGCCTGACGATGTGCGCCGGTTCGTACGGCGCGCGCGGCGACAATGATCTCGTGGCAATGATTCGGGAGTTCCATGACCGTATCTACTTCGTGCACCTGCGCAACATCAAGCGCGAGGATGACGGTTCGTTTTACGAATCCGATCACCTGGACGGCGACAACGATATCGTCGGCATCGTCACCGCCCTGCTCGACGAAGAGGAGCAGCGACACGGCCTGCCGCCCGGACGCTGCAGGATTCCTATGCGGCCGGACCATGGCCATACACTGGGCGAGGAAAAATCCGACCAACGTGTGCGACCGGGCTATTCGTTCGCCGGCCGTCTGAAGGGACTGGCCGAATTGCGCGGCGTGATTCACGCGCTCACGGTCCTACGTTGATAAAAGGCCAATGAAGGACTCATTCTATTCTTAAGAGGTTGCACAACGAATGAACGTAAGAAACAGCATTGCCATTTCCATAGTATTCGCAGGACTGACTTGCGCAGCAGCTGCGCATTCAGCAGACCACCCAAGCCTGATCATGACCAAAGCGGGTGTCGAAAAAATCAGGGCGGAATTGGGTTCGGTTCCGCTCTTCGACGCCACCGTGAAAAAAGTCCAGGCCGAAGTGGACGCCGAAATCGAAACGGGGATCGATACGCCGATTCCGAAAGATTACTCAGGCGGCTACACGCACGAGCGACACAAGCGCAATTTCTTCGTTATGCAGAAAGCGGGCGCGCTGTACCAGATCCTGGAGGATGAGAAATACGCCAACTATGTTCGCGACATGCTGTTCCAGTACGAGGCCATGTACAAGGATCTGCCGCTGCATCCAAAGACGAGGTCTTATGCCCGCGGCAAACTTTTCTGGCAGTGCCTGAACGATTCCAACTGGCTGGTATACGTCAGCCAGGCCTATGACGCGATCTACGATTACTTGTCCGCCGAAGAGCGGCAACAGCTGGAGGACAATCTGTTCAGGCCGTTTGCGGATCATATTTCGATCGACAGCCCGCAGTTTTTCAACCGCGTTCACAACCACAGCACCTGGGGTAACGCTGCGGTAGGCATGATCGGACTTGCCATGGGCGACGACGAACTGGTCGAGCGTGCCCTCTACGGCATCCCGTTCGAGGATATTGATGTTGCCGCCAAGGATGATGACGGCGGCTTCATTTTTGACAAAGACGGCAAGGCCGGCTTCCTTGCAAACCTCGATGAGCCGTTCTCGCCGGACGGATACTACACGGAAGGGCCGTATTACCAACGCTATGCAATGTACCCGTTCCTGATCTTTGCGCAGGCACTGCACAACGCGAGGCCGGACCTTGACGTACTCCAGCACAAAGACGGCGTGCTTTTGAAGGCGGTGGACGCATTGCTGGCTTTGTCGGATGCCGACGGCGAGTTCTTCCCGCTGAACGACGGACAAAAGGGTATGTCTTATCACTCCGGCGCACTCGTAACAGCGGTCGATATCGCTTACCACGTGGGGGAGCAGGATCCGCGACTCCTGAGCGTCGCCAACGAGCAAGGTCGCGTGCTGCTCGATGATGCAGGATTCTCCGTTGCGTTGGCTATTCGCGATGGAAAAGCGCAACCGTTCGAGAAGAAGTCTGTCAACCTGTCGGACGGGCCCGACGGCCAACAGGGCGGTGTAGCGGTGTTACGTTACGGCAACGAGGATCTGACT
>JABDNG010000044.1 GCA_013001045.1 Woeseiaceae bacterium | reverse complement strand
TGAGTGAAGCACTGAAGAATCAGACCGGCTTATCCGATCACGAACAGCCGCCCCTGGCCGAGCGCATTCTGTTTGAAAACAGAATTCCCGTCATCATCATCTTCGCTCTATTGACCGCATTCTTCGCCATGCAGGCTCTGAAGCTCGAGCCGGACGCCAGTTTCGAGAAGATGATTCCGACGTCGCATCCCTATATCCAGAATTACCTGGACAACAAGGCAGATCTTTCAAGTCTTAGTAATTCGATTCGCATTATCGTCGCAACGACGGAAGGCGACATATTCGATGCCAGGTACCAGGAGGTTCTGCAGCAAATCAACGACGAGGTCTTCTATATTCCGGGCGTTGATCGATCGGGCCTGCAGTCGATCTGGACACCCAACGTACGCTGGAATGAGGTTACTGAAGAAGGCTTTCGCGGCGGCGCAGTAATACCGAACGGATACGATGGCTCGGAGCGATCGCTGAATCAGCTTCGCGACAATATTCTGCGTTCGGGCCAGGTTGGCCGCCTGGTTGCCAATAACTTCCAATCCACAGCGATCATTGCACCGCTCACGGATATCAATCCGGAGACCGGCGAAAAACTCGACTACCGGGATTTTTCGCAGAGTCTTGAGAAACTGGTTCGCGATAAATACCAGACCGACACCATCAACATTCATATCACGGGTTTCGCCAAGGTCGTTGGTGACCTGATTGAAGGCGCCACTTTGGTTGCGCTCTTCTTCGGTGTTGCGCTCGTTACCACCCTGGCGTTGTTGTCAGTGTATTCGCGGTGTATTTACGCGACGCTGGTACCGGTAACCTGTTCAACTGTTGCCGTGATCTGGCAGCTCGGCCTGCTGCACACGCTCGGCTTCGGCCTGGATCCCTACTCCATGCTGGTGCCGTTTCTCGTGTTCGCGATTGGCATCAGCCATGGTGTTCAGATCATCAACAACATCGCGGTACGGTTCTTCTTCGGCGCAGGCTCCCTGTGGTCGGCAAGACGGGCATTTCGCACCCTTTATATTCCGGGGCTTGTCGCCCTGGTGAGTGACGGCATCGGATTCCTGACGTTGATGGTTATCAAGATACCGGTCATCCAGGAGCTGGCGATGACGGCCAGCATCGGCGTTGCAGTATTGATATTCACCAACCTGGTGTTGATGCCGGTATTGATGTCCTACACCGGTCTGTCCAATCCATGCCTGCGATACTTGCAGCGGAAGCAGATAAAGCCGTCGAAACTCTGGCCATTCATTGCGAATTTTGCCAAACCGCCACATGCCCCTGCCGTGATTGTTGTCGCCGTTGTCCTGTTCGGCGTTGGTTTTTACGGCAGCAAGGACCTGCGGATCGGGGATCTGGATCCGGGCGCCCCGGAGCTACGGGCCGACTCGCGCTACAACCTGGACAATGCATTCCTGACAGAAAATTTCTCGACCAGCACCGACGTATTCGTGGCGATGATCCAGACGCCGCCGCAGCAGTGCGGCGAATACGCTACCGTGGCCGCGGTCGACCGCTTCCAGGAAGTCATGAAGGATACGCCGGGCGTCCAGTCCGTGGTATCGCTCGTCAATATATCCAAGCGCGCCATCATGGCGATGAACGAGGGGAATCCGAAGTGGCATACCCTGAGTCGAAACCGGTACATCCTGAACAACTCGCTGCAGCAGGTGCCCAGTAACCTGATGAACACCGATTGCAGCATGGCGCCGATTCTCATCTTCCTGAATGATCACAAAGCCGAAACCCTGAGCGAAGTCATTCGTGTCGCTGAAGATTTTGCCGAGGAATACAACAGCGAAGACTTTGATATGGAACTCGCCGCCGGCGACACCGGTTACATCAGGTTCGTTCTCGCCGCCGGCAACGCCGGTATCGAGTCCGTCACCAATATCGTGATCAGCAAAGCGCAATACCAGATGCTGGCGCTGGTGTACGGCGTCGTCAGCTTCCTGGTCTTTCTGACGTTCCGCTCATGGCGCGCCGTTGTCTGCATCATCGTGCCGTTGGCGTTGACGTCAGTGCTCGGTCAGGCGCTGATGGCTCTACTGGGCATCGGCGTGAAAGTTGCGACCCTGCCTGTTATCGCCCTGGGCGTCGGCATCGGTGTCGACTATGGCATCTATATCTACAGCAAGATGGAGAGTTACCTGGAACGAGGCTTATCTGTCTACGAAGCGTACTCGAGGACGTTGACCACGACGGGTATGGCCGTCGCTTTCACCGGGTTTACTTTGGCGATCGGTGTCGGCACCTGGATCTTCTCTGCCATAAAATTCCAGGCCGACATGGGTTTGATGCTGACGTTTATGTTCCTGTGGAACATGCTTGGCGCCCTGATCTTGTTGCCCGCCCTGGCAAGCTATCTCGTTAAGCCGAGGACTGAAATCGACGTTCCCGAAACACAGGCAGCGTAACAACAAGAGCGGTATCAATGGCGTCCATTATTGATACCCGAACCGCAGGAGGCCTCATGTCCAGACGAATCGCTCATTGTACTACCGCTATTCTGACCCTGGCCGTTGCAGCCTGCAGCGAAGCCCCGCCCTCGACCAGCAGCGGCACGATCAACGCGCCATCCGAATTCACCGTTGCGCACCAGCAGGCACTGCGACGAAGCCTGCCGTTCGAGGATCAGCGCGACTTCGAGGAGCAACGGCGCGGCTTTATTGCGGCGCCGCCCTATCGCCGCATCAGCAGCGAATCCGGTGAGGTCGTTTGGGACATCGGCCAGTACGATTTCCTGTTGTCGGACGAGGACTACGACAGTATTCATCCGTCACTGCAACGGCAGGCAACCCTCAATATGAACTACGGTTTATATGAGGTCGTCCCCGACAAGATCTACCAGGTGCGCGGTTTTGACCTGGCCAATATGACCTTGATCAAAGGCGACACGGGCTGGATCCTGTTCGACGTGCTGCTGGTGAAGGAAACGGCGGCGGCGGCGCTGCAATTCGCGAACGAGCAGCTTGGCGAGCGGCCGGTCGTGGCGGTGATCTATTCGCACTCGCACGCGGATCATTTCGGCGGCATCCGCGGCGTCCTCGACGATGCGGAAATCCAATCCGAAAATGTGCGAATTATTGCGCCGCGCGGATTTATCGAGAATGCCATCGCAGAAAATGTCTACGCGGGCACGGCAATGGGAAGGCGCGCGTCGTATCAGTATGGCCGCGTATTGCCCGTCAGCCCGTTCGGCCAGATCGATTCCGCAATTGGCAAGGCGACCGCAAGCGGCACGATCGGCCTGGTCCCGCCGACACAAGTCATCCAGGACGATTTCGAGGAACACACGATAGACGGTGTTCGCATGGTCTTTCAGAACACGCCGGGCACCGAGGCGCCCGCCGAGATGAATACCTGGTTCCCCGACCTGAAGACGTTTTGGGCCGCCGAGAACATCACGGCGACGATTCACAATGTCTACACGCTTCGCGGCGCGCTCGTGCGCGACGCGCTGATGTGGTCCAAGGGTATTAATGAAGCCTTGTATCGTTTCGGCGGCGAAGCCGACGTCATGCTCGCCTCGCACAACTGGCCACGATGGGGCAACGAACGCATTCAGGAAGTTATGCGCGCGCAGCGCGACGCGTACGCCAACCTGAATAACCAGGTCCTGCATCTCGCCAACCAGGGCGTCACGATCAACGAAATCCATAACCAGTACCGCGTACCGGAGAGCCTCCAGAAACAGTGGTCGGTGCGCCAGTACCATGGCTCCGAGTTTCATAACTCCCGCGCCGTGATCAATCGCTACCTCGGTTACTGGGACGGCAATCCCGCGACGCTGGTACCCCTGTCTCCTGCGGACTCGGCGCCTCTCTACGTCGAGATGATGGGCGGTGCCGACAGCATTCTCGCGAAGGCTCGAAGCCTTTACGATGCGGGTAACTATCGCCACGCTATGGAGCTCGTGAACAAGCTGGTCTACGCGGAGCCGACTAACGAGAATGCCAAACAGTTGCTCGCCGATGTTTTCGAACAGCTCGGGTACCAGTATGAGAGCGCCAGCCTGCGCAACTCCTTTTTGTCGGCCGCACAGGAACTACGACTGGGGGTGCCAGAATCCCTGGGTATCGAGACCGGCGGTCCCGACGCCGT
>JABDNG010000130.1 GCA_013001045.1 Woeseiaceae bacterium | reverse complement strand
TTGTGGCACCGGCCCCGATAACGCCTCGCTTGGGTTTGGTTAGGGCCGGATTACTCCTGGTTGACCCAGGTATTGATCGACATCGACTCCGTCAGGCCATTGGACCAGAGGTAGCCGTTCGACCAGAGGTAACCATTCGTCCAGAGGTAGCCATTGGACCAGAGATAGCCGTCCGACCAGAGGTAACCGTTCGCACCAACATCGCTGTCGGTCCAGAGGTAGCCGTCCGACCAGAGGTAGCCGTCGCTCCAGAGATAGCCGTTGGACCAGAGGTAGCCGTCGTTGGCAACACCGCTGTTGCTCCACAGGTAGCCATCGAGGCCCATGAGGTAGTAGTCGCCGTTTGCATCCTGGTTGGCGCGGCCACCGAAGTGCCTTGTGCCCGCGATATCGGCCTGGATATCGAGTCCGTTATTGGCACAGTCGTGTGTCCAGTCGAAGACCGCGTCGTAGGCGTTGACCATGCCGGCGCCTTGCTGAAAGACGCTATAGGCAAGACCGCCGTTCGCATCCAATGCCGGGCGTGCGCCCTTCATTATCTTGCACTTGACGGCGTCAGGAGAAATACCGGGCTCCATCTGCAAGATAAGGGCTGCGATTCCGCTGACGACAGCCGTCGCCTGAGATGTACCGGACATCTCGAAGAAGTTCGCACCCAGGTAGAAATTCGGGTAATCAATAGCGATCTGGTCTTGGTCGCTCATCGAGGCCATGATATGGCCGCCCGGTGCAACGACTTCCGGTTTTACGAAGCCTTCATAAGTCGGTCCGGCGGCCGAAAACGTGGCGAGTTTGTCGTCGCTGCCGTCGGCCGGCGTGTAGCTGTCGGTCATCGCGCCGACGGTGATTACGTAGGGTACGTTACCCGGCACGCCGATCGACTGTGCGTCGGGACCCGAGTTGCCGGCGGATGCCACGACCACGATGCCCTCGTTCCAGGCTGCCATGACGGCCTGGTTCAGCGGGTCGTCCCAGTAATGAGATTGGGGCGTCGCGCTCAACGACATGTTGAGCACACGAATCTGGTGATTCTGCTGATTGGCCACGATCCAGTCGACGCCGCGGATCACGTCAGCGTAGGTGCCGCGACCGTCCGCATCGAAGACCTTAACGGCGACGAGCCTGGCTGCCGGTGCGATACCGTTGTACTTGCCAACATTGGAGAGTTTGCTGCTGAAACCGACACCGGCGACATGCGAGCCGTGGCCGCTGTCGTCGATATCGAACTCGTCGAAGTCCGTCCTTTCTCGGCGCGAGCCCGAGCCCGTGTAGCCGACGTCCGTTGTCGCGTCGTAGACATATACAATGCGATCCATGTTGTAGCGATCCTGGGTAATACCCGGGCCGCTGTAGATTCCTGAATCGATGATTGCAACCGTAACGCCCCAACCGTCGATGCCCTGGTCATGTAAGGTGTCCGCCTCGACAAGGCTCGGGAATTCCGAGTAGCCATCGCCCGGCATGTCTTCTTCCGTTGTCCCCGAATCGCCGGCCTCTTTGCCGCTCTTATTGGGCTTGCCCGCCGTCTCAACAGCCGCATTCCCGTACAGGCGATTGATTGCCGCATGAGCCCGCAGCGTTTCCACCTCGTTGTCTGTGAGGTTGGCCGCAACGGCGCGGATGACCGCAAGTTCGTGCGTGACCTCGGCATCGAGCGCGTTGACCGCTGCGAGTACAGCGTCGAGGCTCGTACCCTGCACGATATAGCTCGTGCGGATCTCGGGCTCGGTCGTTGACAACAACGCGACGAAGCCCGCAGCGACTGCAAGCGTTGCGACGATTAGCGATGTTTTCTGCGATCTTGAATGGCTCATAGCCAGGTCCTTTTCGTTCAATGTCAGGTCGACTCGGTTTGCTTGTCGGCGTGATGCTATTGGAACAAATGGAGGACGGCTTGTGAGGTGTATGGCCGTTGTCGAGGTGGTGGCAAAGTGTGACGTGCGTCACATAATGGCTGTGTCAAATCGCGCCGCAAAGTCGAAATCGGGTGCGTATCGTGTCGAGATCAACAACGGTGGACTCTGACGAATTGCCGAGGTGTGGGGTCACAAAATCCTCCACGTCACGGGGCAGTAAAGGTTCCGTAATCAAGAAGCCCTGCAAGGCGTGACAGCCGTGCTCGCGCAGGAAATCAATTTGCTCCGTGCTCTCGACGCCTACTGCAACAACCGTAAGGTCCAGGCTCTTGGCAAGCGCAATTATGGCCGAACAAACCGAGCGCTCGGCGTTATCGTGTTGACATCGCTCGACGAACTTACGATTGATCTTGATCGCCTTCACGGGCAGCCGCGTCAGGCGTCCCAGCGAGGAATAGCCCACGCCGAAATCATCGATGACGAGGCCCACGCCAATATTGCCCAACTTTTCGAGAATGACATCAGCGTCAGCGGCACGCATCAGCGTCTCTTCGCTGATCTCGAGTTCCAGGCCGTCGGGCCTCAGCCCGGTGGCGTCGAGGGCGTTGAGGATAACGGCGTCGAGACCCTCGCGTGTGAATTCGGATTCGGAGAGATTGATTGAAACGGGCGGCATACCGTCGATGTCGTCCTGCCAACGGGCAGCCTGCGCGCAGGCGGACCCCAGTATCCACTCACCCAGCGGTCGCATCAGGCCGGTCGCCTCTGCCAGGGGAATCACCTCGTCGAGTCCGACCGTGCCGCGCAAGGGGTGCTCCCAGCGCAGCAGCGCTTCGAGGCCGCCGACGTGACCGGTTTTGAGGTCTATTCTCGGCAGGTAACGCAGGCCGAGCTGGTCGTTCTCGATGGCCCAGCCGAGCTCGGTCTTGCGATCGAGTCGTTGCAGAGCGCGAAAGCGCATGGTGCTGGAATAGAACTCATAGCCCTGATCGCTGCGAATGCTTGCTTCGTCGAGCGCCACACGTGCGTGCTTCAGCAATTCGTCCGAAGTTTCGCCATCCGTCGGATGAAGCGCGATACCGACTGCGGGTTCAATGGTGAATTCGTGACCCTCATAAGCCAGCGGATTAGCGAAGGCTCGCCGAATGCGGTCTGCGACCTGCCCGACAGCTTCACGCTGCTCGACGTCGCTCAGCACAATCAGAAACTCCTCGCTGCCAAGTCGGGCGAGATTCGTGAACCCAAGATCCTCCGACCCAGTAACGTTATTCCTCTGCGGCGATCTGAGGCAGTCTTCCATGCGCTTTGCGGCAATCGAGAACATCGCGCGTCGAACGGGCTTTCCGATTCGTTTCGTCAGGGTGACGAGTTGCTCGAGACCAACGACCATGACGGCGATGCCACGTTCTCGAAGTCTGGCGTCGCTGACAGCCGCGTCAAGGACGGCCACGGCAACAGGGATGGGAGCAGAGGCGCTCACGTCGGACGGCTTGACCGGTGCAGCGGCGGCAGGAAAGCGCTGCAGATCGCGCAGTATCCCCATGACCTTCTTGCGGCCGACGACAATCAGCCGCAATTCGAAATGACCGCGGCGATCTTGGTCCTCAAGGCGAAACTCAAAGCTTACGTCAGCACGGCTGCGCAGGGCTTTGCCGAAATTCACCTTCACGAGCTCGGCAACGTCGCGGGGCAGGCCTGACGTTATATCCGATCCCACCTCCAGGCCGGCACAGAAGCGTTCTGCAACTGCAGCGCCTGATACCGTTTCGACAAGTGTGCCGTCATCGGACGCTATAAACGTCCAGTCCGGCAGGGCGTCGTCCGACGCTGCCCGCGAATGCGTTATTTTGTCCTTGTCCCTCAATCAGCCCACCTTGCAGCAGCACGAGCAACGACTTGCCCGGCCTTCATGAGGATCAGGTTAGCGGCGTTTTACCTTGCGTTGAGTGATGTAGTTCGCCTTTTCCGGGTCAATTACTTGTATTGGAGACAACAGCTTAGCTGGCGGCCCGCCAAGACTCGGGGACACGAATTGCGACGACCTCACCCTCGGCGGTTTGCGTTTCGCCCGAAAAGGCCCGGCATTTAACCAGGGTCTTTTTCTCGCCGCACTCCTCGATGCTTGCTCGCAATACGATCTCTTCACCGATCGGAGTCGGCGCCAGGTACGTCACCGTCAGGCGTCCTGTCACGCACCAGATCTCGGGGCCTTCGCCAACCTCGCGCCCCTCCCGTTTGTAGTAATTGGACATCGCGGTGTTGACGCTGTGGCAATCGATGATGCTCGCAATCGTGCCGCCGTACACATAATGCAGCGGGCCGGCACATTGCTCCGGCCGCGGGGTGTAGTGGCAAACGCATTCATCACCTTGCCAGTGACTCTTGATTTGCAGGCCTTTGTCGTTGTCGGCGCCGCAACCGTAGCAATGGTTATCAGTCAGCCGATCCTGAACGGCTGTCATTCGTCGACGCTCTTTGCGCCTGCGCCGAACGTCATGCCCAGCCATGCCGCGAGAATAATGCCGAGCACGCTGATACTCGAGAACCAGAGTGGGTGAGGAATCATGATGAGATTAGCAAGCGTCGCGAGCAGCATGAGACCGCCGACCACGATCGCGAATATAAGCGGTTTTGCGCCGCCAATCCTGCACGCGACAGAGGTGCCGACCAGTGTTGCGATGAACCATGCTCCGCCGACGAATGCGAACGCGCCAATCGGTAGGGTTGCGATATAAGCGCGCATTGCGTCAGGGTCTGCAAAATCCAGGTCAGCCGGTGGCGGATAAACCGAATGCCCGATCATCTCGATGAGCCAGACCAGCGCAATGGCGATAACGACGCCGGCGAGACCGGCAGCAATATTCTTCCCCATGTTGTTCTCCTCGGAATTATTCTTGTTGCGGTGCCCGGTTCCTCTCGTCGAGTGCGGCCTGGATACGGCCTGCAAGCGCTCTGGCTTCGGCCGCGACGCGGCTCGTGTCGATGGTGAGCATTTCTTCCTCGTGCATCAGCACTTTTCCGTCGACAACGACCGACGCGACATCCTGTTCATCGGTAACCCAAACCAGGTGCGATATGACGTCATAGGTGGGTACGTGGTGAACGTCATCGAATACGACCTGAATCAAGTCGGCGCGTTTGCCGACCTCCAGAGACCCAATCATTTCCCCAAGACCGATTGCCGTCGCGCCGCCACGGGTTGCCATCGTGAGTACGGTCGATGCCGACATTACTTCCGGATCCATGCGATCGACCTTTTGCAAGAGGGATGCGAGACGCATCTCTTCCCACATGTCGAGGTCATTATTGCTGGCTGCGCCATCGGTGCCCAGTCCAACGCGAACGCCTGCCTGCAGCATGTCGGTGATCGGCGAGATACCGGAAGCAATTTTCATGTTCGAGGTCGGGTTATGAATCACACCAACCTTGCGCTCGGCGAGAATCGGAATTTCGGCCGCGGTTGGCCAAACCACGTGCGCTGCAATAGTTGGGCCTTCGAAGAAACCGATGGACTCGAGCAT
>JABDNG010000123.1 GCA_013001045.1 Woeseiaceae bacterium | reverse complement strand
GTCAATGGCCACCGGTGACGTCAATGGAGACGGCGCGGCAGACCTTGTCATTGGCACCGTCGCCGGGCAGCCCGTTCAGATCTATTTGAGCGACGGCTTCAGGGCCTTTGTGACGCCTCCGATCTCGCTGCCCGACAATTCCGCGAACGAAGGCATCGAATTAGCCGACTTCGACAATAACGGCACGCTCGATCTGGCTGTTGCAAACGGTGACGGGCAGCCGGACGGGGTCTACGGCAATGACGGTGCCGGAAACTTCACGCTGGTGGCGCAACCCGGATCCGCGCCGGGCGCGGGCAGCGTTGAAGGCAAAGTCGCGGTGAATGCAGTGCTGGCCCCGACATCGAGTCACGACGTTGCTGCCGCTGATTTTAATCGCGACGGCAACATGGATATTGTCTTCGCGACAATTGACGGGAACCCGGTGTACCTGGGGGATGGTCTTGGCAACTTCAGTCTTTATGCGACATTGGGCGCCGCGGACAGCCACGGAATTGCTGTCGCTGATTTCGACGGTGCCTCTGGTCCGGATATCGTATTTGCCAACGTGGGTAGCGACAGCCAGGTCTGGCTCAACAATGGCGTTGATGGATTCGATACGGGTGATTCCCTGTCGATTGGCGACGCCGTAGCCGTGACGGTCGGTCAGTTTGGTGGCGATGCGGCGCCTGACCTGGCCTTCGGCAGGGTTCCGACGACAAACGGCGACCTGCCGGCAAACCCGGTGTTGATCAACGACGGTTCCGGGGGCTTTGGAAATCCGTTCGCGTTGCTGGGAACTTCGGCGACCAATGACATTCATGCCGGGGACGTGAATCGCGACGGACTGACCGACCTCGTCTTCATCAACGCAAGCGGCGTGCACCAGATCTGGACGGCGACGGGTAATGGCTTCGAACTGCACGGCGAACAAATCGTGGACGGCGGCGCTGTCGTTGGTGTGCTCGCCGAACTCGGCTTCACCGATGTCGGCGATCCGGGCGGCGTTGATCTCGCGCTGGGGGGTGCACCGCAGGCCGGAAGCAGCGTGTACCTGAACGATGGCTTCGGCAACCTGGGGCGCGGTGACGCGGTGTCGCCGGTACTGACACTCAATGGCGCCGCATCGGTGGACGTCCCCGCAGGCAGCAACTACGTCGATCAGGGCGCGGTTGCGGAGGACAACATCGACGGCGATATCAGCGCCGCGATTGTCGTATCCGCCGCGGTGAATACAGCCCTCGTTGGAAGCTATACGGTTACGTATAATGTGTCGGACTCTGCGGGCAATGAGGCGGCGCCGATCACGCGTACCGTGAATGTCACACCGGCGACTGGAAGCGGCGGCGGCGGCGGCGGTGGTGGCGGCGCGACAGGCCCGTTACTGTTGTTCTTTCTCGCACTCGCAGCCTACCTGGCCGCATGGCAGGCGAACCGTGCGATAATTCAGGTCGCCGTGCAGAAACAAAATCAACGAGGATCCGAAAATGTCTAATTCGTCTGCAAAAATTGTCGCAGCGTTACTGCTTATGGCAGCTTCGTCGCCCGCATTGGCGCAGGATGTTCGTTATTCTTGGTTTGAAATTTCATACGTCGGTCAGGATGTCGACAGGAGCGGATCACTGACCGATACCGTGCTCGGCCAGACGGTTGATGTCTCTGGACAAGACGGAAATGGCATTAAGTTCCGCGGCTCTGTTGGCACGTGGAAGAACCTGTTTGCCTTCATGGATTACAGTTCGTCGGATATCGATGTTAGTGCGTTGGTCAGCAATGCACAGGGGCAGTTTCCAGCCGAAGACGAGTTTGACTTTGCCACTGTCCGTGGCGGCATCGGCCTCAAGTGGTCCCTAACACCTAAAACGGATGTGTACGGCGCTCTGTCGTATGACAGTACGGATTTCGATTTCGGTAGTTTCGCCGGCGAAAATTTTGACGGCGATGACCAGGGCGTGGGCGTCACACTGGGTATTCGCTCCTTGGTCAGAACGCGTGTCGAACTCAGGGCACACGCCCGCTACTCCGGCGTTGGCGATGTCGACCTGAATACTGGTCTGTTTGACACGGATACTCTCTTCGGCGTGGGATTCGGTTTCGAACTGGTCAAAGGCTTGTCGATTACCGGCGATTATGAATCCGGAGAATTCAGTAACTGGAACATCGGATTCCGCCTCGATCTCGACGAATAATAATTGCATCCGGGTTACAGGGCCCAGGATGTTGAGACCCTACACGGACGGTACAGAATGACGATTAATATCGACTGCTTCAAAGCGTATGATATTCGTGGCCGGATTCCCGACCAGCTCAACACTGACATCGCGTACCGAATTGGTAACGCGACGGCGGTGTTTCTGAGCGCCAAACGCATCGTGGTCGGCCGCGATATGCGCTTGTCGAGTGGCGAGCTAACCGACGCAGTTGTAAGGGGCCTCACTGATGCCGGTGTCGAGGTGCTCGATATCGGCCTCTGCGGCACCGAGATGGTGTACTTTGCGACGGCGCATCTGAAGACGGATGGCGGAATAATGGTGACGGCCAGCCACAACCCGGCGGACTACAACGGATTGAAACTCGTACGAGAGGATGCCCGGCCAATCAGCGCTGATACGGGCCTGACCGAGATCAGAGCGCTGGCTGAGCAAGATGATCGGCGAAGTGTGGCCAAGAAGGGCCAAAGGGTCGAAACCAGCATCCTTGCTGAGTACAGCAGCCATATCCTCTCTTGTGTCGATATCGAAAAGCTGAAGCCCCTCAAATTGGTCGTGAATGCGGGCAATGGTGTCGCGGGACTGGCGATTGATGCGCTGGAACCACACTTGCCGTTTGAGTTCATCAAAGTACATCACGAGGCCGATGGCACCTTTCCGAACGGCATACCGAATCCCTTGTTGCCAGAGAACAGAGCCTCAACGGCAGAGGCTGTCGTGTCACAGGGCGCGGACATGGGCATCGCCTGGGACGGTGATTTCGACCGATGCTTCCTGTTCGACGAAAAGGGCGATTTCATCGAAGGCTATTACATCGTCGGCATGCTGTCAGAAAGTCTGCTGCGAAAAAATCCAGCCGCAAAGATCGTCCACGACCCGCGCCTGACGTGGAACACGTTGGACGTCGTCAAAGCGGGCGGCGGTGAGGCGGTGCAGAGTAAATCCGGGCATTCGTTCATCAAGGAAAAAATGCGTGAGGTTGACGCCGTGTACGGCGGTGAGATGAGCGCACACCATTATTTCCGTGATTTTTCATATGCCGATAGCGGCATGATTCCGTGGTTGCTCGTAGCGGAAATGGTCTCGGTATCCGGGAAACCGTTGTCTTCTTTCGTCGAGGCCTTCATGCAGGCATATCCCGCCAGTGGCGAAATCAATCGGCAGGTAACGGACGCTGCGGAAGCAATCGGCATGATCCGAAACGCTTACGAAGCAAACGCAAAATCGGTTGACGAAACAGACGGCGTCAGTCTGGAGTTCGAAGACTGGCGCTTCAATTTGCGTGCATCGAATACCGAACCCGTCATTCGGCTGAACATCGAAAGTCGAAGCGACACGGCATTGATGCAACAAAAGGTCACCGAGATCCTTGCGTTGATCGACGGGCTGCCCTGATGCCCACAGGCGTTCTGGTAGTATTATGCTGTATCTCTCTGAAATTATGCGAAAAATACGATGAAAAACAATAGATTACGACTCCTCCGTCCGCCAACACTCTGTGCGCTGTGCGTAGCGATTTTCGGCTTCGCGTCGGCCAGTTCGGCACTGGCCCAGGCATGGCAATTTGAGCCTGTTTTCAAAGTCGGTGGTGAAAGCGACGATAACGCCAGGCTGTCCACTCGAACTGACGAAGAAGTGAATCTGTCGGGATTGCTCCTGGATGCGAGGGTCAATATCAAGTACGCCTCTCCAACAACGTCGTTTTCATTGCAGCCGAGAGTTGTAAGCAGAAACTACGATGCCGAAGCCGCATTCGATTCGGACGATTATTTCCTGCGATCCGATTTTCGTAGCCGGGGGAATCTGGGCACTGTCGGATTCCGCGTCAACTTTGAGCAGGAATCAGTGAGAAGAGCTGAACGTGCGGATTCTGATCTCGAAATCGAGGATCCTGATGAAATCACTGACGATGATACCGGTCGGGTTCAGATTTTCGGTGATCGCACGCAATGGCGAGTGTCGCCTTACTGGGATTATCAGCTGTCAGATGTGTCGACAATCGGCGCGGCTTTCAACTACGTCGATGCCGAATATGACGATGTTTTTTCAGGGCTCTTGACCGATTACTCGGACGCTCGGCTTAGTCTCAAGTACGGGCGAACATTCTCGAATGTCACCGACTGGGCGATCTGGCTGACGGGTCGCAGGTATGAAGCAGAAGATTCGCCGCTGGAGACCGATGCATACGGGGTATCGGCGGTAATCGGACGGAAGCTGTCCGAAAAGACGCAAGTCCGGGTTACCATTGGATTTGAGGACACTGACATTCCCGGCTCCGAGAGCGATGCCGAATTAGTTGGTGGTGTCACGCTCACACGCACATTGCAGACAATTCGTCTTCTAGCTCAGTATAGGCGCTCGGTCAGTGCTGGTGGTTCGGGGGCAGGGTCAGTTCGCGACGCTCTGAATCTTAATTTCCGGCGGCGGCTGAACGAGAAAATATCGGCCGGACTGGGTGTTCGTGCGTACCAGACAAAGGGTGCCCGTGGCATAACGTCACTCGTGGAGAGGGATTACGTTCAGCTCCGCTCGTCCCTCGTCTGGTACTTGACGAGGTCGTTCGTGATCGAAGCTGATTATCGCTACACGGTACAAGATCGCGGCGAGAATCTCGGAGAAAGCGCAAACTCCAACCAGGTGAATCTGTGGTTTGTCTATCAACCAAAGACGGTTCCGAAGCTCTGACAAATCGCTTTAGCTAGAGGTAGGCTGCGTACTACACAGAGCTCATGTGAAGCGAGAGCCGTCGCGGGTCCGTCCTGAGCCGGCAGCTCGTCTGGAAGGCGATCCCTAACACCGTAACTAATTGCTACCATAGCCATACTGCGGCCAGGTAGTTTCACTCAATGATGGACACGAACGAGATTGGCGCGCTGGGCTACGCGATTGCGATGATCGTTTATGCCTTGCTGACCATTTTGCTGTTGAGCGGCTGGCAGCGCAGCGATCAGTCCCGTCTGCCGGCGCTGGCTACCGGCATCAGCCTCGTTTGGGCGGGCGTCTGGATTGCCGGTTTTCTGGATCTCACGCGGGCGTTTGCGCTTGTTACCGCACTCGAATGGGCTCGAGGCCTGGCATGGCTGATCGCGTCGCTTGCAATATTGCGGGAGGTCGCCGCAACCGGCCTCATGGAAAAGCTACGCTCGGGCTACGGCGTACTCGTTCTCCTGCTGGCCGGACTGCCGGTGGTCTATTTCCTGCTGCGAGCCGATGACCCGCCGTCGACACTGGTGTGGGTCAGCGGCGGCTACGTGCTTTCCCTGCTGATCGTGCTGGCCGCGGAGCAGCTGTACCGCAGCGCTCCGCATGACGCACGCTCCGATGTCGCCTATCTGTGCATCGCGATAGCCGGCGTCTTCCTGTTCGACCTGGTTATGTACGGCCTGGTGCTCGCGGGCCCCTCCACCGGGCCCGAGTACTGGGCCGCCCGAGGCTTTGTGAACGCGTTGCTGGCGGTGCCGCTGGCGCTCGGCATCTGGCGCAGGTCTCATTTGTCGCCAGAAGGGCAGGTACCGCGGCAAATCGCGTTTCATCTGTTCGGTGCAACGGTCGTCGCTGTGTACATCGTGCTGGTCGCCATCGGTCATCGCTATGTGCAGAGCTATGGCGGATCCTGGAGCCAGGTGGCGGCCATCGTGCTGGTCGTGGCCGCAATCGTAGCTGCCGTCGTTCTCTTCGCGTCAGCGCGCATTCGTGCGCGCGTACGAGTGACGCTAATGAAGACCTTCCTGCAGTACAAATACGACTATCGCAAGGAATGGCTGCGCTTTATCGCGACCCTGTCCAAATTTGGACTCGACGATGTCGGCGAGGCTGCCGTGCGCGCCGTGGCACAGATCGTCAACAGTCCGGGAGGTGTGGTCTGGATAAAGGAGCGGGCCAGCACAGCGTATCTGCCGGCGGGATCGTGGCGTTGTTCAATTCCGGACGCGGCCCAGATCGCCGCAGACTCAGAGCTTGTGCGGTTCCTGCAGGAGCGGCAATGGATCGTCGATCTCGAAGAGATGCGCAATCATCCCGATCGTTACGAGAACCTCGAGCTCGACAGCTGGTTGATTGGCGGCGGCAACTGGTGGCTGGTTGTGCCCCTCTTTCTCGGCAAGCGCTTGTACGGCTTCGTTGTCTTGCTGGAACCGCGTGTCGTTCCCAGCTTGAATTTCGAAGACCATGACCTGTTGCGCACGGTAGGCCGTCATGTGGCGATGCACATCAACCAGGCCGAGTCGGACAAGCGCCTGGCCGAAAGCCGGCAATTCGGCGCGTACAATCGACTGACGGCGTTTCTCATGCACGACCTGAACAATCTGATCGCCCAGCAATCCCTGGTCGTCAAGAACGCGGAGAAGTTCCGCGACAACCCGAAGTTCATTGACGACACGATCGACACGATCGCGCACTCCGTAGCCAGGATGAATCGGCTAATGGAACAGCTGACGAGCGCGACCAAAGCCCCGACGACGCGAAAGACGGATCTTCGCGATGCGCTGAAGAAAGCAGTTGACCGCTGTCGCTCGCGATCGCCGCTGCCGGCCCTCGAATTGCCGGCTGACGCGGTAATGCTGGCGGCAGATCCGGAACGCCTCACCGGCGTGTTCGAGCACCTGATAAGGAATGCCCAGGACGCAACCGATGAGACCGGGCACATACAGGTCGCGGCTACCACCTTGGACGACCACTGGGTAAGGGTGTCTGTGACCGACGATGGCCAGGGGATGAGCGCCGAGTTCATCCGCGAGCGCTTGTTCCGTCCGTTCGACAGCACCAAGGGCGATCAGCGCATGGGAATCGGTGCGTATCAGGCACGCGACTATGTGCGACAGTTGGGCGGACAGATGGACGTCAATTCAGATGTGGGCGAGGGCACGACATTCACGCTGCGGCTGCCCGTTGCCGATTAGCGCGTCGGCTAATAGGCCATCTTGTCGTTCCAGACGGTCTGAACGGTGCGGAGAATTATTCGTAAATCGAGCGCTAGCGACCAGTTGCGCAAATACTCCAGATCGAGTTCCACGCGTTTCTTCATGGCATCGACAGTGCTGGTTTCGCCGCGATAGCCCATGACCTGGGCAAGCCCGGTAATACCCGGATTGACCTTGTGGCGCACCATGTAGCCTTTGATCAATGGCCGATACTCTTCGTTGTGAGCGACGGCGTGCGGCCGGGGCCCGACGACGCTCATTCGGCCTTGCAGCACGTTGATGAACTGCGGCAATTCGTCCAGTGAATATTTTCGCAGTATCGCGCCAACTTTTGTGATCCTGTCGTCATCCTTGGTCGCTTGCCGGATGACGTCGGAATCTTCTGCGACCGTCATCGTGCGAAACTTGTAGACAATAATTTCGCGGCCGTCGAGCCCATAACGCCGCTGCTTGAAGATCACTTTACCGGGCGACGTCAATTTGATCGCCAATGCGATGGCGATCATTAATGGGCTGGTCAGTATGAGGATGATCGATGCGATGACATAGTCGCTGACGCGCTTGACGATGCCCTGTGTACCTTGAAACGGCGTCTCGCACAGTGCAACGACGGGCATTCCATCGATACTGCTCGTGCGGCACTGGATCAGGTCAAAGACAAAGACATCGGGTACATAATAGATCGAAGCGGTCGTGTCATGCAGTGCATCCAGTAGCTCGGTGACGCGCTGTATGTTGCGTATTGGCAAAACGATGAATATCAGGTCTATGCCGTTTTCGCGTACGTATGCGGGAAGCTCCTTCAGATTACCGAGCAGCGGTCCCGACGGGTGGTTATTAAGCCGCTCCATGCCTCGATCATCAAAGAATCCTTGTATCTGCATGCCTGACACAGGCGATGACTGGATTTTCGTTGCCAGTTGATGTCCAAGTTCACTTGCGCCAGCGATAATGACGCGTCGCCGGTTGCCAACGGACAGCAGTACGCGGGATATGATGATTCTCGCGACGATGTCCGCGCTTATAAGCAGCGGCGGTGTGACCAGCATCCACGTAAAAAGGGCTTTGCGTGAAAATATCGACGAAGTCTTGGTGGCATAGCCAAAGATCAGCAGCAGCGCGACGAGCAGAAACCAGGAAGCAATGATCGCGATCGACAGATTCACGACCTTTGGCGGCAGGACATCGGCATCCTCCGTCCTGCTCGGGAACAGCATCAAGGCCAGCAGCGCCGCGATAATAAACAGGGCCTGGTAAGGTTCGGTGAAGGCGATATCATAGACCCACATCGTGCAACGCAATGCGGCCACTGTTATGACCGCGGCGGAAACCCGGCGCAATGCAAGCAACAGAAGATACGGGATATTTTGTCTAGATTGAGCGCCAAGTAACATAGACGTCGCTTATAGAATTCTCATGAAGTCGGGATTTCAGAATTAAGTCTGAATCAAGTGCGTGCAAGCAAAATTGACGCCTCGCACACCGCTAATCAGTCTAATGCAACTTATACATAATGTGTTCATAATTTGACAAAAATCGCGAACTCGCGCGGGCCAGTTTGACCTGTCATCGCTGCTCATTTCGAGCCAGTTTTACCGTTATTTCAAGGCGCGACTCGCCAGGCTGCGAACCGCTCGCTCCGCCGTCTTGCCGTCCCATAAGGGCGGGCATTGGCCCTTTTTCCAGTTGCCCTTCAGTATGTCATCAACCTGTGCCGGCAGGTCGGCAGCCGTAACCAGCAAGTTGGTGCCCCGCGTCACCGTGACGGGTCGTTCGGTGTTTTCCCGCATAGTAAGGCAGGGTATGCCGAGATACGTCGTTTCCTCTTGAAGACCGCCCGAGTCGGTAATGACCAGTTGGGCGCCGGTGACTATGTTCATGAAATCGATGTACGGCAGCGGTTCGAGCAGATCGATATTGGTGATCCCCGTGAGCCTTTCGGTCAACCCGAATTCGTCAAGGTTTTTCATCGTTCTCGGGTGCGATACGAACACAAGGCGTATTTTCCCGGCGATGACTTCGAGCGCGTCGATGATCGCTGTCAGCGTTTCGGCCTCGTCGACGTTCGAGGGTCGGTGCAGGGTCAGCAAAGCATATTTGGAATCGATCAGGCCGAGTTCACGGCGAGCCGCAGATCCTTCAATTCTGTCGCGAAGCAGCTCGAACGAATCAATCATAATGTTGCCGATTAAGTCGATTTTTGAGCCAGGTATGCCCTCGCGATCGAGATTTTCGTCAGCATCGGCAGACGGTGTCCAGAGGACATCAGCAATCGCGTCGGTGACGAGCCGGTTGATCTCTTCCGGCATACGCCGGTCGCCGCTGCGTAGTCCAGCCTCCAGGTGCACTACTGGAATCCAGAGTTTGCTGCCTACCATGGCACAGGCCACTGTAGAATTGACGTCGCCAACGACGACGATCCAGTCCGGCCGGCTATTCAGGCACAGTTTTTCATACGCTAGCATGACGCCGGCTGTTTGCTCCGCGTGCGAGCCACTACCGACGCCGAGGTTGTGAGCCGGGGCCGGCAGAGCCAAATCGCGAAAAAACGCGTCCGACATATTGAAGTCATAATGTTGACCCGTGTGCACGACCTGTGGATCGCACCAATCCGTCGCGGTCAAAGCGTGGTACAGCGGCGCTATCTTCATAAAATTTGGCCGCGCGGCGGCAATCAGGTGTACGACTGTCTTCGACATTGCGGTGTCGGGTCTCCGATGGGTAGTTCTTGCGTCCGGCAGCGGCGCCGAAACGCGTCTTTTCCAGCTTGCGAGGGCGAGAGAGTACAAGGTTGGGGACTGGCAAGCCAGAGCGTTGCCGGACTCCGCGTTATTCTACGGCGCACGTTCCGTTTTTGCCCGTGAGCAAAATCACACTTCGGTCGTGTGCCTGCCCGTATAATATGGCGGTCTATGCCTATCAAAATCGCAGACCCCCTCGCGCTGATTTCGCGTTGGTTCGAGCCAGTTACCCCCGCCCGCGAGTACCGGCGCGCGGAATATGCGTTGCTGTGGCTGATTCTGGGCATCGGCGCCGTGCTGCGCTTCTGGGGCCTTGGGAACGTCGGCCTGCACGGGGACGAGGAAACGATGGCGATGCCCGCAATGGCGATCCTCGAGACCGGGCAGCCAATTCTGCCAAGTGGAATGTACTATGCCCGAGCCCTGATAAATGTCTACTTAATGTCAGGATCGGTCTGGATATTCGGAGAATCCGAATGGGCGTTCCGTCTGCCGTCTGCAATTGTGGGTTCGCTTACCGGATTGGCAGCATTTTTCATGGGGCGCCGATTTCTTTCGCCACAGGTCAACCTTGCTTTCGTTGCGACGATTGCGCTTCTGCCAGGAATGATCGAAATTTCACAAACCGCACGCATGTATGTTTTTTTTGTCACCTGCGTGATCTGGTTCGCCGCATGTTTGTTTCGATGGGAGCGCGACCAACGTATTTTCTCACTCATTCTGGCGCTTCTTGTTTGGGTCCTCTGTTTGCACTTTCACACCCTTGCGATTTTCGCCGCCCCGCTATTCTTGTTTCCGGGACTAAGCCGACAGTCTTGGGCGCAGCTTATTCAGGGGGGCATCGCGTTCGCAGTTGGCGGGCTGTTCTTCAATTTTTATGATAATTGGATATCGACCAAGTATCCGCAGGGTTCGGAGCGACCGCCGTCATTGAAAGCCGATGTTCCTCAAACGGCTTTCGATACGCTTACATCTGGCAATGAGTGGCTTTTGGCGGCCAGTATCGTCGCGATTGCTGCACTATCTCTGTTGCTGCTGTTCAGATTCGTTTATCGGGCAGATTGGTCGAAAACAGTGCCCGTGATATTGCTTGGATTCGGACTGCTCGCAATGGCAGTGCTCCATTACCATGTTGGCGGCATTCTGCTTATGTTGGGTGTCGTGTTCTGGTTGCGCGTGGCCGATCTGCCACGATCCTGGTTGCTTGTGCCTTTACTGCTCGCGGCAATAATGACCGCCGCTCATCTGACGATATTCTACGAGTCGGGACTCTACCCTGGTCGCAAATTGATAGGACCGTTGATTGGGACACCCAGCATCTGGCCTGTCCTGAGGTTCTTGGAGTACAGTCCAGTCGCCGGTGTGATGTACGGCGTGGCTGTGCTGTTTATGCTGACACTCTTTGCAAAAGGGCGGCGTCTACCCGTTCATTTCCTCTTCTTCCTGATGGCGGTTTGGGCTCCGTTGCTGATTCTCGGGTTTTTTGCGTGGGATACGCCACCGCGTTATGCGCAGGGACAACTTGGCTTTTTCCTGCTATGTACCTTCGCCGGCGTTGCGTACACTGCTCGCGAACTCGCGGGTGCTCCCGATACTTCAAGGATGTCACGGTCGACGATAGCCGGGCTTCTGCTTATTTCCGCGGCGATCATTAATCCAATTGCCCTTACCCGCACGGTGAATGCAGGATACGAGGTGCACCCCGATCATAAAGGTGCGGCAGAATATATTCAGAGTTTAAATCTTGGGGCAGATGCGATCCTGATCGCAGAGGACGTGTTACAGCAAACTTATTATCTCGGCAGCGTAGATTATTGGCTGCGCGAGATAGATAACTCGCACAAATATTCAATCATGAGGCATGGACAGTTGGTAGATCAGTACACTGGTGCCGTGACTATTGGTACAGGCGCGGAGCTGGAAGCGGTGTTGGATCAGGGCACGGAAGTTGACGTATTCGTCATTGGAAGTGGAGCAAACATCCTTGCGGAGGCAACTTTGTTTCGGGGCCAAGGTATCGCCCAGGTCCTGGAATCGGACCGCTTGCAAGAAGTCTACATCGGTCGTGACGGCAAGACAAAGATATGGAAACTCGTTCGTTGATCTGGGCTGAACTGATTAGGAAGCCAGCCTGTTTCAGCGAAATCGGTTGTCAGTAATGCACTACCTCCTCTTCACGCTATTTTTCGTTCTATTTACCTCGCGCGTGCTGGGTTTCGATTTGAGCTTGGCACCCGGTTTAAGCGTCAAGAATGGCTTCTTATATCTGATTTTCTTTGCGCTTGCGGTGGAGACCGCGTTGACTCGACGGCGTAAGCTGGAACTGTTATCGGTCATTACGCCGTTCGTCATCTATGTCGGCTATGCGATATTCAGCTGGGTTGTAATTCTACTGGTCATGAAATATCCAGGATATAGCCCTATCAGAACAGCAATGACGCTCAAAGCAGGACCGATAGAAAATCTAATGGTTTTACTAATATTTTTTTACGGCGTAAGCGATGCTCAACGTGCTATTTGGCTGCTTCGCAGTATCGTATGGTTGGTTATCGTAGGAAATGTCGTAACCGTCATCGATATGTTGAATATTCCGGATCTCGGCTTAATTGGGGAAAAATCGGATGAAGCAGGCAGGACGGTAGGACCTATAGGTAATGCAAATGAGTACGCGTCATTCCTGGCGCTGTTCTTACCTGGGATCGCCGTAATCTACTGGAATGCGAGTGGCTTCAAAAAATTATTGGCTGGCATTGGTGGGTTCCTCTCCGGAATTGCGTTTTTGATGGCAGTGTCAAGGGGCGCGGTCGTTGGTTTGCTTGTCGGCGGAGTAGTCGGTGCCATTTACCTGCGGGACAATATTCCACCTCGTATACTTATGCGTGCTGCGTTCGCCATATTGCTCCTGAGTGTTGTCGTAGTGATTGGTGCGTTCGCTGTCGGTTATGGTGACCTCCTGATTCATCGCTTCGGAATTCTGGAATCAAGCGGCTACGAGGCGAGTTCGGGACGAACAATGATTTGGGGGCGAGCATTGGATAAAATGCTCGATTATCCAGTGTCTTTTGCGACTGGGTTTGGTTGGTACGCTTATGAGTCATCCAGAAACTTCACTTTTGCAACCCACAACTCCTACCTTAATATTTTGTTCAATCTTGGCATGATTGGCGTCTCTCTTTTTGGCCTGATAGCAGCCAATGTGCTAAGAGTGGCTCGGATTGGATTGCGTCGCGCCTCATCCGAGTCCAGATCTTGGCTGATCGCGTTAGTGTTCGGTTTCCTGGCATTGTTGGTTTCGATTTTCTTTGGGGAGCTTCACCAACCGTGGCTCTACATATGGGCATATGTGGGCATTACACTTCGCCTGGCAATAGCGGAGACCGGGAATCAGCCTGCCGACACGCGACGGGCGTCGATTAGAGTCGCAAAAAAAATCGATACGGCGCCAATCTAGTCCTGTTTATTTTAACGGTGTGAATTTGCCGACAATCGATCGCGCGTAGCTCACCAGGCGACCGATATCGGTAACGCCCAAACGGTAGGCCACAAGCCAGCTGATAGCAACAAAGGCAAGAGATGCGACCGCCGCCCGTGCGAGCTCCGGGCCGGGAAGTTGATCGGCAACGAACAACAGTGGGATGCCTGCGAGGCAACCGGCGCCGACACGCCAGATTCCTTTCCAATCCACCAGTGTACCAACACTTAGACCGAACTCTCTTTTAACAAGAATCGCGTAATAAAGTTCGAGCAGGACTTCCGCGCTTATGTAAGCGATTGCCGGGCCGATAAGCCCCAGCCACTTGTATAACACGACCATGAGCGCGAGGTTCATGATGACGGAAAGTCCGGTTCCAGAGAGCATGAATCCAGTCTTGCCCCTGGTCCGAAGCAGCGTGTCCATATTGAAACAGCGCCGGATTAGCCAGAGCAGATAAATCTGAAATACGGGTACGGCGGGTCTGTATTCCTCCGTGAATAGCGTCGTGACGAAAAGCTCGGCGTAGTGCGTCAACAACACGAACGGAGGAAACAGGAGGAAGCAGAACACGATGTTGGAACGTTGCCAAAGGCGCAAAGCGCCGTGTGCGTTACTCTTCGTCCTCACCATTTCCGGAAAGACTACATCCGCGATCGAGCCGCGAATGACCAGGACCATGGGCAACACGTAACTGGCAACCGCATAATACGCCAGCGCAACCGGTCCCAGCACGCTACCGACAAACAGCTTGCCGATATTCCGGCTACCTTGCTGCATCAGCCCGGCCAGGCCGACCGGAGCGGCGAATCGCAGTTGCTGACGTATGCGCGCAGGACTAATGCTGACCGTCAGCAGGTTCGCTTTCAAAAGGTAAATGGCGACGAGGGATAGTCGCAGGGCTTCCGCGCCGGCAACCGACCATATAATTTTTTCCACGTCACGGGTAACATACGCCACAGTAAGCAGGATAGTGACTCTCAATATCAGGCGGCCGGCCGAATAATAGAGAACGAGGTCGGTCCTCCGCTTGGCGATCCAGAAATACTCCAGCCAGTTGAGATTTACGAAGCAAAAGACGTAGGTGGCTAGCGGTAAAACAAAATCGTAGCTCGCGATTTCGAGGAAAGCTTTGCGTGCAATTATAAAAACAGTTAGGCATACGGAGCTGTAGACAAGGATCAGAGCGGAGTTTTGTGATACATACTCGCGCTCCTGGTTTGGGTAACGCGGAAGAAAGTACGTCAGGCTCGAATCGATTCCGAGTCCACAGATCGTGGTGAATACCGTCGCATAGATCATGAACTCCTGGTATGCGCCGTAGTCCGCGACATCGAGGATGCGTACCAGCAGTAAGGGGCTTAACATAAGAATTGCGAAATTGGATAGTCGGGAGGCAGTTAGAATGACGCCTCGTGACATTAGTCCCGACATAGTGTTGAATCCCTCACATGGAACACGACGCTAAGTGTAGCTGTTGCCGGGCGACGGGGCGACTGCCATATGTAGGCAAGTCCCTTTGTTGTTCGTCGTGCAATTCGCAGGCAGTAAGCGAGATCTGACGGAATGCTGGTTGAGTTCATCGGTGCCGCTGGCGCGGGAAAGACGTTTTTGTCTGAACGGGTGCGTGGCACCCTGAAGGACGAAGGACTGGCCGCCCAAAACTTCGACCTTATTCAGATCCATAAGGCCGCCCCACGAAATCTTTTTTTGGCGACAAGGGCGGTCTACTTGAGTGTGATGACGAGACCGATAACGCTGTTTCGTGCCAAGCGCGCTTTTGCTGTAATAGCCAGTTACAGCATAAGGCGCGAATTATGCGAGCAAGCCGGAGGCATACAGATAACCTGCGAAGGGCTATTCCACAAAATAATCTCGCTCTACAGGAACAGCAGAGGGCTCGAAATGGACCAGCTTGCAGATATGTTGTTCCGGAGGATCAAGCCACCTGACGTTGTCATTGTTGTTGAGGTCAGTGCACAGACGGCCTTTGCCAGGAGGTCCGCAAGAAACAGACCCAACGACCATTTCACCCGCAAATCTGTCAGGGCCGACGTAGAAATCATTACTGAGATGATTGAAGTGATGGCACGCATCAAGCAATCTTTGCACCCTCCAATGCGGGTGGTTCGGGTCAATGCAGAAGAAGAGGGTGGCGAGGTTGCCGTAGCGGATATCGTCGCTGCCTTGAAATCCGCCGAACGCTCGCACGGCTGAATCGCGACATGAGTGATCGACGTCCAAGTATCTGTTTTGTAGCGCCAAATGCGTTTCCGTTGCTCGCCAGGGACGAAGAGACTCCTGTGATAGGCGGAGCGGAGCTACAACAGGTCACGATAGCCAAAGGTCTCGCGGCACGCGGCTACCCGGTATCCATGATTTGTCTCAACTTCGGCCAGCAAGACCGGGTCGAGATTGATGGCGTCAAGGTATTTCGGGCTTGCAGGCCTGATGAGGGGATTCCGATTCTGCGGTTTGTCTGGCCACGGCTTGCGAGCATCTGGAGCTGTCTCAAGCGTTGCGATGCGGATATCTACTACCAGCGCGCGGCGGGGATGCTTACTGGAGTTGTCGCGGCATTTGCGCGTCGGCATGCCAAAAAGTCTGTGTTTGCGGCGGCAGGAAATCCTGATTTTGAGCGAAAAACACCTAGAATTCGATACGCGAGAGATCGCTGGATTTACGAGTATGGATTGCGGCACGTTGCCAGGATACTAACGCAGAACGAAGAGCAGGCACGCCTTTGTCGCCTTAATTTCGAGCGAGATTCTACGCAGATTCCGAATTGCTACGCGGCTGCTGCGAATCAAGCCGCGTCCGCTAACCGACACGTTCTTTGGGTGTCGACAATTAGAAAACTCAAAAGGCCAGAGTTATTTCTTGACGTTGCGGAGGCGCTGCCGGCTTATCGTTTTCAAATGATAGGTGGGCCCGGTATTGGAGAGGCACAATTATTCGATTCGATCAAGGCGCGTGCGGAAACGATTCCAAATGTCGAGTTTCTTGGGTTCGTACCTTTTTCAAAGGTTGAGGGTCACTTTGACGAGGCTTCGATATTTGTCAACACGTCAGACAGCGAGGGTTTTCCGAATACCTTTCTACAAGCTTGGTCGCGCGGTATTCCTACCGTATCTTTCGTTGACAGCGGAGCGCGTGCCGAAGGAGATCCGTTGGGCCGCCAGGTTAATACGGTTGAGGAGATGGCGGACTGTGTGGCCGCGTGGCTACGGAATAATACTGAACGAACTTCGGAGGGGGAAAAGTGCCGAAGATATTTCGCGAGCAACCACTCGCCTGAGCGAGTACTTGATCTTTATGAAGAATTCTTCGGTGAATTAGTCACGAGGTACGCCTGAATGAATGATGATGGAAGTATCCAGATGGACCCGCAATCAAAGAATCCAAGAAATAGGATGAGGTGCCTTTTGGTCGTGCCATCATTGATACGTGCTGGCGCCGAGACGCAGGCCGTGGACCTTGCCAACGGCCTGGCGGCCAGGGGCCATACAATCCACCTATGCAGCTTCGAGCCACAGATTGATCAGCGGGGCCGCTTGTCTGACGAGGTCCAGTTTCACCACGTGCAACGCAAGTTCAAATTTGACCTGTCTTTGATTAGCAAGGTCGCCGGGATTATCGACAGGGAAGGGATTAACGTCGTGCAAGGTGTTATGGAATTCGCGACGCTGGTTGCGTGGCTTGCAGCGAAACTATCTGACAGCAAGCCACCGGTCGTCGCTGCAATTCATACGACCATCAACCGTGGGCCAAAGCAGGAGATGCACGGCCGATTGGTGTACCGGAGAATGCTACGCCGCCTGCCCGCCGTAGTCTTCGTGTGCGAACACCAGCGAGATCATTGGATTAAGAAGTATCCGGAGCTATTGCGTACCTCAACCGTGGTACATAATGGGGTGTCCCCGGAGAGTTTCCGTCGCGTTGATTTTGCTGAGCAGGCGCGTCAGTTGCGAGCCGATTTGAGTATATCGGCGGATACTTTTGTAATTTCCTGCATTGCAGGTTTTCGCCCGGAAAAGGGGCATAAGCTCCTTATCGACGCGTTTTCAAGGAATCATGAGAATACGTGCTTGGTTTTTGCTGGTGATGGCGATCTGCGGCCAGAGATGGAAGCCTACGCAGAAGCGGCCGGACTAACGAATCGCACTAGGTTCCTCGGCAATATCCCGGATACTCGCCCTCTTATTGTTGCAAGCAACGCCACGGTACTTGCTTCTACCGCGGTCGAGACGTTCTCAATGGCTATGCTTGAGTCAATGGCTCTGGGAGTTCCGATGATCGCGCCAAGAATAGGTGGCTTGCCAGAGGCGATAATTGATGGAGAAACCGGTCTTCTTTTTCCGGTCGGGGATTCATCGGCTTTGGCCACCTGTATACAGTCTGTTGTGGAAAATGACTCGGAGGCAGCCAGGATGGGTCAGTCTGCAGAGCGAAAAGTTTCCGAAGAATTTACGTTCGAAAAGATGGTGGCGGGGAGCGAGCGTGTTCTGATAACTACAATGCACACAATTGAACGATCTAGAGATTTATGACAATGCTGAACCAGAGACCGATCTTCATAGTCGGATTCGGAAGAGGTGGTTCCAGTATTCTGCTTAACATTTTGCGCTCGCACCCGGATGTCTGTTCCCCGCGTGGCGAAACACAACAAGTATTCCACGGCAAGCCCGATGAGAATTTTCATACGCGCGTGACAAAACTTTTGCGATACGCACCTGTGGCTATTGCGCAGCGACAAGATGTCTTTTCAATCCGAAGCTTGAAGCCACGTCGAGCGTTTTCGGCGTTTAGTAGACGCACTATAGATAGAGTATTGTTTGACGACAAGTGCCAAGCGCTGGGGCAAACACAGAACTTATTTAAGTCGGAAGCCGTCAAGTATTCTAACGATGAAATTCTACGATCCAGGCTCCTCTGTAAGAATCTGAATGGTCTGGCCTTCCTGACTGTGGAATTCGCCAAGATGTATCCGGACGCGACCTTTTTTGGTCTGGTCAGAAACGGATTCGCTATTTGTGAGAGTCATATTCGTCGGTGGGGAAAACCGGCACATGAAGTGGGGGCACTTTATAAAGCCGTTTGTGAAAGAATGATTCGAGACGCAGAAGAGTATCCCAATTTCCACCTGGTGAAGTATGAAGATATTGTTTCTGATACCGCGCAAGCATCGGCAACGGTTTTTGAGTTGGCAGATCTCGACAAATCGTTGGTCGAGAAATTTCGACTGGTTATCAATAAAGGAAAAGGATCCACTGAGCGAACCGGTGGTGAGGCGACGGAATTACAATGGTACTCATGGAACGAATTCGCTGAAGTTGTAACTCCCAAAATGAATATGGAACAAGTAGAGTATATGAGTGAACACAAGGAAATTAGAGAGAGTTTTCTAGAGTCTGCTGGTCCGAGCATGAAACACTTCGGGTATATTTAGTTCGCCTGGTTTAGTCTTGAGTACTGCCACGTTAGCAATCGAAAGTAAGCCTCGTTGATACAGGTATCTCGAGTTATCCAATCATTTTACCGCATGCACCCTTCCGTCAATTGCCATTTGAAATATCAGGCGAAAATTCATTGAGTAGCAACAAGTCATGGAGAAATTCACATTGAATAACGAGGTCTCAGGACATGCTGAAATTATTGAATGTAAGTTGGTTGCGGCGGGTCGGCCCAAGGGATCCAAATGATAGGTCCGTGCGGGTGACGCTGTCATTACTGCTGAAAAAGTTCGGAAGCATGCTATGATATTCTCGTTGTATGGACGGCAACCGTCGTTCATGCGACACGCCAACTAGTTGATATCATTGAGTCGTTATGTCTACTTCGAATTTTCCGCGCCTGCGTGGAATAGTCAGAATTGTCTTATCTGTACGCCACATAGGGATCGCCAACGCGCTAGCCACTGCGCGTGATGTCTACTGGGAGCGGTTCGCGACCCGCCTAAGCGCGCCCCGAGTGATCATTCATAATCGCATTCGGATGATGTTCTCGTCGTCCGATTCAGCGGCGCTGAGCGGTCTTCGCGAGAATCGGGATGCGATGTTGACGCATGGGCAAAGTGGCTATCGCGCAGAAACAGACGTACTTAACGCGGACGATGCGAAATCGGCGGAAATCGCTGCGGCATCGGTACTGGAAGTTGGTGAATTTGATCAGGACGGATTTTTGCGATCGGATGTGGGTGCGCTGGAGGACATTGCCACGGTCACCCCGGAGAACTTTGTTCCCAGAAAACGTTTCGGACTGACTCTGGTCGCTCGAAATGGAATACTTGCGGTACGTAAAGATTATCGCGGCAATCAGCAGGCATTTCTTACAGAGGTCCATGCTCTCGACACGCTCGCTCGTGCGAATTGTAATGTGCCCGCCCTTCTCGATATCGATTTCGACCGCTTGCAGATCGAAATGTCGTACGTCGCGGGCACCGTCCTTCGCGAAGCGCTCGCTCGCCGTGGCGCCATCGTGCGCGACCGAGACGTTGAGCGTCACGAACTCGCCAATGTCGACCCCGAGGAGAGGCGTCTAGCGCGAATTCAAGAAGGGCGAACGCGACTTGCAACTGTCGTCGACGATGCATTTATCGAGGATCTCTTTCGCCAGCTTCGGATTATGCACAGCCAGCGCATCGTATGGGGCGACATTAAATTCGGCAACGTGGTTATCGAGAAGGACTCCGGCAAACCGTATGTCATCGATTTCAATAGTGCCTCCTATCATCCGAAACTGGGAGATCGTGCCTTCCGGCGCCTGGCGGATTGCGACATCGAGAAATTTAATTTGCACTTCGGGACAAATAAGCTGACGACAGACTCGCTTCGCGAGCGAGCGATAGCGATTCCAGAAAGCGAGGTCTATGCGCCGGCTTGCTTCGCTGCGGGCGTTTCGATCGGCAATCTGTGGGATAACAGCAACGGCTATGGCCGCTGGCGCTTTCTACTGAAGCATGCCTTACCGCCGCTGCAGGGAGCGAGGGTCCTCGACCTCGGCGCGAATAACGCATTCAACTCGCTACAATTGCTGCGCAACGGTGCGCGCGAAGTTCTGGGCGTCGAACTCGACGACAAATTCTTCGAGCAAGGGGAGTTTTTACGCGCAGCTTTCGAGTATTCTGATAATGCGAATTACGACTTCCAATATCTGCACTCGAATATGATGGACATCATCAGGATGGACTTGGGAAAATTCGACTTCGTAATGGCGCTGTGCTGTATCTACTACCTTGATCGCGACGACATTGCCGCGATAGCTCGCCATTTGTCGACGATCACCGACACCTTCGTACTTCAATGCAATACGTCGCGCCGAATCGGAAGATCTGATCCGGATACCTACGAGAAAGCATCTGTCGAGTATGCCCGAAAAATCCTTTCGGACGCGAATTTCAGCGACATTGAAGTGATTTCGCCATCGGGCTATGAGCGACCGTTGCTGATCGGTCGTCAGCCGCGCTGATTGCAGGATTACCCGCGAGTGACAGTGCGCAATATCGGATGGGGTCATTGTTCATGATCGAATCCGTTCAAGCCCAGCGATTCCTCCACATTTCGAAGGTCAGTAGGAACCACAGGGGATTTGCCAGGGATTTGTTGCCCCCGTAAAAATCGCTGATCACTCGACTGACCAGACGCGGATCCATAATGCCAGCACTCCGAATGCGCTCCGGTGACAGGAAGTCGCCGACCAATTCCCTAAGGTCGCTCTCGAGCCAGGCATGCTTGGGAATGGAGAAACCTTTTTTGGGGCGGTCCACGAATTCTCGAGGGACATAACGGTAGAGGATTTTCCTGAGTATGTGCTTCGTTCCCAGCTCGCCCTGCCGCAAGTGCGAGGGAAGGCGGAACGCGAACTCCGCCAGGCGATGATCCAATAGTGGTTCTCGACCTTCGATACTGACAGCCATGGTAGTTCGGTCTACCTTGGTGAGGATGTCACCGGGCAAATAGTGATGAAAATCCCGGAGACTGATCTGGATCGCTGGATCTGCCGCATATGAGATACCGCTCGATTCAGGACGGTCGTAGTGTCCGAGCAGGCTGTTGATTTGGTCTGGATACCAATGGGACATCAGATTGTTCATGAGCCCGCCAGGCGTTGGGTCCTTGAGCATCTCTCGGAACTCACGAATACTTCGCACGAGGGCGTCCCGTTTCGTATCAGGAAAGTGGATTCCGGAAAGCATCGTGTCAACGAATCTTGGCGAAAGCAGGTCCAGGCCCGTTCGTGAAGCGCGCTGAATCCATTTCGGGATTCGAGTCAGCCTGTCAATTCTGTCCAGCGCGGTGGCATAGGTGTTGTAGCCGCTGAACAACTCGTCGCCACCGTCGGCGGAAAGAACGACTTTCACCTCCTGGCTTGCGAGCCGTGAAACGAGCAATGTCGGGATGCTGGATGAATCAGCGAATGGCTCATCGAATAAGCTGCCCCAGTCACGGGCAATGTCGAGTGCCTCGCGAGGCTCGAGAATATACTCGGTATGATCTGTACCGCAATGATCTGCTACTTTGCGGGCCCACCGCGATTCATCGTGACTCTCTTCCGTAAATCCGATAGTGAAGGTTCGAATTTCTTGATCATGGTGCTTTGCGAGCATCGCGGTGACCAGCGACGAATCGATACCTCCTGACAGATAAACTCCAACCGGAACGTCAGAGACCATGCGATACTGGAACGCGTCGATGAGCAATGCCTCAAGCTCTGCCTCGATCTCCCGGTCGCTGCCCTTGAGGGGACTGTCCAGAGCGTCAACCACCGACCAGTATGGTTCGACGGCCGGCTGCTGTCTCGCCTTAAATCTCAGCCGGTGGCCGGGCCTCAGTTTGTGGACATCCTTGTATATGCTGCGATCGTCCGGGACATACCCGTATTGGAGGAACTCGCCCAACGATTGCTGGTCGATCTCCGGAGCCCAATGTCGGAAAGCTCGCAGGGCCTTGAGTTCGGAAGCAAAACATAAATTATTTCCGTCCCAGCCGAAATACAGGGGCTTTACGCCAACCCGGTCTCGATAAAGTTCTAAGGTTTGCTCCTGTTCATCCCAGAGCGCGATCGCGAACATTCCGATGAATTGTTTGATCGCATCAGATCCCCATTCCTTGAATGCGTGAAGCATTACTTCGGTGTCACCACTGCCGATGAACGTGTGCCCTGCAGATGCAAGCTTCTGCCGAATTTCGGCAAAGTTGTAGATTTCCCCATTGAAGACAATAACGTGACGTCCGTCTGTCGAAACCATCGGCTGATGGCCGGAAGGAGAGAGATCAAGAATGGATAGCCGGGTGTGACCAAGCCCCAGCCCCGACTCATTCATCCAGATGCCTCGGTCATCCGGGCCTCGGTGTCGCAGAGATGCAACCGCATTCTCAAGGTCGCCCTGAAGGCGATCCTTGCCATAATTTTTCGCCCAGATACCGACGATTCCGCACATACGAGCGCCTACGGGTAAAGTGACTGCAATAAAGGAGCATTTGTCGAGAAGGCCAGATCATACACGAGGCAAAGAGGGACAGGCAGAATTTCCGAATGTACCGATAGAAGGTAGTATTATCGGAATCCTTTGCGCCCTAGTGTACTTCGTTCGATACTCCGTCGAGAGTGCGGCCTGGAAAGAAAATTCGACATCCCCGACCTATGCAACTGGCCAAGTCGAATCCAAATTTGCAGTTTTGTAAAATGAATGAGAACTGATGCGCGGGTCTCTTGGCAACATCATCCTAATGGTGAAACGAAAGTAGGTGGATTGGTAAACTTTCTAATTGAATACGGGACGTTGTTCAATGGATACGATCGATTCCGCTACGATAAGGAAAGACATATTCTTACGTGCTTGGACAAAATCAATTTAGCCTAAAAGCAGACGCTCGAAATCGGCCTTGGCCAAGGCGGTGACGCTGAGCAAATTATCCGTCGCGGCGGAAAATGGTCAGGCGCCAACCTCACTGCGGGGTCGATCGACCGCGTTCGGGTGAGACTTGACGTGAAAGAATTGCCGTACAAAAACTTGGTTCAAGGCACAGTGCGATGATAGGGCAGCATCTAGTGACTTCTATGTAGTTCACATCCACAAAGAGTTTATGCGCGCGCCACCGCTCCCAGCAAAATATCTTTCATTGTCGGGTTTTCTTGGCCGGCACCTGTGGGCACACATGGTGCCGAAGAAGAAATTGTCCTGACCCGCAGTCTGTCTGGATACGCCAAAGGACAGGGGGACCTGTACAGTCGGAATAAGAGCCGCCTAAGACCGTGAGGCTTCGTCCGGATTTCGTTCAGGCCGCTGTCGCAAAACAGAGACTCGTGTCGCGTACAACAATATCAACAGTTTATGTCAACTTACTTGCGGTGATTTTAAATAGCCGTCCGCGATTACCGACAACATTGGTCCAAACAAACAACATCGATCGAGCGTGGGAGCTCATAAGTATTTGAATTTGAAATATAATCCGTATTCTGGTACGGGATGTGCAGTCAATATACGTTGGCCATTCCCATTTCGATTATCGTTATGGGGAACTCCTCCAGACTTGTTAATTCAAAGTTACCAAGGGGCGCAATGAGACCTAATTTAAGAAACTATCAATGCTGGGCGCTTTGCTTAAGTTAAATGAAAAGATCAATGAGCGGTGCACTTGCGTTATTCACGAATTTCTGCCCATAATCAAGTCGGCTGAAAAAGGCAAATCCGTCGAAAGGCGGAGACGCAAAATTACCGGTCTAAGGGGCACAAGGTCCTATGACAGCGGGGTTGCCAGGACCTAAGAACACGCTTTCAATGCGATTGTTCTTGCGCCGATTCGACGCACTCTTTGCAACTTCCTTGCCAAGCCGCTTAGCGGCGTTAGATCGATAGTGATTGTTACGCGTCCAGACTCGGGTTTGCCGCCCAACAAATTGTCGTACAGGAATGTTGACGATGGACCAAAACTACAGCGATTGTCCTTCTATAACTGGATTTATTGACATGTTTCCTACAATACACCCGAAGATTTCTGATTTTTGCGCCGGCGTAAAGGTCGGCATGCTGGCTTCTCTCCTTGCTGCATTGCCCGCGGTCAGTTCGGCCGAAATTATCTGGTCTGGTGACTTCGCAACAGGGGATTTTACGCAATGGCACCACTATGATGGACCGCCACCAATCCAGGATATTCGATTCCAGCATATGGAGCCATATGGTAGGCCAATTCAATACGGCTCACAGAATCCGCTTCATGTCGGCAACGGCGATTTTCTGTCATTAGTCGCAAGCACAGAAAGAACCGTGGACGGCGTCTATTTTCCTCAAGGTCCGATACGCGGACAAGAATACTCAGCGAAATTTACCGTAAAGAGTCGCGCCGGCGGTGGCGTAGAGCCTGACGATTGCGACAGAGGGCTATGCAACCGACGAAGAACGGCACTTTCGATGCAGGCCACGCACTCAGATTATTATAATGCGATTCCAAACCATGCAACGCGTTGGTTGTCATTCAGCGTGTATTTGCCGAGCGATTACATTGCAGGTAGTTCGGGATACGGTGGACCGCGCTTCGGACTAAAGCCAAAGAACGAAGCGGGCGGCTCTGGCAACACAGATGCTATCGCGATTGTTCTTGATGGCACTGCAGGGTGGAAGTTGTGGAACCGCTGGATCGACGAATTTCCGTTGATACCGTTAACCGATCACCCGTGGCAACATGGGATGTTCTATACGGGTAATGAGGGCGGCGGTCCCTATCCGAGATCGGATTCTTGGCCTGAAGGATTGGTGCATTTTCCTGATGTAGCAACGTCACATGCCGCATTGCAGAGCGTCAATTTGGGTGGCTGGACGGATTGGGTTGTTCAGCTCAATTCTGATTCGCGTGGCGCCGCTAGTGGTGGTCGAGGGTTTCTGAAGATCTGGAAGCGTGAAGATAATGGTCCGTGGATTTTCGTTCTAGACGTTTTTCCAGGTCAGATGTCGCGTGGTGGAATGAACTTTGACCACGGCATAGGGTATGACGTTCGGGCTACAAGTAACAATGGTGGCTACGGCGTCAAGCTACAACTATATATGGCCAAAGAGCAAGTCTGGAACGACGCGCACAATAAGGTTGTTTATTTTGCAAACGTAAAGGTCGGCGATCAGAATACGGAGTTTTCTGATATGTCTCCAGACGGCTCCTCTCCGGATTCAATTCCGCAAACGGTGAGGCCATTGCCTCCTTCGTTCGTTGCGGGCGAGTAGTAGTGACCTCTTTCGCTCACTAATAAGCGGATGCAAGACCATAGTTCTGGCAGCCGCCCGGGAACGTCATCTCAACCGGTCGGCAGGGCCAGATTGATTGCCCGACCCGATTGCAGCGAATCCAGGATACCGAACGTCGTAATTGTGGATGCCAAAGATTCCCGCAATGGGATCGGACTTGCATCGCCATTCTTGACAGCGACAAGGAAGGCTTCGAGCATGGCTTTTTGCCCCTTGTCCTGGCTAAAGAGTTTTTTGCGAACTGGCTTCGTGCCGCCAAGTATTTCCATCTCCTTGAAGTCCATGAGTCTCGCTGCGATTCCGCCCTTGTAGATTTCCACATATTCCTTTGGAAGGGACTTCGGGCCGTTTGCGAAATAACAAATTGTGCCAATCGATCCGTTTTCGAATTCGAGACTGATACTCACGGTATCCTGCAGGTTGGATGGATTCTGTAGGGCATGCGCAAAAACGGTGGTGGGCATGGACTCATTCATGAAAGTCATGAAGTCAATAAAGTGGCAGACCTCACCGATGATACGGCCGCCACCGATGTCGGCGTCCTGGATCCAGGAGTCCTTCGGGATTGAGCCGGCGTTGACTCGATAGAGCATGGACATCGGGCCGTCGCCCAGTGTGGTCTTTATCTGTCTTGCCAATGGCGAAAACCGTCGGTTGAAGCCGACCATCAGGAGGGGCTTGTAGCGATCCCAGGCGTCGACAACATCTTCAAGTTCATCGGCAGTCAGGCACAGGGGTTTTTCGACAAAAGCATTCTTGCCTGCCCTTAGAACCTCCTGCACATAGCCGGCATGGGAGTCATGTCGTGTCGCGATGAAAACCGTCCCGGTGCTGTCGTCATCAATAATCTCTTGGTGAGATGCTGCGGCATAGTTGAACTTGAATTTCTCGGCGACCGATCTTGAACTTGTGCCCGAAGAGGTCATTACTCCTGTAAGGCTGACACTGCCGTCGCGTGGCAGGTTCGGCAACAGATGGCTCATTGCATAGCTACCTGCGCCGATGAATCCTATTCCAATGGAGTCGGATCGTGCCTCCCGATCGGCGCTCTCAAGCGTGATTTGCTTTCGAGGCTGACCTTTTCCAGCGTCATACTCGATGATGATGCCGAGAAACGCCTCTGACCTGTTCAGGATGAGGTCGTAGGCGTCGGGCGCCATATCGATCGAGAAGCGGTGTGTGGTCATGTAGTCGAGGTTGATCGCTCCGGAGTGGATCAGGTCTTGAAACGCCTGCATGTTACGATTCTCGGTCCAACGTACATAGCTTGGTGGATAGTCGAAACCTTTTTCTTCGTAACCCAGATCATAGCGCCCCGGGCCGTAGGAGCACGACATTTTCAGGGACAGCTCTTTTTTATAATAATCAGGTTCCCGCTCAAATCCTGTTGGTACATCGCCGACCACGACAACGGTTCCTCGCTTGCGCAGTAGCCGACCTGCAAGGTTTATGGGCTGAGAGCTTTTGGTCGCGGCTGTAATAATTACCGCGTCGGCGTCGATGCCACCAGTTGCCCGGTGTACAGCATCCGCGATGGTTGGATCCGTGATCTCGTATGCGCCGTCGGCACAGTATTGTCGCGCGGTCTTTACGGCGCCGCCGTTTATATCAAGACCAATCACCTTGATCCCGCTGGCCCTGAGAATCAGGCAGGTGAGTTGCCCGAGCAGCCCGAGCCCAATCACGACGCAGGTTTCTCCGAGCCTGAGATCTGCCTGCCGCACGCCTTGTAACGCTATGGCACCCAGCGTGTTGTACGCGGCACAGGCCAGGTCCGCGGTTGCAGGCAGCTTGACGCAGAGGTTCTCAGGGACCGCGATAACCTCCGCATGAGACGCATAACCTGCGCCGGAGCATGCGACGCTATCGCCTACAGAGAAGCCCTGGACGTTGGAGCCGACCTCCAGAACGACGCCAGCCGAGCTGTATCCGAGCGGCGAATACGCGTCCAGCCTCTTGGACACCGCCCTGTAGGTCTGCACGATACCCTGTTGTTTTACCGAATCGATAACCTGCTTAACTTGCTCAGGACGTTCCTTGGCTTTTCCAAGCAGACTCTTGCGCGCTGCGGTAACCGTACCGCCTTCGGTGCCGGCGCTGATCAATGAATAGTGGTTCTGTACAACAAGCATGCCAGCCCCTGCCACCGGCAGAGCCACGTCGAGAACTTGCATTGAACCATCACCGAGCTGTTGCGCAAGTTGTTTCATCGGCGGAAAGCCTCCTTGTGCTAGTAGGAAAAAAGAATTTTTGCGTGAACTGTAGCTTGAGGCACTTGCGTTGGAGTAGCTCTCGGGTCGCCAAGATTCGATACAGGATAAGGGTCACCTGATATATCGATCGTAGATGTTCGTAAGCCCGCGGCCTACCTCTTCGAGACTATAATAATCCAATGCTCGCCGAAATGCCGCAGACGCAAGTGAATCGCGAAGCTCGCTTACAGTTAGTAATTTTATCAGAGCATCGGAAATAGCGTCGACGTTTCCGGGTTCGACGAAGAGAGCTGTCTGACTGTGCTTCAGTATGTCCGGTAGACCTCCAACGGGTGTCGTTACTATCGGGAGTCGGCTTGCCATGGCTTCAAGAATTACATTCGGAACGCCTTCTGTATAACTTGGTAGTATCAGGACCCAGGATGTTCGGAGAAGATCAATTTTCTTCTGTCCCTCAACCCAGCCAGGCACCTCGGTGGAACTCTTGAGGCCTCGTCGCGCCAATAGTTCTTTAAGTTCCACCACTTCCTTGTTTCCAGCAAATGTGAAAAGAGCATCCGGAACTGCGCTGAGGACATTCGGGATTGCGTCTACAAGGTCGTACACCCCCTTCTCCTGAACGATCCATCCAAGAAAAAGAACGTGCGGACGTGCGGATTTGCATGGGTGGGGTGCCGCGGAGAATTCGCTGATATCCACGGGATTGTTTAGGACACGCATTTTGGCCGGCGGGAAGACATTGGTAAGTGAGCCACGGATTGAGTCGGAGAGCACAATAATCTGGTCTGCCATTCGACCGGTCATATTTATTGCGAAATTTCTAAGCCAACCGCCATCTTGGGAAAATTGTGCGAATGATGAAGGGTGCACGTGAAGAACCACGGGCACACGCAAAACCCAGCAAACAAACAGATAGCAAAACTTCCGGTAAAAGCTGGCATCTTGTGCTGTGTGGAGTGATACGAACGATGGCTTCGCCGAAGCGATCAGCGTGCCGACGAAGATGCCCCACCTGCGAGTGTCATTTAGTAGTTTGGCCCATCGGGAGTCGCGATCGTTGGTAGAGGAAAAAGCTACGCAGCCGAACTCCGTCCAAAATGAGGTTTTACCGTAATTCTCCACAACAGCAGCGATGCCACCCTGTGAGCCTTGCCCCGGCGCTACGAAAATTGCCTTCGCATGGCGTCTAATCTTGCTCATTTTCGATAGCCGATCTGGATCAGCCAGCCCCGAACAAAGTTCGATTGAGCGTTCCTGACGATATACAGCGGCGCATCTATTTGGTGCGTTTGCAGATCGTGAAAGGGCACAAGAAGTGCGCCGCCCTGACAGCCCCTGGTCAATGCTCGAGCTCTAGACATTCTTGTTGCGGAGCCATTGTTCGAGTGTAAGGAATTGCCAGATTCGCTGCGCATTGTCAGCCTTCCCAGCACGGTCTGCCTCAACAATTTCCCGTAATATTTTGCCATCAAGCAGACCGCGACCCGCGAGACCCTGGGGCGACAGGACATAATCGTCGATGATTTCTCGCAGGTCGGACTTGATCCACGCGCGGAGCGGCATCGTGAATGAGGCTTTCGGACGGTAGATAATCTCCTTTGGCAACCATCGCTCGGCCACCTTCTTGAGGACGTACTTTGCGGTACGTCCCTTGATCTTCAGTTTGCTACTAATCTGAAACGCAACCTGCATGACTTCCTTGTCGATGAAAGGCACGCGAACCTCCGTCGACGCCGCCATGCTGGCGCGATCCGTGTAGCTCAGGTTCAGGGAGGTCATGAAATGCTGTGTATCGGTATAACACATACGATCGAGCAGGCTGCGGCCTGCCAATGCCGTGAACAGCGAATGGTGATGATCGACGATACGGCCGATGGCCGCCGTCGACCGGGAGCCTGCAAGCTCGGCAAGCTCGTCCGGGCTAAAATAACTGTAGCTGCGCAAGAACGCATCGGCCTCATTGAGGTCGGCGAAATCGACGAACCGACGTGCCCAGCGGGCGACGCGGAAGCCCCCCTTGGCGGATGCAACAGGTAGTCGTCTGACGAGCGGAGCGATTAGCGACCGCCGCAGGGCAGACGGCAGGATTCGATACCTGGCGGCGAATTGATTGGCAAGGTGCTTACGGTAGCCGCCGAAAAGCTCGTCTGCTCCCATACCTGAGAGCAGGACCTTGACGCCGTTCGCGTGGGCAGCCTCACAAATCAGCAAGGTGTTTATCGCGGCTGAGTCGCCGACCGGTTCGTCAAGATGATGGACGATCTTTGGCAGTAGCTCCGTGATATCGGGCTGCACTTCGATGACATTCAGTTTGACCTTGAGCGCGTTGGCAACCTTTGTGGCATAGAACGCGTCGTCGGGCATTGCTTCGTGCTTCTTGGCCTCTTCGGTGAATTTGATCGTGTAACAGTCGAGTGTGTCGAGCTCTTCGCGTGCCATGGCGACAATCAAACTCGAATCCAGCCCACCGCTAAGAAACGAATTAACGGGTACGTCGGCAATCAGGTGTGCGTCCACTGACGACTTCAGGCAGCGTTCCAGCGCATCGATGGCTGTGCTTTCATCGACCAAACTCGGCTGGTCCTCGATATGGTCGAGTGGCTGCCAGTAGCGCACCAGGGAAAACGTGCCGCCCCGTACGACGTGCAGGTAGTGGCCCGGGGCAAGTTTGTGGACCTCGTTCCATATGCACAGGTTCTCCGGTATCCAGACGTATAACAACGACGCAAGGACCGCCTCCGGATTCACGCTCAGCCGATCGGCGTTGTGCGCCTCGAGGGTCTTCAGCTCGGAAGCGAAGGCCAATCCACCGCCGGCTATCGGCGAATAGAAGAGCGGCTTGATACCGAACGGATCGCGTACAATGAACGTCTCTTTCATCGTCGCATCATGGATTGCCAGGGCATACATGCCGCGCAGTTTTTGCAGGCATGCGGGGCCCCATTTTCGCCAAGCCTCCAGGACCACTTCAGTGTCCGAGGTTGTGGTGAACGTCGCGTCTCGCTCCAACTGTGCCCGAAGTTCGCGGAAATTGTAGATCTCGCCGTTAAAAACGATTGTCAGTGAGCCCTTCGTCATCGGCTGGTGGCTACGAGCATCCAGATCGACGATAGATAGGCGCTGATGCGTGAACGCCACTTCATCATCGAGCAGGAAGCCTGTGTGATCGGGACCCCTGTGGGCCTGGCTTGCAGCCATGCGCTCAAGCTGTTCCATGCTTGAACCTGTACCGACAATTCCCGCTATGCCGCACATGCTCAGAAAGAAAGGACCGCTTGCCGGGGGGCAGACGACCTGTGGGTCCGTTTAGAGAGCATGCGGCGTATCGAATCGGGCATCGCGCAATCATATTGCAACGGTGATTGATTCGATAGGTCGGGTTGCTCGCTTATCCCGAAAATGTGAGCTGCGTCCAGTAACTGAATGCGGCATAGCCTTCATTTTGCCTGATCGCAACAGGGCGCATTCATTGTGGTTATAATCCGACCAACTCAAAACCTCCTATAAGTCGCGCGACATGCGTCGACGGCGAAAGTGATGCAATCGTTATACTGGTATGTCAACCGGCTGACCGGCATGTCGGCTCCCGAGATTTCGGCTCGAATCGGCCATGCCGCGATGGGTCAGGCACGGCGCATGGGACTGTGTACCGCCAGAACACCTCCTGATCCGGCAATCCGCAGCACGCCGACCTGGCTGTACGCGCAGGCAAGCTTGCACGGGGACAGCTGTATCGAGGCAGCCGAGCGCGTAATCGCTGGCAAGGTCTCAGTCTTTGCGCTGCCGGACCCGGAAACAGGGTCTGTACGGCAGTGGAATCGCGATCCGCTGACCGGCGTTGTCGCACCGTTGCGATTTGGTCCGTCGATCGACGTTCACTCGCAGGCCGAGGTGGGCAACATCAAGTACCTGTGGGAGCCAAATCGGCACCTCGACCTCGTCGTCGTTGCACAAGCCTTCAAGCTGACCGGCGACGCGAAATACCTGCACGGCATCCGCGCGCTGCTCGAATCCTGGTTCGATCAATGCCCGTACCTGAAGGGTCCAAACTGGTCCAGCGGCCTGGAGCTGGCAATTCGGCTGATCAACTGGAGCCTGGTCTGGGAGCTTATCGGTGCGGCGCATTCGCCTATGTTCGAGGGCGGCGATGGCAAGCTGTTTCGGGACAGATGGCTGAAAAGCATCTACCAGCACGTGCATTTCGTTGACGGCCATTATTCGCGGTTTTCATCCGCCAACAATCATTTGGTCGGCGAAGCGGCCGGCGTCTTTATCGCGAGTTGCACCTGGCCTTACTGGGAGGATTTCGAGAAGTGGGGCGAGAACGCAAAGCAGCTTCTTGTCGATGCCGCTGATGAGCAGACGCACGCGGATGGTGTAAATAGAGAGCAGGCCGTCTCTTATCAGCAGTTCGTGCTGGACTTTTTCATCCTGGCCGCGCTTGCCGGTCGAGGTACCGGCATCACGTTTCCCGACGATTACTGGAAGAGCGTCGAGCGAATGCTGGAATATGTCTGCGGAATAATGGACGTGCGGGGTAACGTCCCGATGATCGGCGACGCGGACGACGGCTTCGCGGTTCGTCTGTCACAGGCTGCGGATTTTTGTCCCTACCGTTCGCTGCTGGCGACCGGTGCCATACTGTTTCAGCGTCCGGATTTCGCTGCAAAAAGTGGCGGCCTCGACGACAAAACCCGCTTTCTGCTCGGTAGCAACGGCTGGGCCGCGTTATCGGGCAAGGTCGCTATGCCAAGAGCTGCTGTTCGGCGCCGCTATCCCGAGGGCGGCTACTACCTGCTCGGAGACGGTTTCGATACCGACAAGGAAATCCGGATGCTGATCGACGCCGGTCCGCTGGGCTACCTGAGTATCGCGGCACATGGCCACGCAGACGCACTGGCGATCTGGCTGTCGATTGCCGGTCGTGAATTCCTCGTCGATCCTGGAACCTACAGCTATCACGGCAAACCTGAGTGGCGCAGGTATTTCAGGGGGACACGAGCGCATAATACGGTCGTAATCGACGATGAGGACCAGTCGGTGCAGGCCGGAAATTTCATGTGGCGGCAGCATGCGAATGCGCGGTGTAAGAAATTCAAAATCGAAACCGATCACGAGACTTTCATTGGCGAGCACGACGGCTACAGGCGACTGGATGATCCCGTCACTCATGAAAGGCAGATTGATAGGGTCGGCACCCGTATCGAGATTGTCGATACGCTGACATGCGTCCAGGCTCATACGTCGACCCGCTGCTGGCATTTTTCGGAACAGTGTCGCGTAAGTATGTCGGGCTCCGAAATATTGGCCGAAAACCATGGTATAACGATGCGGTTGACAGCCAACGATATCGCCACGGAGATCATTTGCCTGCAAGGCTCTGAGGAGCCTGTCGGCGGCTGGGTGTCGCGTCGTTTTGATGTCAAGACTCCGTCGACATCCGTCTTTTTTGTTGATCGCATCGAGGGCATTACAGCGCTGTCGGCGACGATACAATGCGAGCTTGGGCAATGATGCTCAGGGAGCACAGTTTGAAAGCGCCGGGTACGGCAGGCGGCAAACCGTCGTGCTAGAGGACACGATTTGCCTGTTTGGCGTTCGTATGCACGCGTGGACGATGCGGCGTACCGTCGAGGAAATCGAGCGCCGGCTTCGGCAGGGGCTGTTTACCCAGCATGTCGTCGTGAACGTCGCCAAGCTGGTCAAAATGCAGCGCGATCATGAATTGCGTGCGGCGATCGAAGGCTGCGATATCGTCAATATCGACGGCGCTGGTGTCATGTTTGGTGGGCGCATTCTTGGGTTCTCGATCCCCGAGCGCGTTACAGGAATCGATCTTTTTCATGAGCTTCTCGCGCAGTCCGAAGCGAGTGGCAGAAGTGTCTATTTCCTGGGTGCCAGGTCGGAGGTTCTCGAAGTCACCGTCCAGAATATTCGTCGGCAATATCCGCGGCTGAACATTGCCGGCCACCATCACGGTTATTTCTGGGACGATGAGGCGACGGTCGTCGACCGTATTCGCGATTCCGGGGCGGACCTCTTGTTTGCCGGTTTCTCGACGCCGATGAAAGAGCAGTTTATCGACCGGTGGGGTGAAGAGCTGGGCGTGAAATTCGCGATGGGCGTTGGCGGGACGTTCGATATCGTGGCCGGTAAAGTAGACCGTGCGCCCGCATGGATGCAAAAAATCGGCCTCGAGTGGCTTTACCGGGTGATCCAGGAGCCGAGAAGGATGTTCATGCGTTACTTCACGACCAATTCCGCGTTTGCCGGGATGCTGATTGCCGAGCTGGGACGCCGGGCTCTAGGACGCGGCAGGTCTCGGCCCGACAGCTAGCGCGATCAGTTCACGATCTTTTCGATCGTGTACTCCTTTATTTCCCGCGCGTGCGTGAAAATAATAAGTTCGCCGAGCAGGCCGAGTGCAAAGATTTGTAAACCAAGAACGGTAAGGAGGCTGCTGACCAGGAGCGCCGGTCGATCGGCCAGCCCGACACCGAAGAACAAGCGCTGAATAACGATATAGGTAAGGACCAAACCACCAAACAAGAAGGTGATGCTGCCTATCATGCCGAAGAACCGTATCGGCTTTTTAGTGAATCGCACCAGAAAAACCACGGAAAAAATATCAAGAATGCGATGCAGGTAGGATTTTGCACTGTATCGCCCTTCAAAGTAGTCACGCGTGGATTGTGCGAGCGGTACTTCTCTTACTCGAAAACCTTGTTTGGAAGCCAGGATTGGCAGAAAACTATGCTGTTCACCGTACAAAGGTGTCTCGTCCAGTACCTCGCGGCGCATCGCTCGTGCAGCGCAGCCTAAATCCGAGAAACTTTCGCCACTCGATACTTTTATTAGCCAGTGAAACAGTCTGCGTCGAAAAACTTCGAAGGTGGATTTGCGCGATCTGGGCGATCGGCGAGCGATGGCCATATCGCAATCGTCCAGGTCGTCGATAAGCGACGTTATCGATTCGGGTTCAACCTGGTAATAAGCCGGCAAAGTAAGAATCACCCGACCTTTTGAGAGGCGGAACCCGGCGGACACCGCAGTCGCCTCACCGAATGCCTTTGCAAACTTAACGAGGCGAATTCGCTTGTCTGACTCAGCCATCTCCCGCAATGAATCGAATGCTGCGGGCTTGTCGCCATCGATGATGAACAGAATCTCGAAGCTTCTTCCTGTCGCGTCAAGAGCTGCAATGTATTCTTCCGCAAGTTCCGCAATATCCTGCATTCGTTGCGCGACAGGAACTATCGCTGAAACATCTATTTCGCTGGTCATTCTATTTGGCCTTTTTGATTTACTGGAAGCTGCAAATCGGCAGAATCTACATCTGAACTAACTTTGGCGGTAAGTAGCGGATAATGCGTCGCATCGAACGTTCCGGTTTTATAAATCAGTTCGCCTATGGCTCCACCGACGATCAGGAAAGCTGCAAGGGTGAAAAATATTAGTCCTGATCCGGCTATGGGTATGGATATTTGGCCACCGAACATCGCCGAAATAAGTGATCCGGTGATGATGAAAATTGATGCGACAAGGAATGGTAATGCAAGCATCGAAAACCAGTAAAGAGGTCTTGACGAAAATGAGCCCACCATCTTGATGGTCATAAGGTCAAGAAGTACTTTGTAAACTCGTGACAGCCCATATTTCGACTCACCAAACTGCCGGGAATGGTGTCTGACCTTGATTTCTGCAAGTCTGGGTCCGGCGATCGACGCCATGGCCGGTATGAACCGGTGCATTTCGTTATACAGAGGGATATTCTTGATTGTTTCCGCGCGGTAGGCTTTGAGTGAGCACCCGTTATCCTTAATTGGAACGCCAGTCACTTTGCCAATCAGCCAGTTCGCGATTCTCGAAGGAATCTTGCGAGTAATCAACTTATCTTTACGGTTGAATCGCCACCCGACGACAATGTCGAATCCCTCGTAGACCTTGTCAACTAAGTTAGGTATGTCCTGCGGGTCATTTTGCAGGTCGCCATCCATTGTCACGATGACTTCGCCACGGGCATGGTCTATGCCTGCCGCCATTGCGGGCGTCTGGCCGTAGTTTCGTCGAAATTTCAGGACTCGTAATCTCGGATCTTCGGCGGCCAATTGCTTTGCAAGATGAAAGGTATTGTCGTTGCTGCCATCGTCGACAAAAATGATTTCATACTCGGGCAGTGCGTTGCTGATCGCATCGGTGATCGAGCTGTAGAGAAGTTGGATACTTTCCTGCTCGTTATACAATGGAACGACAACAGAAATAAACACTAATGGACTCCTGAAAATAGAAGCAAATCTGGACAATCTGGCACGGTAGTTCAGCACAGGACTGACGAATTTGCCAATGCTTGGAACTTCAATGTGACACGGTTCCGTTTTGATCCGCGATCCGGTTCACAATATCACGGTGCTCCATGATGCTGCTTGCCCCGGTGTCGGGATCGCCGTTGTAAATAGTGCTGATATGGCGCAGAATATTGTGTCACGAATCGGTGATATTGTCGTCAAGCCGTAACTATCTCGCCGGATCAAACTGAGGAGTACACTCCTGGCTCGCGATTAGCGACATTCTTCTGCGTGTTGCTGTCGCGACGACGAGACGATTTTGAATATGGATTCGAACCTGGAATATACAGCAAGCGACTACATTGCTGCCTTTCGACGACGCCTCGGCGTATTACTTGTCGTTGCACTGCCTATTATTGCAGTCGCCTTCATGTTGTCGTTGTTCTTGCCGGATGAATATACTTCATTTGCCAAGATGGACATAAATCTGGAAGGGTCCAATATACGGACGCTGGAACCGATTGATGTTACAGCTTATGCAGATCGATATATCGCAGAACTGGAAGATCGAGTTCTTAAGCGAGAGAATTTGCTTGTTATGGCAAACGACGCCGCCATCTTTCCGTCGAGCGAGGACACATTAACGGAATCGGAAAGAATTGACATAATACGCGACAGCGTCGAAGTCTCGGTTGTGACTCAGCAAGTGATTTCACCCAACAGTGGTCGTGAGGCGGATTTGATTACAGGGGTTCAAGTAGCGTCTGTTGGCGCAGATCCTGAGTTTGTATTTCGAGTCGCCCAACATCTGGCCAGGTTATTTCTGGATGCAGACCGCCTGTCCCGAACAGAACGAGCGACTTCAACATCGACCTTCTTGAAGGAACAGATGAGTATTACGGAGAACGATATCCTCGATCTGGAAAAACAGATTGCAGATTTTAAGGTTACGCATGCGTGTTGTTTGCCAGAATTGGTGGGGCTCAATACGTCGGTTATTCAGCGTGCGGAACGTGACCTTGAAGACATACAGCCACGCATCCGGACGCTTTCGCAGGAGCGAGCATTCGTTCAGGCTCAGCTTGAAGAAATTGGGCAACACAGTGGAGTAACTGACCGCCTTGCGGGGCTCGAGCAGCAATATATGACGCTTGTAGCAAATTATGGGCCGGATCATCCAGACGTGGTCAAGATTCGACGCGAAATCAACGCGATTGCGAGCGCAACCCCTGGGCGCAATGACACGTTCGAAATAATTGAACTGCGCATCAAGCTCGGTGAGGCAGAACAGAAGTATTCCAGTGAGCACCCCGATGTTATTCGATACAAGAGAGAGCTTGCAGCCCTTGAATCAAAAAGACGTCCGGGTGGAGGCGTGGCGCAGGCCGAGTTACTCGAGAACCCGCGTTACATTCAACTGCGCGCCGAACTGAATTCTATCGATACGCAATTGAATGAGCTGAGGAGGCGCCAACCGGCACTGCGCCAGAAGATCGCGGAATACGAAGACCGACTGACTCGCACACCGCAAGTCGAAGGCGAATTTCAGGCGATAGCCCGTCGACTTCAGAGCGCCCAGGAAAATTTCGACGATTTGCAGGGGCGAGCGGTCATCGCACGACAGAGCGAGGCTCTTGAGTCAACTGATATCGCGGCCCGCCTGGTTCAAATCGTGGCGCCCTCCGTTCCGCAATCACCGAGCGGTCCGCCTCGTGCGGTTATTTTCGTTCTTGGCATGTTTTTGGCCGGCACTGTTGGCGTCGGCTCGATGCTGTTTACCGAGATGACCGATAGCACCGTTCGTGGAAGTAAAGACGTTATCGTGACCATGGATATGGTGCCATTGGCGACCATTCCTGTAATTGAAAATTCATTGACGATAAAGACGCGCCAGCGGCGAGCGAACCTGATCAGAGGGACGACGATATTCCTTATAGCGGCCATCGTCTTGTTCTATTTCACCTAAGGCCTTATTAAATGTCCAAATTACAAACTTCCATACAGAAGGCGATTGAAAAATCCCGAGGCGAACCAGTCCAGCAACGGCCGCAACAGGATGCGAGTTCTGATAAAGCGCGTCAGCCGGAAGAGCCGAGCTCCGGGATTTTTCGAGTATTTCAGACCGCCCATACGGACAAGGAGGCTATGGAAGAGAGTTGTCTGGTATCGGAACTCGAAGATCGTGCTGCTATCGCCGCATACAAAGTATTGAGAACGAGAGTGCTGCAGCGAATGCGCAGCCATAAATGGCGCACATTGGTAGTTACCAGCGTGGGTGCCGGTGAGGGTAAGACACTGACAGCTTCGAATCTCGCTATAAGTCTTGCACGAGACGTCAATCAATCAATATTGCTTGTAGACCTTGATTTGAAGCGCTCCAAGGTCGCGACATACTTCGGATTCGATAGCGAAATGAAGAATGGCATTGGAGAGTATTTGAACGGGACTGCAGAAATCCCGGATATCGTCTACAGTCCATCGGGTCTGAAACGGATTTCGATCATTCCAAACGGCGGGGCGGTTGATCATGCCTCAGATTTGCTATCAGGCCCGCGGATGAAAGAATTGCTGGCATGGATTCGGCAGCAATCGGACCGAACAATTGTCATATTTGACATGCCGCCGATAATGGTCGACGACGACGTACTGGCATTCTGCCCCCAAGTCGACGCTGTACTGCTTGTAGTCGCACAGGGTCAGACGGACCGAGTATTACTCCAAAAGACGATGGGCTTGCTGGCGGAGACAAACATGCTCGGTGTCGTGGTTAACAGATGCGACGAGAGCACCAGCGACAACGCGTACGGATACTATTGAATTTAGTTAGTATTGGCAGTGCTGTGCGACGATCGGTTGATCTTCAATAAATTGGATCAGGGTACGACGACAACATCGCCGCTCTCCAACATCACGTTTTGAGAAAGATCACGTCCGCGAATGACATCTTTGTAGTCGAATGACAACGCGGTCTGGATTGAGTTTTTACGACGCAAGATCCTGATGTTGTCAAGATCCGCAAACGGCGTGGCACCACCTGCCATGGCAAGCGCTTGCAATACGTCGACCTGCGGGTTGACGACGAAAGCCCCCGGCTCTTTCACCTGGCCGATTACATAGACCTTATTGCCCAATACCTCTTTGACAGATACGGTCACAACCGGGTCAGCGATGTAGCGAGCCAGGCGCCTTGTCAATTCGGCCTGCAGGTCCGAAACGGATCGATTGTGGGTCGAAATTTCGCCAGCGAGAGGAAACGAGACTGCGTTGTCAGGCCGTACGAGCAACTCAAGCTGCAAATCAGGCTCTTTCCAGACGGATACCTGCAAGACATCGCCAGGCAATATCTTGTAGCTGGCTCTCGATACACTCGAATCCTGGGCAATGCCCTCGCCAAAGCTTGTCAGAAACGCGATTCCGAGTGTGGCTATGACGTACAATTTAGCTCGTTTTTTCATCGTGTCAGGATCTCTTGCTGCAATATTGAGTGCCAGGGCCCCGAAGTATAAACCTTTGCAGGAAGTGAAAACAGCTTTTGACGGGTTGGACTGGCTCATGCAGCAAAGTATTGCCCAACGCCCAACATGAAATCGAAAACCGTGACGAATTTCACATATAATTCAGTGACTCAGTCGGCCAGTTTCGTGCCTATTTACCGGACTGTTGATACTATAAACGCGCTCTAAACCCAACATCTAATATCAAGACTCAAGATCGAATGTGCTCCCATCTGAGCGGACTTAAATGACACGTCAAGATCCAGAAATCCGTAAAGAGCACGGCTTTAGAGCGTTTGTGGACGCACATGTTCATATTCATGGGTGTTTCAGTATTCAGGACTTCCTCAGCGCGGCTGCGGCGAACTTTTCGCATCATGCCGAAAGATTCGTATCAGGTGGCGAGCCAAGATACGTCTTGTGTTTGACGGAATCCTGTGGAGTTGACGAGTTTACGGGACTTTCAAGACTCGCGGACGACAAGTCTGAGGCTGTAGGGACGATTGAAGCCATGTGGCGTTTTGAGCACAGCGGTGACGACAGGTGCCTGATCGCCAGTCACCCGGTTCTGGGCGAAATCGAAATCGTTGCTGGTCGGCAGATTGTTACGGCAGAGAGATTGGAAATCCTGGCGCTGGGCTCGCTTGAAAAATGGGAGGACGGACAGGCAGCTGCGGACATCGTCGAATCGGTCGCCAGTTCCGGTGCGATACCCGTACTGCCTTGGGGATTTGGCAAATGGATGGGCCGTCGACGTCGCGTGGTAGAAGATCTTATCCGCAAATTCGGTGGCGGCTCGTTGTACCTTGGCGACAATAGCGGGCGACCCAGTATAATGACGGACCCGCCGGAATTCGTGTTGGCTCAAGGATTCGGTATGCGGATCCTGCCAGGCAGCGATCCCCTGCCTTTTTCATCCGAGTATGATAGAGCCGGGTCGTTCGGCTTCTACGTTGATAACGTGTCCGATGGCGAGAGTGTATGGACCGGGCTGCGCGCCATCTTGCAACAGGAAAATGATGATATTCATCACTTTGGATCCCTGGAATCGCCCCTACGCTTCTTGCGTAATCAGGTCGCTATGCAATACGTAACGCGAATAAGCAGCCGGCGGCAAGCAATCTGATGCGCTGCCTGGTAGTTGCCCCACAACCGTTTTTCACGCCGAGAGGAACGCCGCTCAGCGTTTATTATCGAACGCTTGTTCTGTCTGAGCTTGGCGTGAAAATTGATTTGGTGACCTACGGGGAAGGCACGGACCCGGACATTCCGAACCTACGCATATTTCGTGGTCCCAGGTTAGCCTGGCTCGGAAGAGTCAAGACCGGTCCATCTTTACTCAAGCTATTTTTGGATGTTTTCGTAGCGGCACGCACTGTCGGCCGACTGTTAAGGAATCGTTACGATTTTGTCGATGCCCACGAAGAGGCTGTATTCTTCTGCCGTTTCCTGAAGCCGATCTTCAGGTTTAAGCTCATTTACGACATGCATTCGAGCCTGCCTCAACAATTAACCAATTTTGATTTCACGGATTCACGAATTATTCGCTATATTTTCGAAAAGCTCGAGAATAGTTCAATCAATGCAGCTGATGCGGTTATCACCATTTGCCCGGATATCGCGAATTACGCTACTCAGATCATCACGGATCCCGCCAAACACTTCTTGATCGAAAACTCCATCTTCGAGCCCGTGAAGCTCAAAGTAGATGACGAGCCTTCAGAGGGACAGCCATCGTCGACGGGCACATTCGAGCTGCCGACCGATCGCTTTTGCTTTGTGTATGCGGGCACCCTTGAGACCTATCAAGGGATCGATTTGCTAGTCAGGTCATTTGCGAACGTAGTGCGACAACAGCCACGTGCTTTCCTTCTCGTTGTGGGAGGCACCGACGCACAGGTCGAGCATTACAGGAGCCTCGCGCGCGCTGAAGGGCTGGAAGAGCATTGCCATTTTACAGGCACAGTTCCTCAGCGGCAGGCGCATCAGTACATGCAGTCGGCGAGCACACTATTGTCTCCACGCACGGCAGGAACAAATACGCCGCTAAAAGTCTATCAGCAACTCGCAAGCGGCATTCCTCAGGTGGCGACAAACATCTATTCACATACGCAGGTTCTGAACGACGACGTGGCATTCCTGGCCGACCCGGATCCGGACGCGTTTGGCGCGTCGATGCTCGCGGCAATGTCAGACGGTGCTGCAAAAGAGAAAGCGGAAAACGCGAAGCGGCTGTACGAAAGAGAATATTCCAGAGAATTGTATGTAGGGAAATTGGGCACGTTGTTAAACGCACTTTTCTCGGATGACTAATGCAGCGTGTCGATTATTTGCAGTGAAATTATTCGCGGGATGTAGGGATAGTGCTCTTGTACAGCTGAATTTCGATATAACGATCTCAAGAAAATGGGAGTCGTGAATGTCAGTGAAAGGACTGCTCAATGTTGCGAGAACATTTTTATTTCTAGCACTTGAAACGTTCGTCCGACCCCGGTGGGCATATTATCGTACGCGCGCCTTTTACTATAGATACTATAAAAACCGTTTTCACAAGAATCGAGTTGCGGAGTACCAGTCAAACATCGAGGCTATAGACGCGGCAATCGCGCTAATAACGAATTCGACGGCGGAAGAAGTAGCCGAGTTCGGGCGCAGCGAGATCCTCGAAAAAATGCGCGTTCACGAGGAATGGGTCGTCGCGATTTCCGACGAGGACAGTGATGGCGACAATGAGGGACCAATCGAGTTCTTTTACGGCCCGTCGCCGCAACTGATGCGAGCCGTACACATTGTATGTCGTTTATTGAAGCCAGAAGTCGTGATTGAGACTGGCGTCGCCAAGGGATTTACGAGCGCCGCCATGCTTGATGCACTCGAAAGGAATGGCATGGGAGAGCTCTACAGCATTGAAATGCCGAGCTTATACATTGGTTACACTCGACAGGTCGGAGAAAAAATACCACAGTCATTGCGAACCCGATGGCACCTTGAACTTGGCCCGAGTGCCATAGTGCTTCCGCGTCTGTTAAAGAAACTCGGGTCCGTAGACGTTTTTTTGTATGACTCTGCGTCCAGCTACGATAATCAATTAGGCGACCTTTGCACTATTCTGGCCAGCATGCGACCAGGCGGCGTACTTATTTCAAATCTATTGATCACCGATGCGTTTATTGAAGCCACCGAGTCTTTTAGTTGCAAATGGATCGCAGTCGAGCAGACGAAACCAACTCCTATAGGCCTAATTGCAAAGCTTGATTAATATCAATTATTTATAGTCACGGTGGGAATAACCGGAACTAACTTAAGGTGGGCGTTCGGAGCCGTTATTTGCGCTTCGAATTGCCACCTACTACCTAATTAAGAGTCGTATGAATACCGCGAAAGAAATAATTTCATCTGTCATCGCAGCCCTTGGCATTCCAGCCGTAATAAGAAATTTGAATCAGCGTAAAGCCGGTATCCTCCTGTATCACGATCCGGAGCCGTCGGTTTTTGACACCCACCTCGATTATCTGACGACGCACTACAACGTCGTTCCCTTTGAACGTCTGGTCGGTGCATTGATATCGCGAGATTGGTCGGATATGCCCAGCAATGCAATTGTTTTGCACCTTGACGATGGTTATCGTCGCAACACAGAGCTTGCTGCGATCTGTGAACGATACGGAGTGATACCGACTTTATATTTGTGTAGTCATGTGGTGGGAACGCAACGACGCTTCTGGTCGAAACTGGATGGCGGTCGATCGAAGCGTCTACGGTTAGTCGAAAACACCAGGCTACTTGAGAAGCTTCGCGACGAGGCTGATTACACGCCAGACCGTGAATACGAGGGCCGCGAGGCCCTGAGCAAGAGCGAGTTATCGGCCATTGCGCATCAATTTGATTATCAGTCCCATGGCCGCTATCACTTCAGCATGGTGACTTTGAATGAGGCCGAATTAGTAAAGGAAGCGGAAGAATCTCGATCGCGTATTGAAGAATTGACAGCTCAGACATGCGAGCATTTCAGCTTTCCGTACGGCGACTACTCAGAGCGTGAGATAAACGCGGTCAGGGCCGTCGGATACAAGACCGGGCGAACTACACGGCCAGGCTGGGTTGGTCCGAACACAGACCCCTACCAGTTGCCTATCGTCGCGGACGTCCCGGGTGCGATATCGACGAATCAACTACGCTTGCAATTGACGGGACTGCCGCGGATCACTAAACGGTTTATCTATGCGTATCTGACCAGACACCTGTATGCGATACGCGAACGACGTTTGATGTCCCGGAGAGTTTTCTGAGCTCAGTTTGTCTGCGTTCGAATTGCAGTATTCGATGGCCGGATTAGTCAGTTTTGGCCGCAGGTTTCCGATTCAAGTGATGGTTATACATTTGAATGTGAAGCCGCATTGAGACTTCAGTTTCGAAGTTTTCCCTGACATGATTTCTAGCAAGTTCGCCGCGTTCTTGCCAACGGCGCTCCTCGAGTAACCACTTCAATCCGCGCGCAAAGTCATCGGAGTCCGGGTATTTACTACCGTGAGTGCGCTCAACGTAATACCCGAACTTAGATGCGAAATTATCCGGGTCCAGGCCGGACAGAATTGCGCATCCATGCGCGGCCGCCTCTATAAATGCATTTGGCATGGCTTCCTTGGTGGACGCGTTGACCATTATCCAGGCATCGTCAAGAAATGCCGAATGCGCTTCGGGATCACGGAATTGATCGATTCGTCCGACCCAGTCCAGGTTGGGCGCCGAGCCGTAGGTGTCCTTCAAATGCCGAACCCATTCTTGATCGAGTGCGGACCCTGCAAATTTGAATTGCACGTCAGGAAACTTTTCCACAAGTTGCAGGAAAATCTCAGGACGCTTTACCGGGTCCCAGCGAGCCAACCAGCCGACGGTCGGGACGCTGGCTTTCTGCCTTGCGGCCGGTACATCAACGGGAGTTGGAAGAAACTCACTGTCGACGTCGTAAATGCCTTTGATCTTAGGAACCAAATAATGACCAATGCTATAAACACCGTCGGCGCGACGAACTGCCCGCTTCACCAGGCTATTCGCCTCAAAAAGCCAGTTCGATACGACCTGCATTTTACTCCGAGCCGGCTTTTCAAATTCTTTCACCCAGTCATCCCAGTTTCGAGGATCGCGAAACGTTACAACATGTCTTTTGAGTGGCATTGCTCGCATTGCAAATACGGTGATCATGGAAGGCTCACACGAATGATATACATCCGCATTAACTTCGCGAGCGAGATCGGCCGCCTCCCATGGTCGAGTTTTTGGAAAAGCGAGAACCGTCACGCCGTCGTGAACCTCTTTTGGTCCTTGATCACCTTGACGAGGAACGATGGCATAAACCTCGACTCCGCGTTTTGCCAACTCCCGGCCTATCGTACGCGTCGCACGACCGAAACCACCAGACTTGTTAATGAAGAACTCAACACAAATTAAACAAACTCGCATACGAATCAATTCCTAAAGTTGACCACGGCTATCCTGTCGATAACGTCGCTGAACGGGATAAGCCGATACAGGATGATCTATATCGCTGCTGCAACCAGCATTCGCAGGCCGCTTTGCAATACTCACTTACTCAATCCTTTTCGGCGAACTGTCGACATAATCTATCTATCTCAAGATCTACGATAGCTATTATTTATCAAACGGCTAAACCGGATTTCGAGGCTATCAGACTTTTTGCTCGATTGCCCAAGGTTCAAAAAAACACTGAACATTGGCTCGCATTACCTCATTTGCATGCGTCCTAATGCGATATACAACTGTGCAGATCGGGTTCAAAGTGGCGCAATCATGATAGTGCATGGCGATTATAAAGTGCTTAAGTGACCTTACGCTGTGATACTGGTCTGGAATTCCGCCGGAAACTTCTGAACAATCTATCCATGGTAGCGCCTGATTATGCCTTTTCCGGCGTGAGCTGTGTCAGTGCGACGCCCGATATACAGGATGAAATCGAAAACCTTGACAAGTTTCACAGCGAATCAGGTGACCCTGGTCACTAACTTGTGGCTGCCGGGAGTAGTAAGATCGCTCCTCCGGGCACCAAGAGGCAGATACTGAGCTTATGCAATTCCTTGATAATGCAAAGACATTGCGGAACGGCCTTCGCTAATGTGCGGCATAGCCGGCGTCGCAAGTCTTTCCGGAAGTTCACGCGTCACGCACGATCAGCTGGAACGCATGTGTTCGGTGATCCGTCACCGAGGGCCCGATGATGACGGTATCGGCATCGCCGATAACGTCGGATTGGGAATGCGACGCCTGTCGATTATTGATGTGGCCGGCGGCAAGCAACCTATCTTCAATGAGGACAGGAGCGTTCGCACCGTATTCAACGGCGAGATTTATAATTACAGGGAGTTGCGCAAGGAGCTGAGCAGCAAGGGGCATACGTTCGGTACGTCCAGCGATACCGAGTCTATCGTGCATGCGTACGAGGAGTATGGCGCAGATTTCCCGAACCACCTCAACGGCATGTTCGCGATCGCCCTGCACGATTCCAGGGCGAACACGTTACACCTAGTCCGCGATCACCTGGGCATTAAGCCGCTTTACTACATGCTTACCGATGACTTTCTGGTCTGGGGTTCGGAGGTCAAGGTTTTGTTGGCCAGCGGTCTGTTCAGGCCGGAGCTCAATGTGGATGCCGTAAACCAGTTTCTGACCTGGGAGTACGTGCCCGGTGCGGACACGATGATGAAGGGCGTGCACAAGCTCAAACCCGGGGAAATGCTGAGCCTCGACCTGAACACGGGTCAATCGAGCCTGGTCGAGTACTGGGATATTCCTGAGAGTCCGGGCTCGGCGCGAAACGACGCGGACTGGGCGGATGAAGTGGAGCACAAAATCGTCGAAAGCGTTCGGGCACAAATGGTCAGCGACGTTCCGCTGGGGGCATTTCTATCTGGCGGAGTAGATTCGTCAATCGTCGCATCGGCGATGGGCCGTGCGCAGACATTTAGCATCGGCTTTGATGATCCGTCCTATAATGAACTGAGTTATTCCAAAGAGGTCGCGGAACACCTTGGTCTCGATCACATCACCGAAGTCATTCAGCCGCACGTCGTCGATCTTTTTGACTCCCTGATGTTTCACCTGGACGATCCGATCGGGGACTTTTCGATATTTCCCACGTTCCTGGTTTCCAGGCTTGCTCGCAAACATGTCACGGTTGCGTTGAGTGGCGACGGTGCCGACGAACTGTTCGGCGGATATGAGACGTACGTCGCAAATGCAATGGCCCACCGATATGAGGCGATTCCGGCGGCTGTGCGCAAAGGCATGATTGAACCGGTGGTCAACCGGCTGCGGCCCAGGGCCGCGAAAAAGGGCCTGATAAACAAGGCGAAGCGATTCATCGAGGGCGCGGCGCTGTCGCCCGAGCTGCAGCACTGCAGATGGCGCAAGTTTCTCGACAACAAAACCCGGGATGCGCTGTTTAGCGGCGATGCGTTGCAAGACTTGCGGACGCCGGCGGATGCGCACATAGTCGCACTTTTCGATCGCGCCGGAGACCGTAGTGATCTGGACAGGAGTCTCTATGTCGACGTCAAGAGTTACCTGAGCGACAACATTTTGACCAAGGTCGACCGAATGTCGATGGCCGTATCGCTGGAGGCACGAGTGCCGTACCTCGACAAGGAACTCGTTGAACTGGCGTTTCGAGTGCCGGACACGTTGAAGGTCAATAAAGGCAAGACCAAGGTCATGTTGAAAGAAATCGCGGCACGCCATGTTCCGGCAAGCTGCGTCTATCGCCAGAAAGAGGGCTTCAGTATTCCGATCAAGAACTGGTTGGGCACGCAATTTCGGCCCTTACTCGATGAGCTGCTCGGCGGCTCGCGCATCCGTGATGCGGGTTTGTTTGATGTCGGAACCATCGAAACGCTAAAACAGCAACATCTTTCCGGTCTGGCAAACCACAGTCACGTGCTTTGGTCGTTGATTGTTTTCGAGGCCTGGCAGGACAAGTGGCTGCGTGCTTCCACAAGTCGCTGATTCTGCGCCATCGCAAAAAAAGGTGTAACAAAATCGCAATTGTCAGACAGCCGGAGTTATATAGTCAGCGTGACTACGACCTCATCATCGTGGGGGGCGGTATCTATGGCGTCATGCTGACGCTCGAGGCAGTACTGCGCGGATTGCGACCGCTGTTGCTCGAGCGGGAAGATTTCGGTGGCGCCACGAGTTTTAACAGCTTGCGCATTGTGCACGGCGGCCTCAGGTACCTGCAGACGCTTGATTTGAAACGCCACGTCGAATCGGTGCAAGAACGCCGCTGGTTTCTCGCCAACTTCCCGGATCTGGTCAGTCCGTTGCCGTGCCTGATGCCTTTGTACGGAAAAGGCGTTCGGCGCAAATCGATTTTCCGGGCAGCCATGCTGATTAATGACTTGCTGTCCATCAATCGAAATGACGGTGTGCGGGAAGACAGATCAATTCCACGTGGAAAAGTCATCAGCAAAGCGGAGACCGTCGCCGCGTTTCCAGACGTCGACGCGACGAATCTACAGGGTGCCGCGCTATGGCACGACGCAGCGATCCCGGATTCCCAGCGAGTGGTTATGGAACTGCTGCGATGGGCCGCCCACTACGGAGCGGACGCGGCCAATTACATGCAGGTTTCTGCATTGTCGATCAAGGACAATGTCGTAGGCGGCGTCGTGGCGCAGGACAGGGAGTCTGGATCCGAATGGTCATTTCGTGCGCCTGTCGTTATCAATTCAGCGGGTCCATGGTCGGAAGATATGGCGGAGAAGATGGGCGGCAAAGCCGATCGCTGGTTTTGGCCGTCTCTGGCCTGGAACATACTTACAGACAAACCCGCACTGTCGGAGTGCGCCCTGGCGCTGACGCCGCCACGCGCAGGCGGACCGACGTATTTTCTGCATCCGTGGAAGGGCAGGCTATTAATCGGTACCGGCCACGCGCCATGGAACGGTGCGGTCGACAATCCCAGTACTTCAGGCGAACAAATCGAGGCAACATTAGACGACATCAATGCTTCAGTGCCAGGACTCGCGTTGACCCCCGCCAATGTTGAGCGCGTATTCGCGGGTTTGCTGCCCGCGGCCGGCCCGCACTCCGCGCGCCTGTCGACGAAACCGGCGGTAGTGGATCATTCGAAATCGGGTGGTCCTCGTGGGCTTGTCAGCATCTGCGGCGTCAAGTTTACGACGGCGCGCCGGGTCGCTGCCCATACACTGGACAAGGTGTTCGGCGCTAAACGAGCTGGCGGCGGTTCCGGCTCTCCGCGTCCCCACGCCGCGCAGGCCTGGCAATCCGGCACCGTTGATTTCTCGGACGACGGTGCAAATCAGCGCTACCGGGAAGGCCTCGGCAGGCTTGTCGCGGACGAATCGCCCATGAACCTGCGAGATGTTGTGTTTCGCCGTACCGATTTGTGGGAAAGTCCGGACCTGGCGTTGCGACTGGCGCCAAAAATCTGTGACTCGTTCGCTTGGCGCGAAGACCGAAAAGAGGCAGAGTTGGCCGCTTTGGGCGAAGAACTAGCCAGGCCGGACTCGCGATGAGATCTAGATCGGGCCCGAGAGCAGTATTTGTTTTGTTTGGATTTGCGAAAAGCAATATTTTCGCCGGAGAATGAAGTTATGAGTGGAGAAACAGCCTGGCAGCTCAGGATGTTCAACAAATCGCTAAAGAAGAAGATGCGATACGGTGTGCTGAAGAAGCATCTCGGCACGATCGGAGCAGACGAGAAATGTCTGCTGGTTACCTGCGGCGATAACAACGGGGCAATGAATCACTACCTGCGCGAGCTGGGCGGCAAGTGGTCCTTTGCAGACCTCGAGGATACCTGCGTGGCGGAGATGTCCGAATTGCTGGGCCAGGAAGTTCAATTTCTGCCCGACGACAACCTGGGATTTGACGACGCCAGTTTCGATCGAGTCATTACGATCGACGTGCATGAGCACCTTGACGATTGTGAGCCCTTCAGCCGCGAGGTTGGCAGGATCGCCAAACCGAACGCCCAGGTGATCTGCACGGTTCCCAATGGGGACGAAGACAAGATCGCGGTCAAAATCAAGAATGCCGTGGGCATGTCGCCGAAAGAATACGGGCATTCGCGCGTCGGACTGACGATAGCGGAGATGCAGGATATCTTGCGCCAAAGCAAGGTCGAACCGACGGTCACGAGTACGTTCTCGCGATTCTTCACTGAAATGCTCGAGTTAACGATCAACTTCCTGTACGTCAAGGTACTCGCGAAGCGCAGTAAGGCAGAAGTAGAAGAAGGGCAGATCGCGCCGGCGACCAAGGATCAGATCAAGTCGGTCGAAAAGACCTACAAAATGTACAGCCTGATCTTTCCCATCTACTGGCTGATCTCACGTCTCGACGCGCTGCTGTTCTTCACCGAAGGCTACGTGGTCGTTGTTGAAGGGCGGCGGATCCCTGCTTGATGAGTATCGAACGCGTCCTGGTGACCGGAGCCGGTGGCTTTATCGGCAGCCACCTCGTCGACGACCAGCTTGCCAAGGGGCGCATCGTTACGGCCTTCGATATCAACCTCGATCGCCTGGTGCATCAGGCAGACAACCCAGACTGTAAACTGGTTACGGGCGATGTCAGGGACAAGGATCAACTGGAGTCCCTGGTGTCGGACCAACAAATTGTGTTTCATCTCGCCAGCGCGCATCTCGAGGTCAATAAGCCACCCTCGTATTTTGAGGAGACCAACGTCGATGCGGTTGCTCAACTTGTCGACATCTGCCAGCGCCATGATGTCGATCGCCTGGTGCATTGCAGCAGTGTCGGGGTATTCGGTTCATTGAAATCGCTGCCCGCTGATGAGACGACGGAGTGCCACCCGACGATTGCCTACGAAAAGACCAAGCTCGCCGGGGAAAAAGCGCTGCTTGATGCAGTGACGGACCTGGACTACGTCATTCTGCGGCCAGCGTGGGTCTATGGCCCGCGATGCCTGCGTACCTTAAAGCTCTTGCAGGCAATCAAACGCAAAAAGTTCATCAAGGTTGGTTTCAAGAAGACTTTTCGGCACCCCGTGTACATAACGGACATGTTGGCAGCTTTCGAACTGGCGGCAACCAGGCCAAAGGCTTCGGGGCAGACGATGATTATCGGTGCCAGTGAAGCGTTGCCGCTCAACCAGTTGATTACGGAAGTCGCGCAGGCTGTTGGCACGGACTTTCGACCGCCTACCATTCCCCTGACGATCATGGCGCCAGCATGCTTCGTGGTGGAAAAATTGTGGGGCGCGCTTGGCAAGGAGCCACCGTTCTCGACGAGAAGCCTGAAGTTTTTTACGGAGTCCTCTGCGTTTGACATTTCAAAGGCCAGAGAGGTACTGGATTATCACCCCGAAGTCAGTATCGCCGAAGGAATGGCCCGAACTGCGAAGTATTTCTCCAACGAAGGTCTTCTTTGACGCCCGGAGATAGACGGTATGTGCGGTATCGCAGGGATTGTCTCGAAACAGAATCGCGGTTCAATACGCGGAATGGCCGAAGCGCTCGCGCACCGGGGGCCCGACGGAGTGGGCTATTACGAGAACGATGGGGTTGCATTAGGGCACACAAGACTGAGCATCATCGATCTCGAAGGCGGCGCCCAGCCGATTTCAAACGAAGACGACAGCCTGCAGCTGGTATGCAATGGTGAGATTTACAATAGCCCACAGCTGCGCCAGGAGCTGATCGCCAAAGGTCACAGATTCAAAACGCGCACGGACGTAGAGGTCATACTGCATCTTTACGAAGAACACGGGCAGCGCTGCGTCAGCTACCTTCGCGGAATGTTCGCGTTCGCGATCTGGGACTCACGCTCCGAGACGATGTTCCTCGGGCGTGACCACATGGGGCAGAAACCCCTGTTCTATTACTCGGACGGCGATGCGTTCGTCTTCTCGTCCGAGATAAAGGGTCTGTTCGCATCGGGGCTCGTGACTCCAGAGCTATGTCTCGAAGGGCTGTGGCACTACATGTCATTGCGTTTCATGCCGGACCAGTATTCCTTGTTCAAAGGCGTGAAAAAATTGCCGGCGGCGTCAACCTTGTTCGTCAAGAATGGGCAGGTCGAGCTGTCGAAATACTGGTCGATATCGTTTGACAAGAAGTGGCCGGGTAGCGAAAACGAACTGGTAGAGCGGCTCGACAGCGTATTGGGCGAGACAGTCGAAGCCCACCTTCTAAGCGATGTTCGTGTCGGCAGTTTCCTGAGCGGCGGCATCGATTCAACGACGATCGCCTCGATGATGGCGCAGAGATCCGATTCGCCGATTCCGACATTTTCGATCGGCGTGCAAGAGCACAGCTTCAACGAACTCCCGGCCGCGAAAATTGTTGCCGAGAAATACGGCATGGAACAGCATGAAAAAGTTGTGCATGCCGACCTGATCGGTTTGCTGCCACGCATGCTTTACCACATGGATGAGCCTGCGGATCCGTACGGGGTAGGGGTGTACCTGGTGTCGGAGCTTGCACGGGAAACGGTAAAGGTCGTCCTAAGCGGCGACGGCGCGGATGAGAGTTTTGCCGGGTATGACCGCTACGCGGGGCAACGCGTCGTTGATTTTTATTGTCTGCTGCCGGCCTGGTTTCGAAACACGATCATGAAACCGATTATTAACGCAGTCCCTGAGACGTTTGCTTATAAGAGCATCGCGCAAAAGACCGCGTGGGTGCAGGCCATGTCACAGTTTTCATCGGGCGAACGCTATGCCGAGAGCATGAGCTTCCTGCGGTTTACGCCGCAGGCGAAAGAATCGCTGTTCACGGAAAGCGCTAAAGGGCAGATCGAAGACTACCAGTCGATTGACAAGATTCTGACGCATTTCAATGCAACCGATTCGAACGAACTGGTTGACCGCATGCTGCATACGGATCTCATGACGCGGGTACCGGATCACAACCTGGTGATCGGCGACCGCATGTCGATGGCACACTCGCTCGAAGTACGTGCACCGTTCGTGGACTACCAGGTCGTCGAGTTTGCGGCGCGCCTGCCGGCAAAACTGAAGCTAAAGAACGGGCGCCTGAAACACATTCTGCGCAAGGTCGGCAGTCGCTATTTGCCAAAGGAAATCGTCAAAAGACGCAAGCAGGGTTTCGGGTTTCCGCTCGGTACCTGGATGCGAACGGACCTTGCAGGCGTTCTCGAGCAACTCCTGGGCAACTCCCGTTTTGCCGAGCTGGGTATTTTTCACCAGGCGCAGGTCAACAACATTGTCAGTGAGCACATCGCCGGCAAGGTCGACCACAGTTACCGATTATGGATTTTGCTGAACCTGGAAATCCTGCAACGGCTGTACTTCGAAGGCGAATCAGTCGATTCGGTTTCCGAGATGCTGCAGTCCTGCATGCGAAAAGCCTGAGTACCAGGAATCCTCTAAATCGTCATTGAGCAATCGCGGCAATATCGCGTTTCACGCATTATGTTAACCAATGTAGGTGCTTTGGCGGCCACATGTCGGTGGTGTATTATGTAGTGAAGAGTAAAAGCGATGACGTCGAGGGCGCACCAGCAATGCAAATAGTCGTAGCTTTGTGACCGCGGTGACAAGAATCACAGGGGTCCGTTTTGCGCTGCTGCTTTTCGTTTTGCTTGTGCCACTGGCGACAGTCTTCGCACAGCCGGTTCCGACGGCATACTGGCAACTGGACGAGGGCGCCGGCACCACCACGGCGGATGCGATCGGAAACAACGACGGCACGCTGGTGGGAACCAGCTGGGGCACAGGGGTCAGCGCTGCGGCCCTCGACTTCAACGGCAGCAACGACTATGTGAGTATTGCGGACTCGCCGGCGCTGGATTTCAGCAGCTGGCCCGGCGCCACCGTGGCACTGTGGGCCAAGCCCGGGCAGCTCAATGCCGCGAATGATCAGACTTTGTACGGGCATTGGAACGCTCCCGGTAAATTCCGGACGTTCCAGGTTCTCATTACGGTGAACAATCGCTGGCAGTGCCGCAGCAATCACAACAATGGATCGATTGACAGCACGTCGGTTGCCACTCTCGGCGAGTGGACGCACGTTGCCTGCGCCTGGTCGCCGCAGGGGCTGACGGTCTACGTCGACGGTGTGGCCGAGGCGACCGATACGGCGGTGCAGGGCAGTCTCGATGCCAACAGCGGGCTGCACACCTTCGGTGCGCGCGAGAAGAACGGCTCGATGAGCCGGTTTTTCACGGGCACGCTCGACGAGATACAGATTTACGACCTCACGTTGAGCGATGCAGAGGTGTTTGCGCTGTATGAAGCCATGGCACCAGGGGTGAACACGGCGCCGACGGCGGATGAGCAGGCGGTGTCGACGGCTGCAGATACGCCGCTGGCGATTACGCTGACGGGTTCGGACCCGGAATCCGATCCGTTGACGTTTGCGATCGCGAGCGCACCGAGTAATGGCAGCTTGAGTGGCACGGCGCCGGATGTCACCTACACGCCGAACAGTGGTTACGTCGGTGCCGACAGCTTCACGTTCACGGTCGATGACGGTGAGTTCACGAGTGTGGCGGCGAGCGTCTCGATCACGGTCACGTCTCCTCCACTGGACGCCGACGGCACGCTCTGGATTCCCTACCTCGAGTGGGAGCTGCAAGATACAAGCTGGTCCGGAAATCCGTTCGATGTCATCGCCAGCGCGACATTTGTGCACACGGCAAGTGGCAGGACGCATACGACCGAGATGTTCTACAGCGGCAACAACAGCTGGAAGTTCCGTTTTTCGGGAACCGAGGTCGGGGAATGGACCTTCACCACTGTCAGCGACGACATCGATCTTGACGGTGAAAACGGAACGGTAAACATCCTCCCCAATTCAGCACCCGAAGCTCGCGGATTCGTCAGCAACAATGGCACGCGCTGGACCTGGAGTGGGTCGAGCGATGCATTCGTGCCACAACTCGTCATGTACGCCATGCCCGACTTCTTTTTCGAGAATCCGGCACAAGTCGACGCCGATATAAACACATTCATCGTTGAGCACGGCTTCAATGGCTTTCATATTCCAGGGGCCAACTACTGGTTCGATATAGATAAAAAGCACTCCGACGATATTGTTGTACCTGATCCTGATCCGCGCACATTCGAAGCGTTAGAGATGTTCATCACCAAGGTCTACGAGGCGGGTGGAACGGTACACATCTGGGCGTGGGGAGATGAGGCCGATGGCCAGACACCCACGCCTTGGGGCCTGAATGGCGCGGAAGATCAGCGTCTGCAGCGCTACATTGCAGCCCGGCTCGGCCCGCTTCCCGGTTGGACCATGGGATATGGCTCTGACCTCGACGAATGGGTGACGGAAGCCGAGCTTGGGACCTGGGTGACGTTCATGCACGAGCATCTTGGCTGGCCACATTTGCTGGGTGCACGCGCGAGTGGTCCGAATACCGACGGTGATCACGTGCCGTTTCTTGGCTGGAACGCGCAGATGGATTACTCCAGCTATGAACATCACCGACCCAGCTATGACGTCTATGTGAACGCGTTGAATGCGCTGCCCGGTCAGGCGGTTTTCTCGGAGGACCGTTTTCGCATTCGGGATAATGTATTTCCGCTCAAAGATTACACGATGGAGTTAACCAGGCGCGGTCTCTGGCATTCCACAATGGCCGGTGGCGTCGCAAATATCTGGGGCCACGACCCTAATTACCCCGCCGTCAACGACGGATTCGCACCGTCGGCTGCGTATCCCAACCCCGAAGTCATTCAAACCTATAGCACGTTTTTTGCAACGCGTTATGGTCAGGACGTAACTCGATGCAACAATCTTACCGATGGCTACGCGCTCTGCTATCCGGGCAACGAGCAATATATTTTCTACAAGGAAGATTCCGACAGCATTCAGATTGACTTGTCCGCAATGGCTACGCCGCAATCTGCGAAAGCCGTGGACACAGCGAGTATCTATCAAGAGATCGACCTCGGAGTGCTAACTGCTGCCAACCAGACCTGGCAGGCGCCGTACGTATCCGACTGGGCGGTAGCGGTCGGTGATTTCGGCCAGACGCGAACCGATTCCACTCCACCCTCCGTGCCACAAGGACTCAGCGGCACGGCGTTGAGTGACTCAGAGATCATGCTTGATTGGCAGGCCGCCACCGACCCAAGGTCTGGGGTCAGTCACTACGTCGTTTATCGATATGGCGTCGAGATTGGAACAAGTACAAGCTTGTCGTTCACGGACGCCAACTTAACGGCCTTAACTTCTTACACCTACACGGTTACCGCCGTTAATAACGCGAATCTCGAGTCATCGTTCAGCGAAGCAATCACGCTGACCACGCTGCAAGCGCCGCCCGTTGCCGATGCGGGAGGGCCCTACGCCGGTGACGAGGGTAGTGGTATCACGTTGGACGGTTCCGGCTCTACCGATGCCGATGACGATATCGTCGCTTATGAGTGGGACTTCGACGGCGACGATGCCTATAACGATGCCAGTGGCGTAAACGCGACGTACAACGCGGTGGCCTCGGGCGTTTACACGATCGGCCTGCGGGTGACCGACGGCGCGGGCGCCAGCGATACGGCGACAGCTACCGTTACAGTCAATAACGTTGCGCCGACGGCGGATGCCGGTGGTCCGTACGACGGGCTGGTGGGCATTGACGTGGTACTCGATGCATCAGCCTCGAGCGATCCCGGAAACGATATTGTCGCCTATGACTGGGACCTCAATAACGACGGCAGCTACGACGACGCCAGCGGCATTAGCACAACGTTTAACTCAGCGGCGTCGGGTGCCTTTCTGGTAGGACTGCGAGTGACAGACGCCGACGGCGCCATTGACGCGGCAACGGCTACGATAAGTGTGGGCCAGCAAGCGCCGGCTGGTTCGTACTATCCTCCCCCCGGGGAGTCCGTCGCGAACCAGTTCCCATCGACCCCTGAGGAAGTAGGACTCAGCGCCTCCATCGTTACTGATCTTGGCGCGGTGATCACGGCGGGTCGCTGGGCACTATGGCGGCACGGCTACCTGGTGCACGTCGCTGGCGATTTCAATACCAATAGTGAAGTGAAGTCGCTTCGAAAAACCATCCACGCCGCGACCGTTGGGGCCGGCATTGAGCGCGGTTTTATCCCGTCGCTGGATGAAAAGATAAGCGTCTGGAATCCCGAGCTAAGCGGCCTTGACGCGGACGCGACCTGGTTCCAAACGCTGACGCAGACCACGGCGTTCGATGAGCCGGCCCTGGCGCCGGGATCGCTGTGGGCCTACTCGGACGCAAATCCCCTGCAACTCAATCGCGCTCTGGCGCGCGCCTGGGGTCGTGCGGACTACACCGATGACTACGATAGCGTCATCTCGGACGCCCTGTTCAATGCCATCGGTGCACAGGGATGGTCAACGAGTGCGCAGGCGGACGGTATCCGCCTGTCTATGGATCTGGAGGATCTTGGCCGTGCGGGCTTGTTGTTGGTTTCTGGCGGCGAGTGGGATGGCAACCGCCTGATGCTGAGCTCGTTTGTTGATCAACTCGCTAGCAAGCAGACCTACGGGATACCACCGAACTACGACAATGCGAACGATGGCCAGACGGAACTTCTGGTCGAAGACTTTCCGGAGAGCCCCTATGGCTTGATGACCTGGGTCAATACCGATCGCGACTTGTACCCGAATTCGTCGGCAAACTGGGCCGTGGCGTTAGGCGTTGGCGGTCACTACATCGCTTTCAACCGGGATTTCGGAATCGTACTCGCGATCCTGGACGGCGATTTCGCGCCGATCGCGGGAAATCCTCCGGGTTGGCCGACGCCGGTTCGCATAGCGATCGAAGCTGTCGAACAGAACGTAACGGGTCCGAATCCTCGCGTCATCCTTGACACCAGTCCGCCGAGCGCGCCCGCAAGCGCATCGGCGAGCGCCCTCGGACAGTCGGTCCAGGTTGCGTGGACGGCCGCCAGCGATACTGAAAGCGGCATTGCCAATTACCTGATCTATCGGGGCACCATTGCGAATGGCGCAAAAAGCCAGGTCGGACTGGTCGATGGGTCACAGGCCGGTTACCTGGACACTTCAACCGCTGCTGCCACGACGTACTACTACCACGTCACGGCGATTAACGGGGCTGGCCTCGAAGGCGCCTCGTCTGAAGAGGCTTCCGCGATTACCGGCGATGATCCGCCCGCCGCACCATCGGGTCTGGGTGCAACTGGCAGTAACGGCGAGGTCAGCCTCGATTGGCTGGATAATGTTGAGGCTGATCTGGCCGGCTACCGGGTGTATCGCTCGCAGACTCAAGGCAGTGGGTATAGCGAGATCGCGGGCCTGGTGACAGCGAGCGACTACCTCGACACCGCGGTGATTAATGGCACGACCTACTACTACGTGGTCAGCGCCGAGGATAGCGCCGGCAATAACTCGGCGTCGTCTGACGAGGCGAGTGCCACGCCGCTTGCCGCAGACCCACCGGTACTCAGCAATGGTCAACCGACAGGCGTGTTGCCGGAAGGCACCACACAGGTGACGATGAGTTTGACCAGCGATGTTGCGGCGGAGTGTCGTTACGACACGGTGCCGGGAATCGACTACACGGCAATGACATCGGTGTTTGCGAGTACCGGCGGCACCAGTCACAGCGAGACTGTGGTCGGCCTGGTCGATGGCCAGAGCTATAGCTACTACGTGCGTTGCGCGGCGCCGGGCGGCGCGCCGAATAACGCCGACTTCACGATCAGCTTCTCAATTGACAGCCCGCCGGCAGGTAACCTGTCGTTCACCGACAT
>JABDNG010000108.1 GCA_013001045.1 Woeseiaceae bacterium | reverse complement strand
GCCTCAAGCTCCGCTTCGGGCTCGGCTTCGGGCTCAACTTCATGCTCCGGCTCGGGCCCAGCTTCCAGCTCAGCTTCATGCTCCGGCTCGAATTCGGGCTCCGGCTCAACCTCAAGCTCCGCTTCGGGCTCGCCTGACGGCGCGTCGATCAGAGGCGGCTCCGTCGCCTGCTCGCGCCGGACCTCCGCCAGCTCGTCGGCAAGCGGTGAATCAAAGATGGTCATGCTGATCGAGTCTTCAGGTTCGGATGTAAACGCCGCGGACGGCGCTTCCTGAATATTGGTGTCGCCCAGCGAGGCGCTCATATCGACTTCTTCTTCGACCTCGATGCCGGCATTCGCCTGCTGTATACGCTGCGCGAGTTCCGTTGCCGGTTTAACAGGCTTGCCCGCAATTACCGTGTCTCGCATTCGATGCAGCTCGTCGATACTGCGCTGCAGCACATCTTCGACCGCAGGTGTTGCTTCAATCCGTCCATCGTCGACCGAGATCAGCAAGGTCTCGATTTCGTGACTCAGGTTGCCCATGGCCGTGATGCCTGCCATGCGCGCTCCGCCCTTGAGCGTGTGCAGGTGCCGTTTCAGCTCGTCCATCGGCTTCGCTGATCGTTCCCGAACCCAGTCGATCAGTGCCTTGTCCGCAGATTCAAGCAATTCCGCGGATTCTTCCGTGAATATCGATGCGATCTCTGCGTCGTACTCGGGCTCGTCGCTGACGACTTCCACGACGGGGACCGATCGCATGACGGGTTCGGGCGCTGGCTCGGGCTCGAGCTCAGGGATCTCCGCCTGAACCACAGCATCCGTGAGCTTCGCCAGGTGGTCTATCAATGCATTGTAATCGGCCCGGACGCGATCGGGATTATTGATGTCTTTGACAATAGTTTCGATCGCACTTGAGGCGTCGCGCAATGCGGCAAGACCGGACGCCTGGAAACCGACCTTGTGGTCATAGACACGTCGAACAAACCGATTCAGCGCAGCCGCTACCGCGACACCGCGATCCACGTTAGCCATGTTGGCACTGCCATGCAGCGTATGGCACGCCCGATGAAGTTTGTCCGTTACGGCAAACGGTGGTTCATACCCTTCGCAGGCCGCAAGATAATCCGTAATAATCTTCAGGTGCCCGGCCGTCTCTTTAGAAAAAATGTCGTAAAGAACCGGGTCCATTTCGGGCGCGGTTTGTGCCGGCTCCGGCTGTACCGTTACAGTCTTTTGCAACGTCAGCAGGGCGGCGTTAGGGTCACCATCAGCGAACGCATTCGCTCGTGCGATCAACAGGCCGATGTCGACTTCCGGATCCGTTCCAACTTCGATTTGCTCTACCAGTTCCGGCACGGCGGCTGCCGCCTGCAATATGAACTCAACCATGGGCGGCGTTCGCACCAGCGTGTGGTTGATCAGTCGATTGAGCAGGTTTTCTACGGCCCAACTGTATTCGCCGATACGCTCGGCACCCACCATGCGGCCACTACCCTTGAGTGTGTGAAACGACCGCCGCACAGTAATGAGCGTCTCCATATCATCCGGCGAATCGGCCCAGACGGGCAGGTTTCGCTTGATCGATACGATCTCTTCCTTTGCTTCCTCGATGAACAGCTCGAGCAGCTCCGGGTCCATGTGCTCGGCATTTGGCGCGATGACCGGTAACGGTATGACTTCGGTCGCCTGTAAAGCCGGTTCCGCTGTTTCCACTACCTGCGTCGCTTCGGCTGCCTTCGCCTGTATTTCTGCTGCAGTAAGCCTCATCGTGTCGTCGGCTCGCTCGTCGTCTTCGGCAATCATCTGCAACATTCGCTGCTCGACGTCGCGCAGCACCGCGAGACAAGCCTCTGCGTTGTCGAGCATGTACCAGGGCTCGGTTCGACCCGCCTTCACGGTTTCCATGTAATACTCAATACTGACAATCGCATCGGCAAGCCGATCCGTTTCTCTTTGAGTCAGTTGCGATAAGCCACCACTGTTCAGCATCGCCGTGACCAGGCGACCAATTCGCTCCATAACCTCCATCGCGCGAGGCTTGGTCAACATCAACAGGCCGGCTTTTATACCCTTGATAAGCGTCGGAACACTGTCCATCCCATGTGACGGCACTTGTACGGCGAGGCTTTGGCTGATCGTCTCTTTTATGCGTGCGAGATTGATAATGCACTCCCGCATGACGGACTCGGCGACCTGCTTGAACTCGTCGTCGTTCGCAGCGGCATCGGACCACGCTACTTTACCGTCGACATCTTGCGGCATGGTCAAGCGAAGAAGTTGTTGATCGAGTCGATCCTCGACCCGCAGTAACGTCGACGCAATGTCGAGGATTACCTGGTCATTCGCTACACCGCCGCGCTCGACAACACCCTTTAGCCGATCTATTTCGCCATCGATGTCGCCACGCAGCTCACCGAGACCAAGCACTCCGAGCGTGTCACTGATCTTCTTCAAGAGCTCTAGCTGTGGCACCAACTCTGAAGACTTGTTCATGCCGGTTCGCACGAAAATGTCGAGCACGTCTTTGACGCGGCCAAGATCTTCCTTGATCGCTGAACCAACCGTCTGCATGAGCCTGGCGCTGGGTGCCGACAACGCGTCGCGTGCATTCTCCACCTGCTCGTCGCCCGGCAGCAGCTCAGCGAGGTTAAAGGCGGCTCGAATCTCGCTGATACGCTCGCCGGCGTTGCTGGAGCGAGCGACGTAATAAAGCAGGTTGTTCAGCAAGTCGTCGACCGGGTGTTTTTCGTAGGCCAGCAAGCCCTCGTCAATGACATACTTGAGCTGCCTGTCTGCCTGACCCAGCAAGCGCTTGATCGATATTGACGTCTCAAGACCGCCATTCTGCAGCGATTCGAGCACTCCCCCGACAACCCACCAGAGCTGGTACATATCGTCGCGCGTTGCCGAATGTTCGAGGGCGGCGGCGACTTTCCCGAGCGTCTCAATATGATGTTGGTTGTCGCCACCCTTGATCCAACCCAGCAAAGCGAGCTGGAATTTCGGTCGCAGTCGTCTGGCAACGAGGACCGGGTCCTCGCCGCTCCCGGCTCGTTCTTCGGCCGGCTTCCTGGAACGATTCGGAGACAGGTTGAGCAATAACAACGTGCCTTCGGATAATAAGGGTTGGCCACGTGCGGCGCGCAGATCGTTCAGCATTGGCAGTAGCACTAACGCGATGTCTCGACCACCACCCAACAGTCTTTCGACGTAAATCGGCAGTTGCACCATTGCTCGCGTCAGTGCGTCGAGGCCGTCTTCGCGGCCCTTTCCCGCGCGCAGGCTCGACAAGTACTTGCATACCAGCTCCATCTCCTCGACGAGCAGCGCCGCGCCGTACGTTTCCGTAAGGTGCAGCGCGCCTCGTGCCTGGTGCAGTAATTCACCGGCGCGCGTCAAAGCCGCCGTGCCACCACGGCCGTCCACACAATCCTCGAGCGCGAGGTGCGCGCTATGGATGGTTTTCATGAGTTCCGCGCTAACGACGACCAGCCCACGAGCGGCGCTGTGATCGTCGTCGCCGATTATTTGCTCATGAATGCCCGTGTCGCCCGTCATTTAGTCGTCCGTGTCGCTCGCGAATGTCCGCAGTCGATTTGCTCTATCCTGTTTTCGCCTGGGGTTTCGCCGGCGCTGCCGCGGCTGGCGGCGGTGCTGCGTTGGCCGTTGTCCGCGCCAGCGCGCTGGCTTGCATCATCTCGGCCGGTAACGTAAATCCTTCAACGGTCTTTCTAAGTTGCGTTGCGAGTTCGGAGAGTTTTGAAATAGCGTTCGCGGTCGCATTGGTCGCTTGACCGGTCTGGTCGCCGATCTCGCGCAGTCGCGTCGTCCGCCGTGTTACATCTGCAGCCGATCCCGCCTGTTCGCGCGCCGAGATCGAAATATTCTGTACGAGACTCGCAATCTGATTGGATACCTGCTCGATTTCATCGAGCGCCGCACCGGCGTTCTCTGCAAGCAACGCGCCGCCAACCACGTCAGTCGTACTACGCTCCATCGAAATAACAGCCTCGTTGGTATCGGACTGGATGGTTCTCACCAGTACTTCGATCTGTTTGGTCGCATTTGTCGAACGCTCGGCGAGTCGCTGCACTTCGTCGGCGACCACGGCAAAACCGCGGCCCGCCTCGCCAGCCATCGAGGCCTGGATCGACGCATTGAGAGCGAGAATATTGGTCTGTTCTGCGATGTCATTAATGAGTTCAACAATATTGCCAATTTCCTGTGAACTCTCACCCAGTCGTTTGATGCGTTTCGAGGTTTCCTGAATTGTCTCGCGAATCGCATTCATGCCGTCGATTGTCCGGCGTACGGCCTCACCGCCTTTGTGGGCAACTTCGACCGAATGGCGTGCCACGTCGGATGAGCGCTCCGCATTGCCAGAAACCTCCTCAATCGAAGCCGCCATAGAGACTATCGACTCCGTTGCAGCATTGATTTCTCTCGCCTGGTTGTCCGTCGCCTTCTCGAGGTGTGCCGCCGTGTTCTCCGTCTGCTTCGTCGCCGTATCCACCATGAGCGCCGTTTCATTTACCGTCGCCACGAGCGTACGAAGCTCTTCGATCGCGAAGTTAAACGAATCGGCAATCGTCCCGGTAATATCTTCCGTGACTGTGGCCTCAACAGTCAGGTCGCCGTCGGCCAGACTTCCCATCTCGTCAAGCAGGCGAAGAATAGCCCGCTGGTTACGGTCATTCTGTTCTGATTGTTCGCGTGCCGCCCGTTCGAACACCGCTGTCTTGTCATGCAAGGCGAGCAAACCGCCGACAAGCAATAGCGCCAGCACCAACAGGCCAATAGGTAGCCAGCGCGTGCCCAGGAATCCTGGCGACGAGCTGCTATCAGCCGAAGGACCGAACGCGGAACCGAGCAACGCCTCGGCACTGGCTGTAATGTCTGCTTGTGTTGACGCAAGGTCACCGGCCCGGCCCAGACTCTCCTGCCATGCGGCGGCTTGCCCCTCAAGGCTCGTCAGGCTATTGACGATCGGCAAGAGCGCAGCTTCGCGATCCTCGTCATTCAATGGGCTAATATCAAGTTCCGAGTCCTCTCCCGCCAGGGCATTGACGACGTTACGCAGAAAAGCGACGTCATCCGAAATTACGGCCGCAGCATCAGCGGCAGCGATCGGCGCTCTCGCCGTTGTCGCGCGAATCCGTTCAGCCCGTTGCTGGAATTCCTGAACCAGCGCGGTGGCGCCCGAACGATCAAGCAGCTCATTCGACTGCTCAAGCATCGCGGTTGCCTCCAGGTTCATTGCGCTCGCCGCATTTTGCATGGCCTCGATATCGCTGCGCTTGCCAAGTATTGAGGCGGCATGCGACTCGAGTTGCTCCCAGTCCGCAGAACGGCCGGGCGCGCCACGGCCGCGCAGGGCCGTGATCTTGCTGATGCTGTTGGCGAGTCGGTCGAATGCGCTGTCGTCACCATCCAGAGCACGCCGAGCCTGTCCCGGCAATGCCTGCGACAGTGCCGCGAGCTCCGCCGCCGATGAATTTCTTTCATCCGGTTTCATGTAGATCAGTATCGCTGCCAAGAGCACGCAAAGCGCGCTTGCCGCCGCGATCATTTTGAATACAGACGAGTTGTCAGTTTTGATGGCCATGGCTTTTCGGACCCTTATTCCGCAGCTGCCTGCAGAAACATTTTGCTTTCAACTAATTCGAATAAATTAAAGTGAGGCCACGACTCGTCGCCCCTTTGATACACGCCGTCGAGGAAGCCGTCGCAGCGCACAATTGTCTTCGCTGGCTCCTGGCTAAACTCATGATCCATAAAACGACGAAATCCATGCACCTCATCGACCACGAGGCCGGCGGGTACTTCACGGTGATTTACCGAGATGACGCGGGTTGAACGCCGCAGCGTCGTTCGGCCACTGCCAAGCAGTAACTTCACGTCGATGAGCGGCAACAGGTGGCCGCGCAAATTGGCAATACCCAGCAGCCAACGCTTGGCGCCGGGTACGCGCGTTATTGCGTCAGGCAGCATCAATACTTCACGGACCTGCTCCCGGCTCGCGACAAACTGCTCCTCGCCGATGCGAAAACCGACCCCGACCCACTCCGACGGCACCGCACCCGTGCCGTGGCCGGCATGGGCAGCCCGACTAAGCTGCTCCATTGCTTGCAACAACGCGAAAGGTTGCTCTACCAATGCCGCGAGATCAGCGGAGTTACTCATTCAGCCTGCCATCACCGCATTGATCGTCGCGACAAGCTCCGTGTCCGCGACCGGCTTTACGACGTACTCGACGGCCCCTTGCCGCATGCCCCAGATCTTGTCCGTCTCCTGGTCTTTTGCCGTGATTATGATAATCGGGATATGCGCTGTTTCGGGATCCCGGGTCAATCGCCGGGTTGCCTGGAATCCGTTCATTCCCGGCATAACGACATCCATAAGAATGCAATCCGGACGCGCCGACTTCGCGGCCTTCAGGCCTTCTTCACCGCAGTCGGCGACGAGTGTTTCAAAGCCCGCCTTCTCGAGCATGTCTTGGAACAAATGCAGCTCGGTGGGTGAATCATCGATGATGAGAACAACGGCCATGTGGAACTTCCTAGTTAATCTGGTTGGAAATGGCGCCAAGCAGTTCATCCTTGGTAAACGGCTTGGTCAGGTACTGCTCGGACCCCACGATGCGCCCGCGCGCACGATCGAACAGCCCGTCCTTGCTAGACAGCATAATTACGGGCGTTTGTTTGAAAACCTTGTTGTGTTTAATCAATGAGCAGGTTTCGTAGCCGTCGAGGCGCGGCATCATGATATCCACAAAGATGAGGTCCGGCTGGTGATCGGCAATCTTGGACAGTGCATCGAAGCCGTCGATAGCAGTGAACACCTGGCAACCCTCTTTGGTTAACAAGGTCTCTGCCGTTCGTCGGATGGTCTTGCTGTCATCCACGACAAGAATTTTGAGTCCGCTCATAGAGCGGGATGCATTGCTTGACACCAGATTTCCCCACGATCAAAAGCGACTTTTACCATATTGACATAAGTCCCGCTACGACGCTCGCCACGTTACGCAAAATCGTCCGAATTCGGGCGTCTACGCGGGTTTTCGCTGTATAGTTGGCCGCGTCTCGCTCAAAGCTCTGAAGTACAGGAAAAGATGGCTGCAAATCCGCTCAAAATCGGCATCGTAATGGACCCGATCGGCTCCATAGTCCCGAAGAAGGACAGCTCATTCGCCATGTTGCTTGAGGCCGAGCGCCGCTCCGCCGAGATCCACTATTTCGAGCAACGCGATCTTCGCCTGCTCTCCGGCAGCGCTTACGGTCGTTCGCGACGACTACACGTTCGGGATAATCTCGACGACTGGTTCGAGCTCGGCGAGTCCCGGGACGTAGAACTGGGTGAACTCGACGCCATCCTCATGCGCAAGGACCCGCCCTTCGACATGGAGTATGTCTACACGACCTACATACTCGACCGGGCGAAGCTGGCTGGCGCCCTGATCGTGAACGACCCGCAAGCGCTCCGAGACATGAACGAAAAGGCCTACACGGCCTGGTTTCCGGACTGCACGCCGTCGACCCTGATTACTCGCTCGATGAGCGCAATGAAGGCTTTTGCCCAGGAACATGGGCGCATCGTCGTCAAGCCACTCGATGGTATGGGGGGTCGCTCCATATTCGTTGTGCAACAGGGCGATAACAACGCAAATGTAATCTTCGAGACCTTGACGGATTATGGCCGGCGCTTTGCCATGGCACAGGCCTTTATCCCCGAGATCAAGCTGGGCGATAAGCGCATCTTGCTGATCGACGGCGAACCCGTGCCACATGCGCTTGCTCGGGTCCCGTCGGGCGACGATAACCGTGGCAACATCGTTGCGGGCGCTACGGCCAAAGGACAGGACCTGTCGGACAATGATCGCCTGATCTGCGAACAGGTGGGGCCGATCCTGCGCGATGCCGGTGTGCTGTTTGCCGGCATCGACGTCATTGGCGATTACCTGACCGAAGTCAACGTCACGAGCCCGACCGGAATACGCGAACTTGACCGGCAGTTCAAACTTAATATCGCGGGCCTGATGTTTGACGCCATCGAAAACAAGCTCGACTAGTTACTTGTTTCTGTAGGCAATATGGCGCAGCATCCTCGCGTGTATGGCCAATTTCGCCCGCAAATCCGACCCGCTTGACGAGCTGATGCTGGTTGCGCCGGTTGCGCCGGATCGCTTGCCCGCCATGCTGTTCCTGGCCGCGCTGGTACACGGAATACTCATTATTGGCGTCACGTTCAACGCCGCACTTGTCAATCAGTTCGCCGACGCGATCTCGCTCGAAGTCACGATCGTTGCCGATCCGGATCAACAGATCGATCAGCCCGATAAGGCCTCGTACCTCGCGCAAGCCAGTCAGGAAGGCGGCGGCAATACGGCCGAGCAAGTAAGGCCCGCCGCACCGTTACAGAGTGCGATGCCGGTCGATAACCCGGGTCGCGAAGACGGCACCGGGCTCGTTGAGGCAACCCGCCACGAACGCGCCGCCGATGAGGTGCTCACCACCCGAAACGACAGCGATCGTGCCGTTACCGTCGATCCGCGCAGCGAGCCACAACCCGAGGACAGCACCGCGATTGCGATGGAAGCGGGCAGCGAAGCGACGTTGCCCCTGCCGCAGGAAGACGACGCGTCGATGCTCATTCGCGACGACGAACCCAGGCAGCTGATTATTAGTGCAGATACACGAGAGTCAGTTGTCGCCGTGTACCTCGATACGTGGAAACGGCGCATTGAAGCGGTTGGCGAGTCTTATCTCCCGGAGCTCGGTGACATCGGCGACATTTCGGGTAGCCCCACTCTGATGGTCAGCATTGACGCATCCGGTGCCCTGACTGATGCGCTGATTCGCAAGACCAGTGGCTCGACTCTTCTCGATCTCGCAGCCCTGGACATCCTGCAGCGCGCGTCGCCGTTCGATCCGTTTCCTGCCGAGATCGCCGCCGAGTACGATACCCTGCGCTTCGAATACAAATGGCTGTTTGCCGATCAACTCGTCCCGACGGTATCGCATACCGACTGACGGCTGACGCGGTGCGCTTGTACCCAACCACACTTGCACTGATACTGTGTGTATGGGTTTCGACAGTTCACTAACAAATCAACTACTTATCGCCATGCCCGGTATGGCGGACCCGAATTTCAGTACAACTGTCACGCTGATTTGTGAACATAATGACGAGGGTGCACTCGGCATCATCATCAATCGTCCGCTAACACTGAAACTCGCAGGCCTGTTTGAACAACTTGCCGTCGAGGATCCGGACGCCGTCGTCGCCCAGGACCCGGTTTTATCGGGCGGACCCATCGGCACCGAACGTGGCTTCGTGCTACACGGTCCGCAATGGCAGTATGAGAACACCTTGCCCGTATCCGACGATATTCAGCTGACGCTATCCCGCGACATCATTGACGCGATGGCAATCGGCGAAGGTCCGGACAAGTCACTGGTCGCGCTCGGTTACGCCGGGTGGGAAGCGGGACAACTCGAAGACGAAATGCTCGCCAATTCCTGGCTGAGCGTGCCGGCCACGCCCGCACTGGTATTCGATACGCCGTTCGACGAACGCTGGGATTCTGCAGCTCGCACCCTGGGAATCGATATCGCCCAGATGTCATCGGACGCAGGCCACGCCTGACTTGTCACATCCACGAACGGTTCTTTCTTTCGACTTTGGCCTGCGACGTATCGGCGTGGCTGTCGGTCAGGATGTTACCGGCTCCGCCAGTCCTCTCGGTGTCGTCGCAAATCGGGACACCGGCGTCGACCACGGCCATCTCGGGGCACTGATCAAGGAGTGGCGGCCAACACAGCTGGTCGTCGGCATGCCCGCGTATGCGGACGGATCGCCAAGTGATATGCAGAAACCTGTCGCCGCATTTATCGAAGACCTGCGGCGGTACGATCTGCCCATCGAAACTGTGGATGAGCGATACACGTCCGTCGAGGCGGAGCGCGTGCTCAAGGAAGCACGAAAAGCGGGTTCGCGAGGACGAATTTCCAAAGAGATGATCGACAGTGCAGCTGCGGTGTTCATCGCCGAACGCTATCTCGCGGGTTCCTGAGCCCACCACCTCTCCCCACCATCACCATCACACCACCCACCTTTTATGCGTCGCGGGCCCCGCTTCGGGAGTTCCTCTCGCTTAACCTCGCTCGGCGTCCTGCCTCGCTCGCATAGGGCTCCCGTCAAGCGGGACCGAGGTCCGCTTGCTTTGGCGTCCTGCGTCGCTGCGCTTCACACGACGCTCGAGGAACTCCCCACGCACGGCCCTCGTTCCAGACGGGAGCGGCGGTAAGCGCGGGGATGTCTTGCGACGCGACGTTGCGCAGCTGGAGCGAGCGAGACATCGTCGCGCTCGGCGTCGCAAGGAGGTGAGGGTGAGGGTCAGGCGTCCCAGACGACGGTAGTGGCATCGAAGACGGGCCCGTCGACGCAAACGCGTTTCATGGCAGGTCCGTCCGGCGTTTCGATTCTAACGGTACAACCTGCGCAGCCGCCGACCGCGCAAGCCATGTATTCTTCCAGCGACACCTGGCAAGGTAATTCGTAGCGGGCCGAGAGCGCCGCTGCCGCTTTCAGCATCGGCGTTGGTCCGCATGCGAAGACCTCTATCTTCGAGAGCTCGTCGGCTGAAAGCGTCGACAGCCAACGGTCGGCAAGGTCTGTGACATAACCGTCATAGCAGCCCTCGAAACCGGACAGCGTTGCCAACCGGCTTGGAACACCCCAACCTTCGAGCAGCGGCATGCATCGATTGATGTCTGCATCCAGCCACGGGGTTTCCAGATTGGAACGCATCAGATCGAACGGAAAGGGTAGCTCCGAGCCCAGGATTGCCAGCGGCTTCCAATGACTTCCCTGGTGACGCAAATAATCGGCGACGAACACCATCGGTGGAATACCGACACCGCCCCCGATCAGCACGACGTTCGGGCGCTCGGGCGACGGTACAAACGGTTTGCCGATAGGTCCCAGCACGCTGATGGAATCCCCGACGACGTTTTGTGACAGCAGCCGCAATCCGTCGCCAACAACTTTAAACAGAATCTCGATCCAGTCGTCTTCGGCACGCATGATGGACATCGGGCGGCGCATCGGCCGCAACGCATGGCAACTGATGTGAACAAAAGTCCCGGGCTTGGCTGCCGCCGCGCACTGAGGCGCCCGAACCCTCATGATGAACTGTTCGCCTGGGAATGACTCCACCGTAATTATCTCGCCATCCTCGACGAACAGCGTATCGCGATTTTGCTGCGCTTCGCGCTGCGCCGCGGTAATCATTGCGCTGCCATAATTCGGCTGACACGCTCGAGAACGGCCATACGGATGGCGACGCCGTTCGTGACCTGCTGCGTGATGACAGAGTTGGGCCCGTCCGCAACGGCGCTCTCTATTTCGATACCCCGATTCATCGGGCCCGGGTGCATGACAATGACATCGCGCGCCGCCGATTTTAAACGCTCCTGGCTAATACCGAAATTCGCGAAGTACTCGTCGATTGCCGGAATGCCGTCGAGGTTGCCGATGCGTTCCCGCTGAATACGCAACGCCATGACAACGTCGGCGCCGGCGATGCCGTCCGCGAGATTGTCGAGGATGTGTGCGCCCGGCACGGTTTCAGGGTCTGGCGCAAGTGCGCGCGGCGAGATCAGCCTGAGTTCCCCGACGCCGAGCGTCATGAGGCCTTGCGATGTCGACATGGCAACGCGTGAATGCCGAATGTCGCCAATAATGGCAACCTTCAGGTTCTCGAATCCGCCTTTATGCTGCCGGATTGTCAGCAAGTCGAGCAGGCCCTGGGTCGGGTGCGATACGTCGGCTTCGCCGGCATTCAAAATGCTGACATGATCCAGCACGTGATTGGCAATATACGCCGGCACGCCGGCGCTGGCATCACGCACAACCATAACGTCAACCTGCATCGCTTCAAGCGTGTAGATAGTGTCGAGAATGCTCTCGCCCTTCTTGCGCGACGAGGTATTGACGTCGAGATTCAAAACGTCGGCGCCCAGGCGCTTGCCGGCCAGGTCGAACGATGCCCGGGTACGCGTACTGGGTTCGAAAAAGAGGTTGGCAATCGTGCGCCCAGCCAGCGACTGGCTGCGCGATGGAATACTGCCCGGCGCCGTCAGGTAACGCTCGGCGTCGTCAAGAATATCAATGAGCAGGGCTTTATCGACGCCATTGAGCGTAAGGAGATGTCGCAGGTTGCCGTTGGCATCGAGTTGCAGTGCCGCTTCGTCTTTGCGGTCTTCTTTTTCGCTGGAAGCATCCATGGCGGGGCAATTCTACGGACATTATCCGCAACCCACCAGCCACGACTCACCAACCGCTTGCCATTCTGGCCGTGGCGTCGATCGCCGGGGAATCTCAGTCGCTCAAGCAGTGCTGCGCAAACTCGCTTTGTGAGACACCCCGGCGCTCACCGCCGCTGCCTGAGCGTGCTACGTGTGGGCTGTGCTTGGGGAGTTCCTCGAGCGTCGTGCGTACCTCGGTCCCGCTTGACGGGAGCGCAGCGACGCACGGACGCCAAAGCAAGCGAAGCCCGATGCGAGCGAGGCAGGACGCCGAGCGAGCTTAAGCGAGAGGAAGCTCCCAAGCACTGCCCATTAAGTAAGTATGGTGGGTGGTGGGTGGCAGGGGCGGTGGCGTTAGCCGCCGAAGTTGACCTTGGCTTCGAGGTTGGCGCGTGAATCGGCATGCGACATCGCCTCTTCCATCGTGATGGTGCCGGCCTTGTACAGTTCCAGCAAGGCGTCGTCGAAGGTTTTCATGCCTGCCTCACCACTTTCCTTGTGCGCCTCTTTAACCGCCGATATATCGCCTTTGAGGATCAGGTCTTTGACATGCGGCGTGTTGAGCAATAATTCCACCGCCGCGACGCGCTTGCCGGTGCGGGATCGCACGAGGCGCTGCGAAAGGATCGCGCGCAGGTAATGAGCCAGATCCATGAAAACCTGCAGGTGCTGTTCGTGCGGAAACATGTTGATGATCCGGTCCAGCGTCTCCGCCGAGTTGTTCGCATGCACCGTAGCCAGCACGAGATGACCTGTACCTGCCATGTCGAGCGCCGCGCGCATTGATTCGGTATCGCGAATCTCGCCGATTTGAATGACATCGGGTGCCGCACGTACGGCACTTTTCAGCGCGCGACTGTAGGACTTGGTATCCAGTCCTATTTCTCGCTGATTGACAATCGACTGCTTGTTCGGATGTAAGAATTCGATCGGGTCTTCAATCGTGATGATGTGCGACGACGTCTTTTCATTGCGGTGGTTGAGCATCGCTGCAAGCGTCGTCGACTTGCCGGCGCCCGTTGAACCCACCATGAGAATCAGGCCGCGCCGGAGCATCACGAGTTCTTTGAGCTGCGTGGGCATGCCGAGCTCGTCGAGCGTGGGCATCTCCGACGTTATGTACCGCAACACCATCGAAACACTGCCACGCTGGTGGAAGACATTGACGCGAAAACGACCCAGACCGGGTTCCGACAAAGCGAAGTCGATCTCCAGTTCCTTGTTGAACTGCTCCATCTGGTCTTCGGTCATGAGCTCGAGTGCGGCCTGCTTCACCATCTTCGGCGTCATCTCGAGCTTGTTGACCGGCATGATTTTGCCTTCGATCTTGATCTTGGCCGGGGTAAACGGTGCGAAGAAAAGGTCCGAGGCCCTCTTTTCAACCATCAACTTGAACAGTGGTTTGACGTTCATCTACGAAATATCCGTGTGCAGCTCAGAAGACCCGAGCTGTATCCTCATCCATGATATGCAGGCTCTCGGCCTGCTGCTCAGCAGCCGAAGAGTCGCGCTTGCTTTCGAGTTTGATCTTGAGCCGGAGCTCGTTCTTCGAATCCGCGTTACGCATGGCCTCTTCGTAGGTAATTATGCCTTCTTCATAGAGAGCGAAGAGTGCCTGATCGAAGGTTTGCATGCCGAGCCGGGTCGACTTCGCCATGATCTCCTTGATCTGTCCAACCTCGCCTTTGAAGATCAAGTCCTGGACCAGCGGCGTGTTCAGCATGATTTCCATCGCCGCGAT
>JABDNG010000106.1 GCA_013001045.1 Woeseiaceae bacterium | reverse complement strand
GCGTCAGCTCACGCATGCTGACGGCGACGGCCTGATTGCCCGAGCAGCCACTCATATCTGACACGATGGGCAGGAATACCGCGAGCGCAATGACAGCGGTTATCGTGTCTTCATAAATTGCAATAATGCTGGCCGCCAATATGTTCAAGCCAATGTTGATACTCAGCCACGCCAGGCGTCGTCGAGAGCGCACGAGCACGGGCATGCTGCGTAGCTCGTCGCCGCCGATGATGCCCGCAGCTTTCAGGTTATCCGCTTCCGCGTGCTCGGCAATCGCTTCGAGAACGGCGCGCCGGCGCACGATGCCGAGTAACATACCGCGTTCGTCGACGACCGGAACAGCGGCGATATCATGCTCGGCAAAAAATTCGCCGAGCTGGGACATCTCTGAGTCCGGCGAGACGGTCAGAGCCGGCTTCGCAATGTCACCGATCTTCTTGTTGGGGTCCGCGAAGACCAGGTCGCGAAGACGAACAACGCCTTTGAGTTTTTGCTTTTTCACGACCACGTAGATGTAGTGCACGGTCAGGAACTGGTAGTCGATGTCGTCAGCCGTCAGATCCTCCACAACTTCGCGCACCGTGCGGCTCATCGGATAGGACGCGAACTCGGTCATCATCAAGCCACCCGCCTGCTCGCGCCCATACGCACTCAGTTCACGGATCTCCAGCGCGTCTTCCTCGTCAAGCTCCGCGATGATCGCGTCCGCGTCCTCGCTATCGAGCTCGGCAAGAACGTCCACACGGTGGTCACTCGCCAATTCCTCGAAAATCGGCGCCGATTCCGCTACGGGCATTTCCTCGATCAAGTCAGCGACATGCCCATCCGGAAGATCCTCAACAAGGGAAGCCGCCCTGTGCGGTGTGAGCGCCGCGAGCAAAGCGCGCTGATGATCCGAGTCGAGTGCATACATGGTGTGCAGCAAGACGGCCGGGTCCAGCCCGTCCAGAACGGCCTCGATGTCGGCCGGTGCGGCGCCTTTTTCCAGCATGTCGCTGACTTCGCCCCGAAGGTCTCTTTGACGGTCCTGCATAGAATCTTCCTCACCCGGTTGGGCAAATAATCGCTTCGTTTATTGACGAAACCGACCTAGAATAGCGGCACTTGGCCGCCCCATATCTCCGTATTTCCTGCCTTTTTTCAAGCGACGTCAATAGAAATGATCAAAGCCCTTATGCCCGTCGCAGCGTTGCTGATTAGCGTCTCGATATTGCTCACCGGACAAGGCCTGCAAGGCACGTTGCTGCCGGTCCGTGCATCGCTCGAAGACTTTTCCACGATCGCCATCGGCACCATGGGCGCGGCGTATTTTTTCGGCTTTACCGTCGGTTGCCTGAAGGGCGGCGAACTCTTACGCCGTGTCGGCCACGTCCGGGTATTTCTCGCGATGAGTGCGCTGGCTTCGGCGTCACCCTTGCTTCATGGCCTCATTATTGATTCGGTCGTGTGGGGATCGTTGCGAATGCTGACGGGTTTTTGCTTCGCCGTCTTGTATATCGTGATCGAAAGCTGGCTGAACGAGCTCGCAAGCAATGAAAACCGCGGCATTATTTTTTCAACTTACGCGATGATCACACTGACGGTCCTTGCTGTGGGCCAAATGATGACACTGCTCTATGAACCCACGGGCCTGCAGCTCTTCATCATCGCATCCATTCTTGTTTCGATCGGCGCCGTGCCCGTCGCGTTGTCGACATCGACAACGCCTGCACATCCTCAGGTCGTTGCGGTCGACATCAAGCGTCTCTTTCGGGTCTCCCCATCCGGTGCACTCGGCTGTCTTGCCGCGGGTCTCGCCAACGGGTCTTTCTGGGGTCTTGCCCCGGTCTTTGCAACCAGCATCAAGAATGATGTCTCCCTGGCCGCGTGGTTTATGACGGCAGCCGTTATTGGCGGGGCCATCGCGCAGTGGCCGCTCGGTCTGCTGTCCGATTCAGTGGGCCGTCGCAAAGTCCTTGTTGCCGTTGCATTCACCGGGAGCATAGTCGGCCTGGCGCTTTTTGTTCTCGCGCCAACACTGGCGTTCGTTTCGGCCAACCTGCTCGGTGCGTTGTGGGGCGCCCTGGCATTTCCGCTGTATACAATTGCGGTTGCTTACGCGAATGACTATGCGATGCCGGATGAGTACGTAACCCTCTCCAGCGGCTTGTTACTCATGTACGGTGTTGGTGCGACAATTGGACCCTTCCTCGCTTCTGCATTGATGACATTGCAGAATGCCAGCGGTCTGTTTCTGTTCACGGCGCTCGTTCACGTCGCTCTCGTCGCCTACGTGACGCTGCGGTTCATCGTTAGTCGAACGAAGGCTGAACAACATATCGCCTTCGGCGATGCCTTGTCCGCGACTCAGACCGCATCACAGGTCTTCGAAGAGGACATTCGACCTCAGGACCAGGACGAACAGTGATCAGGAACTTTTCTTAAAGGCTGCTGTACAAAACCCAGAGAATTGCCAGCGGCGCAACGATACGAATCATCCACAGCCAGACCTTGAACAAGGCAACGCCACCGAAATCCAGGTCGGCTGCCAGCACTTCCGGCTTGACCAGCCAACCGACAAAGATGGCCATGAGTATGCCGCCGATGGGCATCAGCAGGTTCGCCGTGAAGTAGTCGATCAACTCGAATACCGTCTTGTCGGCAAACGGACCCAATACTGCCAGCGGTGCGAAATCGGACCAGACATTGAACGACATCACTGTCGCGAGCCCTATCGCCCAGGCGATGAAACCGAACAAAAGACAGCCGTTACGCCGCCGAAGACCCCAATGACCCTCGGCGAAGGCGACGATCGGCTCAATGATTGCAATGATCGAGGTGACCGCAGCAAATGCCAGCAGCAGGAAAAACAACGCGCCAAATATCGCACCGCCACTCATCCCCGCGAAAGCGGCAGGCAACGTGCGGAATATGAGCCCCGGGCCGGAGGCCGGATCCAGACCATTCGCGAACACAAGCGGAAAAATCATAAGGCCGGCCAACAGTGCGACCAGCGTGTCCGCGCCCGCAATGACCAGTGCGGATTTGGTCAGAGACACCTCCTTCGGCACGTACGACCCGTAGGTCATGATCAGGCCCATTGCCACGCTGATGGAGAAGAACGCCTGACCGATCGCCGACAGGACGACAGTTCCGTCTATCTTGCTGAAGTCGGTGTTAAACAGGAAATCAACGCCTGCTGCGAAATCGCCTTCGACAGCAGCGTAGCCGATCATGATTATCAGCATGGTGAAAAGCGCGGGCATCAGTACTTTAACCGCACGCTCGATGCCGTTGCGCAAACCGCGAGCAACGATAAGCAGGGCGATGGTGATGAACACCGTGTGCCAACAGGTCATCGCCAGCGGGTTTTCCAACAACGTATCGAACTGTTGCGCCACCGCTGTCGGGTCCGCGCCGTCGAAGCCCCGGCCCGCTTTGACGATGTACGCCAGGGTCCAGCCCGCAATTACGCTGTAATAGGTCGCGATCAGGTAGCCGACAATCATGCCCATCCAGCCAATTACGGACCAGGCTCTCGAGCGACCGGCATTTTCCGCAACGACCTGCATCGCGATGGGTGGGCTACGGTTGCCGCGGCGCCCGATCCAGAGCTCCGCAATGAGAATCGGGACGGCAACGAAAACAACACAGGCGAGGTAAACGAGTACGAAGGCCCCGCCCCCGCTGACGCCTACAACAAACGGAAACTTCCAGATATTTCCCAGGCCAACGGCTGCGCCCACCGCTGCTAGGACAAAGGTAAACCCGGAGGACCAGGTCCGATCGTGATTATTCGCCGTCGTCAGCGCCATTTGCACCATTCTCCGCCTCGAACAGGATTCTAGTCCAAAAATCCCCGCAATAGCCCATGAAGCCTGGCTTTCTGCTGTTTTCGCGGGCTAAAGATACGCGCCGTCCTACCGATATAACTAACTCTGGCTTTGTAATACGGCGTCAGGTGCCGGGCTATGTTGCGACATTTTAAAAGGGATTTGGCGAAAAATACCCGCGCAGGGATAGCGTTTGATGGTTCGAGCGCCGGCCTGGCGCGCGTGCGACGACTGGGTGGTGGCCGCCGCAGCCTGGCGATCCGCGTCGTTGAGACCGACGAAAGCGACCAGGTATGGCCCGATCGGGCGGCATCCTGCGTTGCTGACATGGCATTACAGCAAACGCCCGTATCCACGGTGTTGTCCAGGCAAGCGTACCAGTTGCAGCTGGTGGAAAAGCCCAATGTGCCTGCGGAAGAGCTACTCGCGGCCGTGCGCTGGCGCTTAAAGGACCTCATCGATTTTTCACTGGATGAGGCCGTGGTCGAGCTGCTTGAAATGCCGCGCAATGCCAACGCCGGAAGCGCATCGATGGCGTATGCCGTAGTCACTCGGCACAGCGAGGTCATGCGCCAGATCGACGTCATGCAGCGAGCCGACCTGAAGATGGATGTCATCGACATCCCTGAGCTGTGCATGCGCAACATCGCCGTTTTATTGCCAGAGGACGCGTACGGCGTCGCTTTTCTGCACTTCACCGAGGAATGCGGCTATCTGACGATTACACGCAAGGGCGTACTGTATTTAACGCGGCGCCTGAAAACAGGAAGACGCGAACTGACAGCGCCAGCTGACGATTTCACGTCACAGGAGCGCATTGCTGGAATAGCGCTCGAAGTGCAGCGTTCGCTCGATTATTACGAAAGCCATTTCGATTGCCAGCCCATCACAGAAATCGCGCTGGGTCCCGGGACTGACCTCGACGCCCTGCCGGCGGCACTGAAACAGCACCTGGGACTGAGCGTCAACGAGATCAAGCTCGCTGACTTGTTCGACCTGGAGGATGGCTGGTCCACCGATCAACAAGGCAACTGTTTGTTGGCGATCGGTGCCGCGCTGCGTTCAGATGCACCGACCCGGGCGGCGGTATCACGATGAATCAGCAGATTAATCTCTACCAGGCTCAATATCACCCGCGGACGCGTATGTTTCCTGCCTTGTTCATGGTGCAGGCAGCGGGAATCCTGATCTTCGCAATGTTGCTGATGTATGCGTTTGCGCAACAGCGCATGGGAGGCGTCGAACAGGAGCTTGAAATCGTCGCTCGCCAGGAAGTAGTTGCCACCGAGCGCCTGCAAAACATCGGACCATTGATCAACGCTGTCACCGGCGAAACGAACTGGTCGGAACAACTCGACGATAGCTTGCGCATGCTCGCCGAACGCCAGGCCGTTCTCAATCTCATTCAGGGATCGACGCTCGGCGACACGCAAGGCTTCTCGAGGCACCTGCATGCGCTTGCTCGCCAGGATATCGATGGGCTCTGGCTGACCCACATCGTACTGTCGGCACTGGGCGACAAGACGCGACTGGAAGGTCGCGCCATTCGCGCAGAACTGGTTCCACTTTACGTGCAGGGCCTGGCGGCCGAAAAGCCTTTTGCAACACAGCGTTTTCATCGCTTCCAGATAGATAGCCCGGTTGACGACGAAGAGACTGCGTTGATGTTTTCCATGGACAGTGACGTCTTGCTTGCCGCTGACGCCGGAAAGGTGCGGTGAGCTCCATGGACAGAATCAAAGCAGCCGTGTCCCCGTACACCGCGAAGATCGACGCACTCTCTCTGCGCGAGCGATTACTCATGCTCGCCACTGCGCTGGTTCTCATCGCGGTTTTATGGCACACCCTGCTGATGCAACCGCTCGAAGAGCGTGCACGCGAGACTCGCGCTGAGCTTACAGCGCTCGAAGAGCGCATTGCTATGGCGAACCTCAGTCTCGAAGAACAAATATTGCAGCTCGCCGGCGGCGGCGATGAGCATCGAACGCGTATCGCGTCGCTGCGCAAACGAATCGACGAGATCAATGCGACGCTGGGTAATCACGCGGCAGAGCTCATCGATCCGTCCGAAATGGCACAGGTTCTCGAGGGCGTGTTGAAGGAACAGTCGCGACTGACCCTGGTTCGGATTCGTAATACAACGCCCGATTTTCTTTCCGCCGAAGAAGAAGACCCTAGCGCTGTGACCTTTTATCGCCACGGCCTCGAAATCGAGGTCGAGGGCACTTATGCCGCCTGTCTCGAGTATCTGAACGCTATCGAGTCGTTGCCATGGCGGCTTTACTGGCAGGTTCTCGAGCTCGATGTCATCGAGTACCCGCGCAACCGAATTCGCATTGAAGTCGGCACGCTAAGTCTTGACGAGGAATGGATCGGTGCGTAATCCACTGAAAAGACTGGCACTTTCTGCATTGCTGCTGACCCTCATTTTCGGCGTCAGTCATGCCGATCAAGGCTTCCGCGATCCAACCCGCCCCTATACGGCCAGAATCGCGGGCGCTACGCCGGCGCCCCGTTTCGTCGTCAACGCAATCATCATTTCTTCCGACCGACGCGTGGCGATCGTGAACGGACGGCGTGTAGGAATCGGCGGCTCTGTCGGTGCCGCGACGGTCGTGGCGATCGAGAAGCACCAACTGATTCTGGAAGTGGATGGCAAGCGCATAACTGCAAATTTGCACGATGGAACAGCGCGACGATGAAGATCACCGGAGAAAACATCTCATGTTGAAAAATATTGTGACCGTTAGCGCGGCACTACTCGTCTTGAGCGGCTGTGACGCCATGATGCCGACGCGCGATTCAGCGCCGGCCCGTGGCGAGCATACGCGCGACCGCATCGAAGCGACGCTCGAGGAAGCCGCCGCAAGTCCTCCGCCCGCACAGACCGCCGTTGTGCCACCGGCGGATACATCGCCGGTAATGCCAACAGAACCTGCGGCAGAGCGCTTTAACCTCAATAGCGAAGACACACCGGCGCAGGCGTTTTTCATGGCGCTTGTGGACCAGACACAGCACAACATTGTCGTGCACCCACAGGTGTCCGGAAGTATTTCACTGATGTTACAGAACGTGACCGTCCAGGAAGTACTCGAGGTTGTCAGCGAGGTTTACGGCTTCAACTATCGACGCACTGCCGCCGGATACATCGTTTATCCCGCGACCCTGCAAAGTCGCATCTTTCAGATCAACTACCTCAACCTGCAACGCTCCGGCGTCTCCCGGACTCGCGTGAGTTCGGGTCAGGTCAGCGAATCACGACGCAGCGGCCGCAACAACAGCGACGTCGGCGGTTTGGCCGATATGCAATCTGGACGCTCCTCGGATGATTCACAAGAGATCAGTGGCTCGGGAATCGAGACCAACTACGCGGCCGATTTCTGGAATGAGCTACAGGACACCCTGGAGCAAATTATCGGTGATGCTGACGGACACCAGGTTGTCGTTAATTCCCAGACGGGCGTTATCGTCGTTCGCGCCATGCCCGACAAACTCCGCAGCATCGGCGACTACCTGGATGCCATTCAGGATATCGCGCAACGCCAGGTCGTATTGGAAGCGAAGATCGTCGAAGTGCAGCTTAGTGACGGCTTTCGGTCTGGCATTAACTGGGTCTCGGTATCGCAAAACAGCAGTGGCGATACGTTCACCTTGGGACAGCTCGCACCGCCGCCTGGTTTTACCGGCGACCCGAGCGACCTGGGTGGTGCACCCGTCACAGTCCAGCCGGGCAACCCGATTACGGGCTTCACCACGGCGACCCTGGGAGGCGCCTTTACCATGGCGTTCGACATAGGGGACTTCAACGCATTTCTTGAATTACTGGAGCAACAAGGTGAAACACCGGTGCTTTCCAGCCCGCGCGTATCGACATTGAACAACCAGAAAGCGGTAATAAAGGCCGGCACTGACGAGTTCTTCGTCACCGACGTTTCGAGCAATACGGTGACCGGCACGTCGTCAACCACATCGCGAAACGTGGAGTTAACGCCGTTCTTTTCCGGCATTGCTCTCGACGTAACACCGCAGATCAGTGCGGACGGTGAAGTGACATTGCATATTCACCCGACGGTCAGCGAAGTCAGGGATCAGCAAAAAAATCTCACCGTATCGGGCGAGACCGACACGCTACCGCTTGCCTTCAGCGAGATACGTGAATCGGACAGCATCGTCAAAGCGCGCAGCGGCCAGATCATCGTGATCGGCGGTTTGATGCGCAATTCGATGATCGACGAGAACTTCAGTACGCCGATGCTGAGCAAGCTCCCTGGCATTGGTGGCCTGTTCAAGAGCAAGCGGTCGGTCGAGCGCAAGACGGAACTCGTCATCCTGTTAAAGCCCATTGTCATCAACGGTGACGAAACCTGGACGCAGATGGCGGATGAGTCGCTGCGGCGCGTCCAGCAGAGCGCGTACCGGTAACAGCCGCAGAAACAACCATGACCTCACTAACAGCAACCGTTTCGAGACTCGCCCGCCGTAAGAAAATGCGGCTCGGCGACTTGTTGCTGGACGCTGGTGCAATCACCCAGGACCAATTAGATGAGGCCCTGGCCCTGCAAAAGCGCACTGGGCACAAACTCGGTCGATCGCTGACCGAGGTCGGCGCCATCGACGAAGCCGAGCTGTATCGATTCCTGGCGAAACGACTGGAGATCGACTATCTCGATCTGGGCAGCATCAAGTTGCAGGCCGAAATCGTCAAACTGCTGCCTGAAGTCCAGGCACGCAGGCTTCGTGCCCTGGTATTGAAGCCTGACAAAGACGCGCTACTCGTTGGCATGGCCGACCCAACCGACATATTCGCCCACGACGAACTAAGTCGACTGCTGGGCAAGCCCGTCACTATTGCGCTGGTCAATGAGTCGGAATTGCTGCGCACGATCGACATCATGTACCGGCGCACTGATGAGATAAACGCTCTTGCCGAAGAAGTAAAGGAAGAACTCGGCGAGGGGCGCATCGACCTAGACCAATTGACGGCAGACGAGGACTCCGCGGAAGCGCCGGTCATCAAGTTATTGCAATCGATGTTTCGCGACGCGGTACAGGTGAATGCTTCTGATATTCACATTGAACCTGACGAATTCGTGCTGCGTATTCGCCAGCGCGTCGACGGCATGCTCCAGGAACATGTCATTGACGGCCGCGGCGTCGCTACCGCCCTGGTCACACGCCTGAAACTCATGAGCGGGCTCGATATCTCGGAAAAAAGGCTGCCACAAGATGGTCGCTTTTCAATCCGCGTCAATGACACGACGCTTGATATTCGCGTGTCGACGTTGCCGGTTCAGTTCGGCGAGGCGATCGTACTTCGATTGCTGGATCAGTCTGCGAATCTTCTGGGTCTGGACAAACTCGGCATGCCACCGAATTTGCTGGAGCGTTTCCTTCACATGATCGTCCGCCCGTCCGGCATGGTGCTTGTGACCGGCCCGACAGGCAGCGGCAAGACCACGACACTTTACTCCGCCCTGAACCACGTCAACAAACCGTCGACGAAAATAGTTACCGTTGAGGATCCGGTTGAATACCGCCTCGAGCGCATTAACCAGGTTCAGGTACATCCCCGCATTGGTCTGGATTTCGGGCGCGTGCTGCGTACCGCGTTACGTCAGGACCCGGACATCATTCTTGTGGGTGAAATGCGTGATCGGGAAACCGTCGATATCGGCCTGCGGGCGGCCATGACCGGTCACCTGGTGTTCTCGACATTGCACACGGTCAGCGCCGTGGCCACCGCGAGTCGACTGTTCGACATGGGCGCGCCCGGCTATCTCATCGGTGCCGCTTTGCAGGGAATTGTCGCGCAACGCCTTGTGCGACGCGTGTGCGACAGCTGCGCCGAGCCCGTCGAACTGTCGCCCGGGCAGAGTGCCTGGTTGAAGGCACAGATCGGCAGCAAAGTTGCGGCGAAAGCGAGTTTTGTGCACGGGCGTGGCTGTAATTATTGCCAGCTTACGGGCTTTCGGGGGCGTATCGGCGTCTACGAACTGCTCGAAATGGACAGCGGCCTGACCGACGCGCTTCGACGTGAGGACCTCAGTGATTTCGTGGCTCTGGCCGCGAAGAAGAAGAGCTACGTGCCGCTCGTCAACTGTGCGCTGGACTACGCAATCTCAGGCGTGACGACGCTCGACGAAGTGCTGCGCGTTGCCGGTGGTCTTGACAGTGCGCCTGAACCAGACGTCGACAACAGCGCAGACGTAGGTGAGGTCGCCAATGTCTGAGTTCGCTTACAAAGGACGATCGGCCGCCGGTGGGCTAGTCACGGGCAAGCTCGACGGCGCCTCGGCCGATGCCGTGGCTGGACGTCTCGTGAGTATCGGTATCACGCCGGTCGAGATTCGCGATCTGGCCACCAGCACGAGCCTGACCTTGTCGGACCTCATAATACGCCTCGGCGGCGGACAGCCAACCACCAAGGACCTGGTGCTGTTCTGCCGTCAGATGCACACCATCACCCGCACCGGCCTGCCACTGCTGAAGGGTCTGACCGGACTCATGCAGACCACGCATAACGACGTCCTCAAAGCGGCCCTCGTCGATGTCATCAGCGGCCTGGAATCCGGCCGCGAATTGTCAAAGGCGCTCGACGGCCATCCGGAAATTTTTACGCCTCTGTTCGTTAATCTTGTCGAGGTTGGTGAGGCAACGGGCACATTGGATGTCGCGTTTCAACGTCTCTATGAATACCTGAGCATGGACCAGGAAGTACGCGACCGGGTCAAATCCGCGGTGCGTTACCCCATCATCGTATTGATTGCAGTCGCAATTGCGCTTGCCATCATTACCGTCTTCGTTATCCCGAATTTTGCGCCGATATTTCGTGCGCTCGGGGACGACATTCCGATGCCCACGAAAATAATCATGGGCGTTTCTGACTTCGCTATAAATTTCTGGCCGTATATCCTCGCCGCGGGCATCGGCATGGCCTTCGCCGCATCGTCGTATATCAAGACGGAGCGGGGCCGGCTACGTTGGGACAAGCTGAAACTTCGGCTGCCGGTCATCGGGATTATCGTGCACAACGCTGCGATGTCGCGCGTAACGCGTTCCCTGGCAATATCCATCAGCGCCGGCCTGCCGATCAACCAGACCCTGCGCACGGTCTCGGCGTCGATTGGCAACAGCTGGCTAGGCCAGAAAATGGCGTCGCTCAGCGGCGACATAGAGCGGGGAGAGTCCTTATCGGTCACCGCGGCGAACAGTGCACTTTTTACACCGTTGATCCTGCAGATGATCGCGTTGGGCGAAGAGACCGGCGCATTACCTGAGTTGCTGGACGAATCGTCGGACTATTACAAGCGCGAAGTGGACTACGACCTCGAGAATCTCAGCGCTGCGCTGGAGCCGATCCTGATCGTCACGGTTGGCGCCGTGGTGCTGATCCTCGCGCTCGGCGTTTTTCTCCCGATGTGGGATATGGTCGCGCGGGCAAAGGCGGGTTAGTCATGATCACTGCCAAATCAATCGAGAATATGACGCCAAGGTTGACGGGCGGCTTCTCACTGCTCGAACTGGTCGTCGTGATCGCATTGATCGGCACGCTCATCGCTGTCGCCACGAATCGCCTGCTGCCCTACCTCGATGAGGCCGAGCGCGTAGCCGTACTCAGGGTGGAGGGCCAGCTGCGCAGCAGTATCACCATGGAGGCCGCGAAACGCATCGTCCGCGGCCAATCCGCCAGCCTGGCGGACCTGGAAGGCAGCAATCCAGTCAAGTTTTTGCTGGATCCGCCGAAGAACTATGTGGGAGAGCGCTTGCAGCGAGAAATCGAGCAAGTGCCGGCTCGACGCTGGTATTTCGAACAGGACCAGCAGCGACTCGTTTACCGACTGGGTTCGCCCTTCGGTCTCCCGGTTCGCGACGAGTCGTTAGAGGATCCGGCTTTCGTCGTGCGAGTGGCGTTTGCGGATACGAACAGTAACGGAGTTTACGAGGCGCAGCGCGATGAGCTGTATGGCGTGCGCCTGCAAAGAGTGGCCGGTGCGCAATGGCTTGCCGGAGTAACACGGGAAGAGCATTGAGACCGCGTTTGGGAGTGCTGGCCATATCGCCAGTTTGTTTGATTTAAATGGAAAAAATGAGGACTGACCAATGAAGACTGAAAAGCAGAGAGGTTTTACATTAATTGAGCTGGTGGTCGTGATAGCGCTGCTCGGCATCCTTGCCGCGTTTGCGATACCGCGTTTCGCGTCGCTCGAAAAAGAAGCGCGTTCCGCTGTGACGCAGGGATTGTCGGGAAGCGTGCGCAGCGCAGCCGCGATGGCGCACGGATTGAATATCGCGACCGGCTTAACAACGGTGACAATGGAAGGCAACGACATCGACATCGTGAACGGTTATCCGGATGCGGAAACGATCGCTCTCACACTTGCCGATTCGACGGGTTTTTCCGTCTCCGATGACGGCACGAAGGCGACGTTCCTGAAGACCGGCACGACAGCGAATTGCATGGTCGAGTACACCGAGGCCGGTGCAACAACGCCGCCGGCGATCCTGGCCACAACGACGGGTTGCTGATGGTCGCCACGAAAGCCGGGCAGAGGAGCGAACCGAGCTTCCTGCCCGGTGAGTGGCAACATTTTCTCGGCGCCGGGCAAAATCCGGCCGAGATGCTCAACGTCCATAACGCAGGAAGAACATGATGTGCGGATTTGAGAAAACAAAACAGCGTGGTTTCACGCTGATTGAACTCGTCGTGGTAATTGCCTTGCTTGCGATTCTCGCCGCATTCGCGATTCCTCGCTATGCGGGCCTGGAAAGAGAAGCACGCAGTGCGTCAATCCTCGGCGTCTCGGGCAGCATCCGCAGCGGTGCAGCCCTGGTGCATGGTCTTTGGCTATCGCAGGAAATTAACCCGGTCGTCATGGAAGGCAATGTCATCAACCTGACACAGGGCTACCCGGACGCAACGGACATATCGGCCACGCTTGCCGACTTGACGGGGTTTACGGTCGTCGTCAATGGCGCCGGTAACCAGGCAGTCTTCTCGAAAATCGGCCTGAGCAACTGCGAGGTCGTCT
>JABDNG010000014.1 GCA_013001045.1 Woeseiaceae bacterium | reverse complement strand
GAAAGCAGCATCAACCAGGCGCCCATCACCGGCGAAAGCGTACCGGTGGACAAACACCCCGTCGCCGATATCGACAAAGCCGCGAGTAATGCGGAGATCGTTGATGCCTCGAGTCGTGTGTTTGCGGGATCGGTGAACGGCAGTGGTGCGCTGCAGATCTACGTGGCGCGACTGAGCAGCGAATCGACGCTGGCACGCGTTGCCAGCATGGTGCGCGAGGCAGAAACCAATCAATCGCCCACGCAACAGTTTACCGACCGCTTCGAGCGTATCTTCACACCCACCGTGTTAATCGGTGCAGTGCTGGTCCTGTTGTTCGGTTTTCTCTTCGATGCCGAGATGAGCACGAGTTTCTACCGCACCCTGGCCATGTTGGTTGCGGCAAGTCCTTGCGCGCTGGCCATTGCCACGCCGAGCGCGGTACTCAGCGGTATTGCTCGAGCTGCGCGTGGCGGCGTATTGATCAAGGGCGGTGGACCACTGGAAAATTTGGGCCGACTGCGGTCCATCGCGTTTGATAAGACTGGCACCTTGACCGAGGGAAAGCCCCGCCTGACCGACATTGTGCCCTATGGCACTGCCGACGATAAACAATTGCTCGGGGTCGCAATCGCGGTTGAGTCTTTGAGTGACCATCCGCTTGCCGCTGCCGTGGTACGCGGCGGCACCGAATTTCTGGCGGATTGGTCCCTTCCCGAAGCCACCGATCTTCGCAGCATCACGGGCCGCGGTGTGCAGGCACAGGTTGACGGACAGGCGACCTACATCGGTAAAGATGAACTGTTCAGCGAAATAGACGGACCGGCGCTGCCTGAGGACCTACGTGCGCGCGTTGAGGAACTCGAACGTAGCGGACGGACGACGATGATTGTTCGCCAGGGAACGCGCTATCTTGGCGTCATTGGGCTGATGGATACGCCGCGACCCGCGGCCGCCGCCGTAATCACACGACTTCGTAAGCTGGGTATTCGTCGCATGCTCATGATGTCCGGCGACAATCAGAACGTCGCGGATGCCGTCGCTCGCGAAGTCGGGCTGGACGAAGCCCGCGGCGATCTGATGCCCGATGACAAAGTGGCCACGATCAAGCAACTGCGAAGCGAGGCGCACGTGGCGATGGTCGGAGACGGTGTTAACGACGCGCCAGCGATGGCCAATGCCACAGTGGGCATTGCGATGGGTGCGGCCGGGTCCGACGTGGCGCTCGAAACCGCCGACGTCGCGTTGATGTCGGATGATCTGCGTCACTTACCGTTTGCGGTGGGCTTAAGTCGTGCCAGTAGTCGCATCATTCGACAAAACTTATGGCTCAGTCTCGGCATGGTTGCCATCCTGGTGCCCTCTACGCTTTTCGGTCTTAGCATCGGCGCCGCGGTGCTGATGCACGAGGGCTCGACAGTGGTTGTGGTCTTCAACGCGTTGCGCCTCTTAGCCTATCGCTCGCCCGGCATCGCCGGTGATGAAGAAATACCGCGACCCGATCACAGCACACACGAACATCCGCCCTTGACCGGGTAATCGATGAACACAGGAGTCAACCAAGTGTCGGTCCGTCCGCACAGAGCAGCAACAATAGGCATCAGCGCCGCATTGATGACCCAATTTTCGGCTAATGCCCATGTCCGAACGACCAGCTGGGCAAAGCCGACACTACGCCTGAGCGGTAAGAGTGGGTCGGCGCGTGCCTCTGAGAGAGTATCAAAAGTATCAAATCTTGATACTTTTTTCAGGTGACCCGGTTGGGTCAGCACCAGGCACTTACGGCCAATACTTGCCGCTTGAGCTCCCTGGCGATCTCCTGAAACTTGCCCCTCGCGAGTGGCCGCTTTCGGTGAATGACGAGGTCTGCTATCCCCTCAATACCAGCCGCTCAAACGGCTGCTTTCAGGGAATCATTGAGTTCCGCAACCCATTGCAGCCATTTACCTTTCCCGTGAGTCGAGTCGATAGTTAAACCAATTTCAGCTAGGCACGTAGTTTTTTTTCGGGCGGTAATCGTCACAATCATTTGCTTTCTTACTATACGTGCGGCGCTCGTCCGCGGTTTTCACTTCCGGTGCTTCACATCCGCAGTCAGTCATATTGAAACCCCGCGCTTCTCCGATCTGGCAAGACTTCGTCGGACAGTGTCCCATTCGTGCAGCCGAGTCATCGGACGACTGGTGCTCACTCGGTACGCCGCTGCTTCAAATAAAAGCGCTCAAACACGAAAATTCCAATGATCGACACGACCGCGATACCGACAATGGTGGCATCCGCACCGCCCTTAATTACCAAGAACGCGAGCAAAGCCAGGGCATCCAGGATGATCGCCGTGATGAGCACCCAGGCGCGTGCCCCGACATCGTCGCAAAGGTTTCGCCACACGCCCCAGTGTATGGCGATATCCATCACGAGATAGTAGATCGCGCCAAGCGACGCGATTCGACTCAGGTCGAAGAACGCCGCAAGAAAGGCAGCCAGTACGACCGTGTACACCAGCGTGTGTTTCTGGATGCCGCCCGGCATGCCGAAGTGCCGATGCGGGATGATGTTCATGTCCGTCAGCATCGCAAGCATGCGCGAGACGGCGAATACGCTTGCCAGCAAACCTGAACTGGTGGCAACGATCGCTATCGCGACCGTGAACCACACACCATAGTCGCCCAGAGCCGGTCGTGCCGCTTCTGCCAATGAATAGTCTTTGGCCCGGACGATCTCTTCGACCGTCAGAGTGGATCCGACGCCGAAGGCGACCAGCATGTATACAACGACGCATATCCCGAGCGAGATCATGATCGCCCGACCGACGTTCTTGTTCGGGTCGACAACCTCGTCGCCGCTGTTCGTTATGGTCGTAAATCCCTTGTAAGCGAGAATCGCCAACGCGACGCCGGCGAGAAACCCGGTCGCCGACGTATCATCAATCACTCCACCGGTTGCTGGTTTGAAGGACCAGCCGGCGGCCCACAGGGCCGCTGCCGCGAAGCCAAGTATTCCCAGGATTTTGACGACGGCGGTAACCTTGGAAACGGCACCGATCAGCCGATTGCCGGCGATGTTAATGAGGAACGCGACGACAATCAGCCCGATGGCAAGCACCGGGACCAGCCAGCCGAGGTTTTCGGCGTCGAATAATTGCAGTGTGTAGGTACCGAAGGTTCGGGCGACCAGGCTTTCGTTGATGATCATCGAAAATGCCATCAGCAGCGCGCTGGCGCCGGTCATCATGGTCTTGCCGTAGGCTTTCTGCAGAATCATCGCGATACCGCCAGCCGACGGGTACTTGCTGGTTACCTTTATATACGTGTACGCGCTGAATCCGCTGATGATGGCCGCCAGTAGGAATGCCGCCGGAAACAGCGGACCGGCGTACTCCGCGACCTGACCCGTCAGTGCAAAGATACCGGCGCCAATCATGACGCCAGTACCCATCGCGACTGTCGCCGTCAGTGACAAGCTGCCCGATTTGTAGTTATCGCTCATGTTAAAGACCGTGTGTCAGTTACATTCTTCAGAGTTTCAGGCGGCGCAGCCTAAGCGCGTTGCCGATTACCGAGACCGAACTCAGGCTCATTGCTGCGGCCGCAATCATCGGGCTCAACAGCAACCCGAATACCGGGTACAGCACACCGGCCGCGATCGGGATGCCCGCCGTGTTGTAGGCGAACGCGAAGAACAGGTTCTGGCGGATGTTGCGCATCGTTTGCTGGCTCAGCTCGCGTGCCTTGGCAACGCCCAGCAGGTCGCCACGAACCAGCGTTACGCCCGCGCTCTCCATCGCCACGTCGGTACCCGTACCCATCGCAATGCCGACGTTCGCCTGTGCCAGCGCCGGCGCATCGTTGATACCG
>JABDNG010000074.1 GCA_013001045.1 Woeseiaceae bacterium | reverse complement strand
TGGTTGCGGCAATGATCAAGCTGGCACGCACGATGCAGTTTCGCATTGTTGCGGAGCAGGTCGAGCACCAGGAAGACTTCGACTGGTTGCGAGACGTGGGTGTCGATTTCGCGCAGGGGCACTTCATTGAGCCGCCAGCGATGCTGGGTACGGCGACGACAGGCACATTCCGGGCGCTCAATACCTGAGCTACGAACCAACTACCCACCCGTCATTGACCACCAGGCATTCTGACCGCGGCGTCGATCGCCGGGGAATCTCAGTCGCTCAAACAGCTGTTTCACAAACTCGCTTTGTGAGACACCCCGGCACTCACCGCCGCTCGTCTCATCGTGCCGTGTGAGGGTGTCGGTCGGGGCGCTCCTCGAGCGTCGTGTGCAGCGATGCGACGCAGGAGGCCAAAGCAAGCGGAACCCGATGCGAGCGAGACAGGGATGTCGAGCGAGCTTAAGCGAGAGGAGCTGCCCGATCGGCGCCCACCTGCACGAATGGTAAATGGGTGGTTGGGGTGGCACACAAAAAAAACCGCCGGACTTTCGTCCGGCGGCTTTCTGATCAGTCGTTGCAGGGCCTGCTTACAGCAGCGGAACCATGAGTAGTGCAACGATGTTGATGATCTTGATCAGCGGGTTGATCGCGGGACCGGCGGTGTCCTTGTACGGATCGCCGACCGTGTCACCCGTGACCGCCGCCTTGTGCGCGTCGGATCCCTTGCCGCCAAAATTACCGTCTTCGATGTACTTCTTGGCGTTGTCCCAGGCGCCGCCGCCCGCCGTCATCGAAATCGCGACGAACAGGCCCGTAACGATCGTGCCCAGCAGCAGCCCACCAAGGGCCTTGGGACCCAGCGCCAAACCAACGACAAGCGGCACACCGATCGGCAGTAGCGATGGCACGACCATCTCCCTGATTGCAGCCTTGGTCAACAGGTCAACGGCACGGCTGTAGTCCGGTTTGCCGGTACCTTCCATGATGCCTTCGATTTCTTTGAACTGGCGACGGACTTCCTGAACCACAGCGCCCGCGGCACGACCAACGGCCTCCATCGCCATCGCTCCGAACAGGAACGGCACGAGACCGCCGAGGAACAGGCCGATGATGACGAGGTGGTCATTCAGCAGGAACTCGACAATGATGCCTTCTTGCGCCAGCGCGTTGGTGTAATCGGCGAACAATACCAGCGCAGCGAGGCCGGCAGAGCCAATGGCATAACCTTTGGTAACGGCCTTGGTCGTGTTGCCGACGGCGTCGAGCTGATCCGTAATCTTGCGAATTTCGGGCGGCAGCTCGGCCATCTCCGCGATACCACCGGCGTTATCCGTGATCGGACCGAAGGCGTCCAGCGCGACGATAACACCGGTCATCGACAGCATCGCCGTCGCCGCGATCGCGATGTTGTAGAGACCCGCGAGGTTGTTGCCTTCGGGCGCCAGGGCAAATGCGCCCCAGATGCTCGCACAGACGGCCAGCACAGGCAGTGCCGTTGCTTTCATGGAAATACCGAGCCCGGCGATGATGTTGGTCGCGTCGCCCGTTAGCGAGGCTTCGGCGATCGTCTTGACAGGTTTGAAGTCCGTGCCGGTGTAATACTCGGTAATGACGACCATGGCGGCCGTGAGGCCGAGGCCAATCAGCGCGGAGTAGTAGATGCTCATCGCCGCACCGCTGTCGCCCATCATCATGTCGGTGATGAAGTAGAAGGCGATGGCAGCGAGAATGCCGGCAACGATCATGCCCTTGTACAGGGCACCCATGACTTTGCCACCCTCGGAGGTGTGGACGAAGAACGTGCCAATGATCGACGCGACGATAGACACGGCGCCCAGAACCAGCGGGTAGACAACCGCTTCGGTGCCATAGCTGGCCGTTAGCAGTCCGCCGAGCAGCATGGTCGCAATAATGGTCACAGCGTAGGTTTCGAACAGGTCGGCCGCCATGCCCGCACAGTCGCCCACGTTGTCGCCGACGTTGTCCGCGATTACGCCCGGATTGCGGGGGTCGTCCTCGGGAATCCCGGCTTCGACTTTGCCCACGAGATCGGCACCAACATCAGCACCCTTGGTGAAGATGCCGCCGCCGAGTCGGGCAAAGATCGAGATCAGCGAACCACCGAATGCCAGGCCGACGAGCGCGTGAACCGCCTCGTCCGTCGTTGCGCCCCTGCTGGTCAGGATCAGGAAGTAACCGGCGACGCCGAGGAGACCGAGGCCAACCACGAGCATGCCCGTGATCGCACCGCCACGAAACGCGACGTTGAGTGCCGCATTAACACCCGTGGAAGCGGCTTCGGCCGTGCGTACGTTGGCGCGCACCGATACGTACATGCCGATGTATCCGGCGAGCCCCGAGAAAACGGCGCCGACTGCGAAACCGATAGCCGTCGTCCAACCGAGCGGCGAGAAACCGAGAACGAGCATCACGACGACGCCGACGATTCCGATCGTCATATACTGGCGATCCATATAGGCTTTCGCGCCTTCCTGGATAGCCGCGGCAATTTCCTGCATACGGCTGTTGCCGGCAGGTTGCTTGAGGATCCACAGTGTCGAAACGATTCCGAACAGAACTGCGAGCGCACCCGCAAGGATCGAGAGACCCAAGGCCAACTCGTTAGACATCAGACTATCTCCTGACTTTATTAGGCTGAACAGATCAAACGAAACCTCGTCGCCGGCCGCTGCGGCCCGCGATCAGGTTTCGTTCGGTAAAAAACGCATTGTTGTTGTTAACGGCGTTGCGTGCCTTCCCTGACCCTCAAACCACGTGTCTGGCCAGGGCCCCGGCCGCAACAGGCCGCGCATCATACCACAAATCGGGTGTCTGTCTTCGGCTTGACGGAGCGATTCTTGAGCGGGACAACCTTCGGTAAGCCGTTGATGTATGGAGGATAATTTTCGCCTTTGATCAGCGGTTGCAGGTAGCGTCTGGCGGCTTCGGTGATGCCGAAGCCATCCTTGGTGATGTAACGCCGCGGCAGCATCTTTTCCTTGTTCGCGATACGGCCGAGTGGCGCGGACTCGATCTTCCAGCGGTAGGGCTTGTCTGAAATACGCTTGATAACTGGCATCACGGCTGTCTTGCCCTGCAGGGCAAGTTGCACGGCGGCTTTGCCAACGGCATAAGCCTGCTTGACGTCGACGTCCGACGCGATATGCCGCGCGGAGCGTTGCAAGTAATCGGCGATAGCATAGTGGAATTTGTAGCCAAGGCTCTCACGCACCATGTTCGCGACGACAGGCGCGACACCACCCAGTTGGGCGTGGCCGAATGCGTCGCGAGTACCGGCTTCGGCGAGGAATTTGCCATTGGCAAATGCGGCACCCTCACTGACGACGATGACGCAGTAGTCATACTTTTCGACGCACTCACGAACGCGCTTGAGGAACGCGCGCTTCTTGAACGGAATTTCCGGGAACAGGATGATGTGGGGCGCATCGCCTTCGTTCTTGCCCGCGAGTCCGCCTGCGGCCGCGATCCAGCCGGCGTGGCGTCCCATGACTTCGAGTATGAACACCTTGGTCGACGTTTTGGCCATCGACTCGACGTCCATCGCGGCTTCCTGCGTCGAGACAGCGACGTACTTCGCGACCGAACCAAAGCCCGGGCAGCAGTCCGTTACCGGCAGGTCGTTGTCGACGGTCTTTGGTACGCCCAGGCACGTGACGGGGAACCCCATCTTCCTGGAGATCTGCGACACCTTGTGAGCCGTATCCATCGAGTCGTTGCCGCCGTTGTAAAAGAAGTACCCGATATCGTGTGCCTTGAATACTTCGACAAGCCGTTCGTACTCGGCGCGGTTCTCGTCGAGCCCCTTGAGTTTGTAGCGTGCTGAGCCAAATGCGCCGCCCGGCGTATACATGAGTGCGGCAATCGTTGCGGCACTTTCCCTGTTCGTGTCGACCATGTCTTCGGTCAACGCGCCGATGATGCCATTACGACCGGCATAGACGTTCTTGATTTTCTTCGGATACTTGCGGGCTGTTTCTATGACGCCGCAGGCTGTGGCATTAATGACGGCCGTGACACCGCCGGATTGGGCATAAAAAGCATTCATTGCAGGCATGATCATGGTTCCCAGGAGGTCAGAAATTTTTCTGCGCCTGAGCATAGCGGAAACGGGATACGCCGACATCGGCAATTTCCGAATACGCCTTGCCCCACACGTTGACCTCCGTCCGCATTGCCGGTAGCGTACCTCGCCCGGTGTTTTTACCGGGCGTCAGGAATTCTTGCCGCACATCATCAACCGAAGAGACCGTAGCTATGCGTATTGTTCTGCTGGGCGCACCAGGATCAGGAAAAGGCACTCAGGCCAAGAAGCTGATGGCCGACAAGAATATCCCGCAGGTCTCGACGGGCGACATGCTGCGCGAAGCGGTCGCGTCCGGTACGCGATTTGGTCTCAAGGCCAAATCGGTCATGGATGCGGGAGACCTCGTTCCCGACGAGGTGGTGCTGGGCATCATCAGCGAGCGCCTGAGTCAGCCCGATGCCGCGGACGGCTTCATTCTCGATGGATTTCCCCGCACGACACAGCAGGCGATGGATCTGCGCGAGCTGCTCGATCAGCTCGGCACGCCGCTCGATACCGCCGTGCTCATGGATGTCGACTTCGACATTCTTATGAAGCGTCTTACGGGTCGTCGCACCTGTTCGCTGACGGGCAAGCTGTTGAACGTGCATTTCTCATCCCGGGACGAACTCGACGAATGCACGAAGGCCGGTGGCGAGCTGATTCAGCGAGAAGACGACAACGAAGAGACGATCGCGAATCGTCTCGAGGTGTACCGGGAGAACACGGAACCGCTGATCGACTATTACGCGAAGCGCGGCAAGCTGACGACGATTAATGCCGAAGGGACGATCGACGAGGTCTACGATCGTCTCCTCGAAGCGCTCGGCTGAATACAGCCCGCTGCTGCCTCGGTTACTGGCAGCCGGTCAAGCCGTTGACCCAGTCCGTCAGTAGCGTGACGCCGGCCATATCAACAACGGTCGAACCGACCGGTGGCATCGCAACGTTGTCGCCACGGCGACCGGTTCGCAGTACCAGCGTGGATCGGGTCGCGTCTCCCGGAGCAATAATGCGCGCATTCATAATCCCGAGCATGCCGGCCTGTGGCGCCATGTCGCAGGTGCCGGTGTTCTGCAGCGCGGTGTCGTAACGCAGGTCGATGTCGACCGGCGTTCCGCCATTCGGACGGTGACAGTTCGCGCAGTTGGTGTGCAGATAGGCGCGCGCGCGATCATCGAGACTGGCGTTACTGTCCAGTGGATCAGCAAGTCGTGGCAACGTTCCCGGGGTCCCGGCCAGAGGCGACGCGAACATCATGACGTGGTCGATGGTCTCGAGCTGATTATCGGTGCGTCCGGAGCTCGGGTACGTGAAGTCGCGATTCATTTGCGCCGTCTCGGGCCCCAGTGCGTTGCCCGCCGCGCTGGTGTGGCACTGCTCGCACTGTGCGCCGCTAGGGTATACCCAGTCTTGACCGGCGATATTCACTACGTCGCCACCGATCACGCGAGTTGCTTCGGTTTGCTGGGTATTCCACTGGTAGGTGTAGCCCGCCCAGACACCGTCCGGATGTCGCATCAGGTGGCGCGTCTCCACCAGGTTGCCGCCGAGGCGGAAATTCTTGACGATCACCGTGCCTGCCGGAAACTCCCAGTCATCATCGCCGTTGATCGTGATCGTCGTGCCATTCGGTAAGCCGATATAGCGCGACTTGTCGGCACCATCCGACCAGAAGCGTGCGTTGATGTCATAGGGCAGCAGACCGGCGTAAGGGGCTGTCACATCAGCAGGGTCGACGCAGCCGGTATCCGACAGCTGATCGGGAATGCTGCTACCGCCGGCACCGGCACCGGGCACCAGCTTGAAGATGCGCCCATTATTGATATTGGCAAAATACAGCTCGCCGTCCGCATCGGCCGCGAAGGCGACCGGGCCACCGGGCTCGTCGAGCAGTTGCTCATTGTTGTAGCCGCCCTGACCGTCGGAGCGCAGCGCCCAGATGCGCCCGGAGCCGTAATCGGCGTAAATGTACTCGCCAATACGGCCGGAAATTGCAGCACCGCGATAGACCCTGCCGCCGGTAATCGAGTTACCCTCGGTATGCGGATAGTCATGGACCGGGTCGGTGTAGGTGGCATTGCAATCCGTGGTTTCGAAAACCAGAGAGCCTTCCCTGCAGTCCCAACCGTAATTGTTGCCGCGCTCGATGATATCGACTTCTTCTCTCGCGCCCTGCCCGACGTCGCCCGCCCACAGTTGTCCGGTCATGGGATCGAAGGACCAGCGCCATGGGTTGCGAACGCCCCACGCAAAAATTTCGGGGCAGTTGTTCGGATTGCTGAGGGTCGGACCACACTTCAACTCACCCGCGAAAGGATTGCCGTCGGCTCCCGACGGAATCCGGTAGGAGTTGCCGGGATAGGTGATTGCAGCGTCCGTCACATCCAGGCGCAGGAACGAGCCAAGCAGGTTGGTCGTATCCTGCCCGGTCTCCTGCGGATCTTCGCGGCCACCGCCGTCGCCCAGTCCGATATAGAGGAATCCGTCCGGTCCGAAAGCGATATCGCCGCCGTTGTGATTACTGGCGAACTGATCGATGGAGATGATCTCGTATTCAATTGAACCGGCACCGATGTCGCTCGGTGCGATGACGTCGTCGAGGATCACGCGAGAAATAACCGAGCGCATCGGCGATGAGTCGCGCGTGTAGGAAAAGAAGATCTCCGGCGTTGCAGGGTAGTCGGGGTGAAAGGCCAGGCCGAGCAAGCCGCCTTCACCTGACGTATTGACCACGCCTGAAAAGTCCAGGTAATCGGAAACGACCGGATTGTCCGGATCGAAGACCTGTACTTGCCCGGCCTTACGCAGCACGAACCAGCGCGGCTCAGCGACCGGTTCCATCAGCAACTTGGTCGGGCCGCCAGGGCCGAACGAAAGTCCGGGGAAGGGCTCCTGCACGGCGACGCTGGTTACCGCGCCGGGGCGCGCGGGCGCGACACAAGTCTGGTTATCGGGTCGGCTATCGAGTCCGAATTCCGCGGTCGGCGGCGGGTCCGGCGGCGGCGTGGATTGGGCATCACCCGCGCCACTCGAGCACGCGGTGACCATAACGGCACCTGTCAGGATCGCTATCAGGCTTCGCATCGGCGGGCATTCCGATTATTCATACTGTAACAATACGACGAGTACGTTTGGCATGCACAGTCAATGTTACATCACATGGGATTTGTCGCCGCGTTGCGACGGTTCGCGTATTCGAATTCGCGTGAAAGGTTGAAGTGCGCTACAGCAGTGCCAGGAGTTCGTCGCCGATCGCGCTTCGCCTCCAGCCCGAAAACACCCGGGAATCCTGGTTGCCGGAAATAATGATGGCCGACAATTCACGTTTCGATGCCAGGGTTTCGGCCGCAATGCCGAAATCCCTGGCGCATTGCTGAACACGCGCCTGCATTTCTTTTAACAAGGCCTTCTGTTTTTCGTCGGGCGGACGTGGTGGCGTGTAGTCGTGGTCATCTGCCGCCGCGGAATGCACCGCCTGCAACAAGTCCTTGCCGACGCGACTCAGGGTCTTCGGCGATACTCCATCGATCGCTGCAAGCTGGGCTTCGGTTTCAGGCAATTGGTAAGCGATTTCGAGCAACACCGTATCGCGCAGTATCCACTGCCGAGGTCTGTTTCGCCGGATCGCCTCGCGTTCGCGCCATGCCGCAAGCTTCGCAGCGGCGGCGCGTTTGCGGCCGCGAAAGTTACGCGCGCCTTTGAGTCGGCCGAGGGCCTGATCCTCACCAATGTCGTACAGTTTCGGGTCCAGCAGCAAGGCGGAATCTTCCCGTGCCCAGTCCAGCCGGCCCTCCCTTACGAGCTGCTCGCTGAACATTTCGTACGCGGGCAACAGGTACTCAACGTCTTCTGCGGCGTATTCAAGAAACGCCTCTCGCAACGGCCGTTTCGTCCAGTCCGCTCGCGTATGTGACTTGTCCATATCGATATCGAACAACGCTTTGACCAGACCCGCGTAGCCCATCTGCGCGGGATAGCCGAGCAATCCCGCGGCAATCTGCGTGTCGAAAATCGACTTTGGCATTGATCCCGCGGTCTGAGAAACCACTTCGATGTCCTGTCGCGCCGAATGGACGATCCAGTCACGCGCGAACATTGCTTGCCAGAATGCCTCCTGGCCGCTGTTCGTCAACGGGTCCACACAGTACAGGTCGTCGTTGGTCGAAATCTGCACGAGGCACAACTGCGCGAAATAGGTCTTCTCACGCATGAATTCGGTATCGACACCAATATGTTCATGGCCGGAGAGGTCCGAAATCATGGTGTCGGGTTGATCAACGAAGCGGTAGTGGGGCATCGACAGGCCGAGAGCGAGATACAGAATCGGAGGTTAACATGCGATCATCGCCCTATCGCAACCAGGAGCCCGTGTGCCGATCGTGCTAGCACTCTTTGAAACGCTGTTCGACATTATTCGCCTGCGAAAAGGCCCGGACGCAATACCGCACTCAACAGTCTTGCTGGTCATCATCGTCGCATTGTGGTTGCTCGCCGGGCTCGTAATGATGCTGTTGACCGCCGAGCTCGATGAAAAGGACTTTGTTGTCGGCACCATCACCGGAGTTGCCGGACTATTGTGCTACACGGCGGTGGTCGTGCTGTCGGGGAAAAGCGCGCGGCTGATGCAGGCTGTCATGGCTCTGCTGGGCTGCAGCGCGTTGCTCAGCCTGATGTTTGTCGCCGGGAACGTATTTCTTGCGCCATTCTTGAGCGAGAGAATCACTAACTTCGTTGTGACCCTGATTCTGTTATGGACCGTGCCGGTAGAGGGCCATATTATTTCTCGAACGATAGACCGGCACTGGTATCTTGGTGTTGCGGTTGCGATGGCGGTCTTTGTATTTCAACTCGTCCTTTATTCGATCATAGACCCGGCAATGAACACGCCAAGCTGAGACGATATGCACGTACACATACTCGGAATTTGCGGAACATTCATGGGCGGTGTCGCGGCGCTCGCGCGGGCTGCGGGTCATAAGGTCACAGGTTGCGATCGCAACGTCTATCCGCCCATGAGCACACAACTCAAAAAGCTGGGCATCGATATTCACGACGGTGTCGATGCGGAGCAGCTCGATATAAAACCCGATTGCGTGGTTGTCGGCAATGTCATGAGTCGCGGCGTCGCTGTGGTCGAGGCCATGCTGGATCGCGGCCTGCCTTACCAGTCGGGGCCGCAGTGGCTGGCGGAAAACGTCTTGCAGGATCGGCACGTCTTCGCCGTAGCGGGAACGCACGGAAAGACAACGACGTCCAGCATGCTTGCCTGGATCCTCGAAGATGCCGGTCATTCGCCCGGTTTTCTCATCGGCGGGGTTCCCGGCAACTTCGGTGAGTCGGCTCGCTTCGGCAATTCGGATTACTTCGTCGTCGAAGCGGACGAGTACGATACGGCGTTCTTCGACAAGCGCGCGAAATTTGTCCATTACCGGCCGCGCACCGTCATCCTGAGTAATCTCGAATACGATCATGCCGATATCTACAGCGACATCGACGCCATCCTCTGGCAATTTCATCAACTAATGCGGACGGTGCCTGGTGGCGGCCGCATCATTTGCAACGGCGAGGACGAGAATCTGCGAGCACTGATTGAAATGGGTTGCTGGACGCCCGTCGAAACGTTCGGTACGAACTCGGACACTGACTGGACGGCGAGTTTCGCCGACAAAGTCGAGCGTCGTATCGGCATGCGAGGCCCCGGCGGCCAGGCGGCGGCTACGCGTTGGCAAATAGGCGGCCTTTACAATCTCGAAAACGCGCTCGCGGCGGTGGCGGCTGCGGCTTCGGCGGGCGTGTCGCTCGAACAGGCCGTGGATGCATTGTCGCGTTTCGAAGGTGTAAAGCGGCGCATGGAACGCACGGCTACGGTCGCCAATATTGCCATCTATGATGATTTTGCCCACCACCCCACGGCAATTCAAAAGACGATCGAATCGGTCAGGCGCCGCTTCCCGGGCCATCGTGTCCTTGCGGCCATCGAACCGCGCTCCAACACAATGAAGCTCGGCGTGCACAACGAGGCGATGGCTGATGCATTGCAGGGCGCGGATCTCGTGTGGATGTATCGGCCGAAGGATATGGGCGACGACTTCGAGACGGCGCTCTCGGTGCTCGGCGACAAGATTCGTATGTTCGGTGACTATGATCAACTTGTCGCAGACATGTCGACACGCGTCGTCCAGGGCGATCAGGTCGTATTCATGAGCAACGGTGGCTTCGGTTCTGCGCGGCAAACGCTGACGGCCATGTTGCAGCGAATGAGGGGTGGTTAGCGGGCGCCCGCCCGTGCAGGAACTATACTGAATACATGGAGATACCCCTTTTCCCTTTGCGCACCGTGCTATTCCCCGGCGGGCCCTTGCCGCTGCGCATTTTTGAGTCGCGTTACATCGACATGATCAGTCGATGCATGAAAGACGAGTCGCCATTCGGCGTCGTGTTGATTCGGGAAGGGCAGGAGGATGGCCCGGCGACGACCTATGAGGTGGGTACGCTGGCGACGATCACCGATTGGTACCAGGGCAGCGATGGCTTGCTCGGCGTTACGGCGGCGGGCGCGCAACGCTTTCGATTACTGTCTGGTCGTCAGCAGGCCGACGGTCTCAATATCGGCAAAGTCGAGGTCATCGAGCCCGAACCTGCGATAACCCTGCCCGCCGAATACGCATCCCTTGAAAAAATCCTGGAAGGTGTGCTCGATGACCTGGGGCGCTTGTATGAATCGCTCGACCGGAGTTTCGACGATGCCGTCTGGGTGTCGTATCGCCTGGTCGAAATCCTGCCGATACAGCTCGAACAGAAGCAGGAATTTCTGGAAAGCAATGACACGCT
>JABDNG010000011.1 GCA_013001045.1 Woeseiaceae bacterium | reverse complement strand
CGGCACGAAAAGAAACCGGTGGGCGTGCCGAGATCTTGATCGAGCGCGTGTTAAGTGATCACGCTGCGCTGGCACATATTCGTGCCAGCAAGTCGCCCGGCTCCGGCAGTCGTCTGCTGCTGGCCGGAAATGCAGAAGCGCAAGTAACAGGCCGGGATGGCGAGCTATTCGCATTGACGTTCTCTGTTGAAATCATGCCATTTCTCGATGAGTACGGGGAGGTACCGCTGCCGCCTTATCTGAATCGTGCAGCGAATGCGTCCGATGTCGATCGTTACCAGACGGTCTATGCGAAGGACCCGGGCGCGGTAGCCGCACCAACGGCCGGGTTGCATTTCGACAACGCCATGCTCGCCGATACGCTGGCGGCCGGCGTCCGGCATGCGTGGCTTACGTTGCATGTGGGTGCCGGGACGTTTCAATCGTTGCGCGACGAGCATATCGAGGAAAACCGCCTGCACAGCGAACGGGTCGAGGTCAGTCAGCAGTGCTGCGATGCGGTTCAGGCGACACGTGCGGCGGGAGGACGGATTATTGCCGTAGGCACAACCGCTGTGCGCGCGCTCGAGGCCGCGTCGACGACGGGTGCACTCGGTCCTTTCGCTGGCGAGACCGATCTTTTCATCCTGCCGGGTTATGAATTTCGCAGTGTCGACGCCATGATTACGAATTTCCATCTGCCACAATCGTCGCTGTTGATGCTGGTAGCAGCGTTCGCGGGTAAACGGCGGATACTGTCGGCGTATCGGCATGCCGTGCGTGAGAAATACCGCTTCTTCAGTTACGGTGATGCGATGTTTCTCACACCGGGCAACTCTGAATGAAGTTCACTATCGCCGAGCAATCCGGTGCGGCGCGTTGCGGCTCGCTTCGATTTCGGCGTGGCGATGTGCAGACGCCGGCGTTTATGCCGGTGGGTACGTACGGGACCGTCAAGAGCGTAACGCCCGAGGAAGTTGCGGCAGATGGTGCAGAGATCTTACTCGGCAATACATTCCACCTGATGCTGCGGCCCGGTACCGATATCATCCGCAAACACGGCGGTCTGCACGAGTTTATGAATTGGCACAAACCCATCCTGACCGATTCAGGTGGCTTCCAGGTGTTCTCGCTGGCGGCAATGCGCAAGCTCTCGGAAGAAGGCGTGCGTTTTCAGTCGCCGGTTAACGGCGACGAAGTTTTCCTCACGCCCGAGAAATCCATCGAGGTACAGCACGAGCTGAACGCGGACGTCACGATGATCTTCGACGAATGTACGCCGTACCCCGCAAGCGAGCCTGAGGCCCGCGAGTCGATGCAATTATCACTGCGCTGGGCGAGTCGAAGTCGACGGCGTTTCGACGAACTCAAGAACGCTGAGCCCGACAGAGGCGAGGCACTGTTCGGAATCGTGCAGGGCGGCATTTACGGTGCGCTTCGGCAGGAGTCTCTGGACGGACTCACGCAGATCGGTTTTGATGGTTACGCGATCGGTGGCCTGGCCGTTGGCGAACCGGAGGACGAGCGCCATACCGTACTCGATGCACTGATGCCGCGGATGCCCGGAGATGCGCCACGCTATCTCATGGGTGTCGGCACCCCAACTGATATTGCCGAGGCGGTGCTGCGCGGTGTCGACATGTTCGATTGTGTCATTCCCACACGGCATGCGAGGAACGGCCAGCTCTTCACATCACGCGGTAACGTCAAGTTCCGGCACGCGCGCTATCGGGACGATACCTCGCCGCCTGACCCGGATTGTGCGTGTTACACCTGCAAGAATTACAGCCTGTCCTATCTGCGGCATCTCGTGAAATGTGGCGAGATCCTCGGACCGCGCCTGGCGACAATTCATAACCTTCATTATTATCAGCGACTTATGGACGACATACGCGGCTCGATTCGAGCCGGGGCGCTGCCGCAACTCGTCTCAGCCCTGCGCCTGGCCTACGCGGACTAGCGTTTGACGGTACCGCGAGCTTGGGATTGCCGAAGTCACCCCCACGTCTCCAGCTTGTGCCATAATACCGCGCTTATTTTTGGGGACACGTAATGGACTTCTTCATTCAAAACGCCTACGCGCAAGGGGCGCAGCAGGGCGACTCGACCAGTTTCATCATAATGATGGTGGTTATGTTCGGCGCCTTCTACTTCCTGCTGATCAGGCCGCAACAGAAAAAACAAAAGGCACACACAGAACTCGTCGCGGGACTGTCGGTTGGCGATGAAGTACTAACCGCCGGTGGCATTCTCGGCAAGATTACTGGCGTCAGTGAGCACTATGCGGTTGTCAAGATCAGCGACAACACGGAAATCAAAATTCAGAAGAGCAGTGTGTCGATGGTGGTACCGAAAGGTACGTTCGACGAAGCCTGATCTGGCAGCGAAAAGTTACAATGAACAAATACCCTGCGTGGCTCAATATACTGGTCCTCGTCATCGTGCTGGCGGGCTGCCTGCTCGCTTTGCCGAATATCTACGGCAGTGTTGAAGCGGTTCAGATAGCAGATAACGATGGCGGAGAGTACGAGCAGGCCAAGCTCAATGAGTTCGTGCGTGTTGTCGAAGGCGCCGGCATAACGCCGGAAGCGTCGTACTTGCAGGACGGACGCGTTGTCATTCGCTTCAATTCGACGGAAGACCAGGAGGCTGCGGGGGAACGTCTGCGTGGACAGTATTCCCGGCAGGCCAACGTCGCGACGACGTTGACGCCGAAATTACCCGAGTGGGTTCGCAATCTCGGACTCAGTCCGATGAGTCTCGGCCTCGACCTGCGTGGTGGTGTGTACGTCTTGCTCGAAGTGGACATGGACACGGCGATCGACAGCCGCATGGCGCTGTATCAGCAGGATTTCGACGATCGCCTTCGTGATGCGAGAATCCGCCATCGCGTCGACCTTAGTGACCAGCTCATCACCATCCGCCTCACTGGCGCTGAGGATATGCTGAAGGCGCGCGAGATTATCGAACGTGCGGATCCTGACGTGCTTGTCCTCGACGGCGAGGATGGCAAGACCCTGACGGTTCGCATGACGGAAACGCAGATCAAGGACCGACAGGATTTCGCGATCGAGCAAAACCTGACAACGCTGCGCAATCGTGTCAATCAACTCGGTGTGGCTGAGCCTCTGGTGCAACGACAAGGCGTTGACCGAATTGTTGTGCAATTGCCGGGTGTGCAGGATCCAAATCAGCTCAACAAGATATTGACGGCGACCGCGACGCTCGAGTTTCGCCTGGTCGACCAGTCGGGTGATGAACCCGGATCGCGACGTTACCCGGGACGTGGCGCCGAAGCGCCGCAGGTGCTGAAGCGCCAGGTGATCGCGTCCGGTGACCAGATTATCGATGCAAAAGCCGGTTTCAGCGAAGGTCAGCCGGCCGTGTTCATCACGCTGGACTCGGCGGGTGGCGAACGCATGTTGCAGACCACGATGGAGAATCTGAACAAGCCCATGTCGTCCGTCTTCATCGAAACGCGCCGCGAAACGGTCATGCGCAACGGCGTCGAAGAACAGCGCACCATCAAGATCGAGGAAGTGATCAATACGGCGACGATTCGCGGCGTGTTCAAGAACAGTTTTCAGATCACGGGATTAACGCCTATTGAAGCGCGCGATCTTGCCTTGCTGTTGCGCGCGGGCGCGCTCGCCGCGCCGGTCTACAAGATCGATGAGCGCACAATTGGCCCAAGCCTTGGGCAGGACAATATCGATCGCGGCTTCAACGCAATCAAGATCGGCTTCCTCGCCGTCATCTTATTTATGGTGATCTATTACAAGGCGTTCGGGTTGATTGCCAATGTCGCACTGTTCTCAAACCTGGTTTTCATTGTCGCGATGCTGTCGTTCCTGCAAGCCTCGCTGACGTTGCCCGGCATCGCGGGTATCGTGCTGACAGTGGGTATGGCCGTCGACGCCAACGTGCTGATTTTTGAGCGAATACGCGAAGAAATTACTGCCGGTGCATCGCCACAGAATGCGATCCACTCAGGTTATGAGAAAGCGCTTTCGTCGATTACGGACGCCAACATTACGACGCTAATCGCCGCTGTCGTACTCTTCGGTGTGGGTACCGGGCCAATAAAGGGATTCGCCATCACCTTGATGCTCGGCATTATCACGTCGATGTTCACGGCGATTATCGGTACGCGCGCTGTCGTTAATCTCGCCTTCGGCGGGCGCAAGCTGGTGTCGGTGCCGGTCTAGGAATTCGAATAATGAAACTGATCAAAGAAAAGACCACTATCGATTTTCTCGGCGCGAAACGTCGCAAGATCGCGCTTGTGATTTCCGCACTGCTGGTCATCGCCTCGCTGGTGTCACTCGCAACACGTGGACTCGAATTCGGCATCGATTTCACGGGTGGCATCCTGCTGGAAGTCGGTTATCCGCAGGCTGCGAACCTGGAAGAAATTCGCAGCAACCTGAGCGCCGCCGGTTTTTCCGATGCACAGGTGCAGCGATTCGGCAGGGATACCGATGTCCTCGTTCGATTGCCGCCGCAACCCGGTACGGACGCGGGTGAAGTGCGTACAGAACTGCAGCAGGTCTTGCAGGCGAATGGCGAATCCATCGATCTGCGACGCGTCGAATTCGTTAGCGCGCAGGTTGGTAGCGAACTCGCGGAACGCGGCGCGCTCGCGATGGTCATCGCGCTGCTTATGATTTTCGTGTACGTGATGATTCGCTTTCAGTGGAAGTTTTCGGCCGGCGCCGTGGCGGCGCTAGCGCACGATGCGATCGTCACCGTGGGGTTCTTCTCGTTTTTTGGTCTGCCGTTCGACCTGACGGTTGTTGCGGCCGTGCTCGCGGTTATCGGTTATTCGCTGAATGACACCGTCGTCGCATTCGATCGAATTCGCGAGAATTTTTTCGCTCTGCGAGGCGTGTCGGCGGAAGATGCAATGAACATCTCGATCAATGAGATGCTGGCGCGTACCTTGATTACCGGACTCACGACGTTGCTCGTGCTGGTTGCTTTGCTGACGCTGGGTGGCGAGTCGATTGCGCCGTTCTCGATCGCGCTGATCGTCGGCATTATCGTCGGTACCTATTCGTCGATTTACACGGCGAGTGCGACGGCACTGGCGCTGGACGTGAACGCGCAGGATCTGATCGAGCCGATCAAAGATCCGACTCTCATCGACGATTTGCCGTAACCGCCCACCCATAACCTGCCATTCTCGCCGCGGCGTTGATCGCCGGGGAATCTCAGTCGCTCGGACAGCTGCGTCGCAAACTCGCTTTGTGAGACACCCCGGCACTCACCGCCGCTGTACAACGTGCGGATCGCGCCCGCGGGCTGACCGCAGACGATGGGCAATCTGTGGGCTCCGTTTGGGGAGTTCCTCAAGCGTCGTGCAGAGCGCAGCGACGCATGGACGCCAAAGCAAGCGAAGCCCGATGCGAGCGAGGCAGGACGCCGAGCGAGGTTAAGCGCGAGGAACTCCCGAAGCGGGGCCCATTGGGTACGGCAGTCTGGTGGTGGGTCAAGTCTTTTGCAGGATGGCTTTGATGTCGCCGGCGCACAGTTTGGCGAGGCCGCTGTAGATCTTCGGCGTGCCACACAGCACGTGGCCTGTGTCGAGGAAATTCTCACTGCCATCGAGACCGCTTACGATGCCACCCGCTTCACGGATGATGAGTGAGCCGGCGGCCAGGTCCCAGGGGGCAAGCGCTGTTTCCCAGAACGCATCGAGCCTTCCTGCTGCAACGTAGCAGAGGTCGAGCGCAGCCGCGCCGGGCCGACGCACACCCGATGTATTCTTCACGACCTTGCCGAGCATGCGGAGATAGGGGTCGAGCGCACTATTGGCCTGGCGAAACGGGAAACCCGTGCCGACCAGTGCGCGTTCGAGTTCTTTCAGGCCGCTGACGCGGATCTTGTGATTATCGAGTTGCGCGCCCGCGCCGCGAGTTGCGGTGAACAATTCCTGACGCAACGGGTCGTACACCACCGCATGTTCCATTCGGCCGTTCACCTGCACGCCGATCGAAACCGCGAATACAGGAAAGCCGTGCAGGTAATTGGTCGTCCCATCGAGCGGGTCGATGATCCAGACCGTATCCGAGTCTTCGCCGCCCTGCGCACCGGACTCCTCGGCGAGGATACCGTGATCGGGATAGTGTTTTTGGATGACATCAATGACGGCGCGCTCAGCAGCGCGATCCGCCTCACTGACGTAATCGTTGTGGCCCTTTCGGTCAACCTTGAGCTTCTCGAGCTTCACCAGGTTTCTGATCAATGTTCCACCAGCGCGCCGCGCCGCCATTACCGCTACGTTGAGTAGTGCGTGCATGAATCGATTCCGTCAATGTCAAAGAACTGGGCAGATCCGTCGCTGTTAAACGAACTAGTACTGTCAGGGCGGGCCGCCGGGGCGCTAGAATACCGGACTTTTAGGTAGCTGTCGTCAGCGGACAGGGCACAGGGCATGTCGATTCGAATTGTATTGGTCGGAACCACTCACCCCGGGAATATCGGGGCCACCGCACGTGCCATGAAGAACATGGGGCTCGACGACCTCGCGTTGGTCAACCCCCGACATTTTCCTCATGAGGACGCGACGGCAAGGGCATCCGGTGCCACGGATATTCTCGAGACAGCCACGGTCGTGTCGTGTCTGGCTGACGCATTGACAGACTGCATTTATGTTGCCGGGGCCAGCGCGCGTGCGCGCACCATCAGTTGGCCGAGCATGGGACCTCGGGATTGCGCGGAGCGAATGATCAGCGAAAGCGAGAATGGTGCGGTGGCGGCCGTTTTCGGGCCGGAAAAGTCCGGGCTGCACAACGATGATCTCGATCTGTGCAACACGCTGCTCACCATTCCGACGAATCCGGGTTTTAGTTCGTTGAATATCGCGATGGCTGTGCAGGTGCTCACGTACGAACTGCGGGTCGCGAGCTTGCTGGACCAAGGTCCGGCTTTCGAAACTGAAGCGCCCCCGGCGACGGGCGAGGAGATGGAACACTTTTACACGCACCTCGAGCAGGTGCTTAGAGATATTCATTTCCTGGACCCGGAGAATCCGAGGCATCTGATGCGACGCCTTCGGCGACTGTTCATCCGCGCGCGTCCTGACAAGAACGAAGTGAACATCCTTCGCGGTATCCTTACCGCTATCGATCGCAAAGGACAATCACGCTGATGTCGGATGACTTCATCTATCTGGATTACGCGGCCTCAACGCCGGTGGACCCGCGTGTGACCCGGCTCATGCTCGAGTGCCATGAATCCGGCTTTGCGAATCCGTCGTCGAATCATGTTGCGGGAAGAAAGAGCCGCGCGATGATCGACAACGCGGCAGCGCAACTTGCCGCGCTGTTGAATGTCGATCCCGAAACCCTGATCTGGACCTCGGGCGCCACCGAGTCCGATAATTTGGCGATCGCGGGCGCGGCGAGGCACCGGGCGCACCGCGGCAAGCATCTCGTAACCCTGATGACCGAACACAAGGCGGTTACCGACGTGTTTGGAATGCTCGAGAAGGAAGGATTCGAGGTGACGTGGCTCACGCCGGATGAAAGCGGGCACCTGGATCCGGCCGTGTTCGCTGCGGCGCTGCGCGCCGACACGCAGCTGGCGTCGATCATGTACGTCAATAACGAGACCGGTGTCATGCAGGACATCGCGTCGCTCGGCGGCATCTGTCGGGAGCATGGTGTGCTGTTTCACGTCGATGCGGCACAAGCGGTCGGTAAGATCGCGATCGATCTGCAGGCATTGCCGGTTGACCTGCTGTCGCTGACCGGCCACAAATTCTATGGCCCGAAAGGCATCGGTGCGCTTTATGTCGCCGACCGTCCCGACTGCCATATTGAACCGATTTTGTTCGGTGGTGGACAACAAAGACAAATTCGACCCGGAACATTGCCGGCCGACCTCATTGCCGGACTGGGTCTCGCCGCTGACATTGCCGCGTCATGCCTCGAAGCGGATTTCGCGCACCTGGCCGCGTTGCGCCGTACGCTTTGGCGTGGAATTCGCGACGTTGAGGGTGTGCTCATTAATGGCGACATCGATGCGGGATTCCCGGGCATCCTGAATGTCAGCGTGGCAAACGTGGAAGGTGAGAGCTTGTTGCTCGAATTGGAGCCGCTCTGTGTTGCGACCGGATCGGCATGCAATTCGACGAACCAGGAGCCTTCCTATGTCTTGCGCGCCCTTGGACGGAGTGATCTGCTCGCACAAAGCGCAATCCGCTTTAGCCTGGGCCGGCCAACCAGCGAAAGCGAGGTCGAATTCGCGGCACGCCGCTATCGCGACGGCGTGGCGCGTTTGCGCGATCTGGCGCCCGAGGCCGCTGCGTGACTGGCGATCCTTATAGCCCGATGGTCCGCCAGTATTTTGTCCGGACGAGCCACGCGGGTGACTTGCCGAACGCCGTTAGCGTGGCTTTGGACCAGCAAGGCGTCCACCTGCGACTGGCAGGGACGCAGGAAAACGGGCGAATACAGGCGCTCAGGTTTCGCGCCTGGGGCTGCCCACACGTAATCGCCGCTTGCGAGTGCTTCTGCGACCACTACGAAGGCCGGCCGGTGCCGGAGCTCTCCGCGTTCAGGGCGGGGGACATAATGCGGAAACTGTCTGTACCTGTGGAGAAAACCGGACGTATACTTGTCCTAGAAGATGCGGTCCGGTCGCTTGGGCGAAGCTTCTGCGACAGTTCTGCATCACCATCATCCTGAGTAATTGAGAGATTCACATGGCGATTTCGCTCACCCGTTCGGCCGCGGACCGCGTCCGCAGCTACCTCGAAAAGCGCGGCAGCGGTGTCGGCCTGCGCCTGGGCGTGACGCAGACCGGCTGTTCGGGCTATTCCTACGTGATCAACTATGCCGAGGAAATCGACGATTCCGATATCGTTTTCGAGGATAAGGGCGTCAAAGTCGTCGTCGATCCCGACGCGCTGCAATTGATCGATGGCACCGAGGTCGATTTCATCAAGAACGGCCTGAATGAAGCCTTCAGTTTTCGAAATCCCAACATTTCGGGCGAGTGCGGCTGCGGCGAAAGCTTCAACGTCTGAAAGTTCCGTAGTAGAATTAAGGGTTTACATCTATCCACCCGGCACGATCGCCGGGTGCCGACCAGCAACGCACTACCACCAAGAGGAAGTTATACATGTCCGTTGAGCAAACGCTCTCCATCATCAAGCCTGATGGCGTACAAAAAAACCTGATCGGAGAGATCTACAGCCGTTTCGAGAAAGCGGGACTGGAAGTTGTTGCAGCACGCATGATGCACCTGTCAAAAGGCCAGGCGCAGGGGTTTTACGCCGTGCACAAGGAACGGCCTTTCTTCAATGACCTGGTCAGTTACATGACCTCGGGACCCGTCATGGTGCAAGTGCTGCGGGGTGAAAATGCCGTCGCAAAGAACCGCGATATCATGGGTGCGACGAACCCGGCCGACGCCGATCCCGGCACCATTCGCGCGGATTTTGCGGCGAGTATCGAGGAGAACGTCGTACACGGATCCGATGCTGCCGAGACGGCGGCGGTCGAAATCGCATTTTTCTTTGGCGACGACGGCGTTTGCCCCAGGACCCGCTGAGCGGGACCCACGCCATGTCATCCACTTCGTCGAAGACCAACCTGCTCGGAATGTCGCAAAACGAACTCGAGCAGGTCTTCGCCGCGCATGACGAAAAACCGTTTCGCGCGCGGCAGCTCATGCAGTGGATTTATCAGCGTGGCGTTGTCGACTTCGATGCTATGACGGATCTCGCAAAGTCGTCGCGCGGGTGGCTGAGCGAAGAGGCCGAAATCACTTTGCCGGAGGTTCAGTCGCGGCATGACTCTGTCGATGGCACGATCAAATGGTTGTTTGCCAGTGGATGGGGGCAGGCGGTTGAAACCGTGTTTATCCCGGAGCCGGGTCGCGGCACGCTGTGCATTTCGTCGCAAGTAGGATGTGCGCTCGACTGCGCATTCTGTGCGACAGGGGCCCAGGGCTTCAATCGCAACCTGACAAGCGCCGAGATCATTGGCCAGGTCTGGCACGCCATGAAGGAACTGCCGCGACGTGACAACGGCGAGCCCGCCGTGACCAATATTGTCTTTATGGGTATGGGCGAGCCTTTGGCCAACTACCGAAACGTTGTCACCGTTCTGGAGCTGCTGGTGTCCGACTGGGCCTTTGGTCTGTCGCGGCGCCGAGTGACGCTCAGTACCTCGGGTATCGTGCCGCATATCGAAAAGCTCGGTGATGCCTGCAACGTTGCGCTCGCTGTTTCGCTGCATGCGCCTAACGACGAATTGCGAGATTCGATTGTTCCGATTAACAAGCTGCATCCGATAGCAACCTTGCTCGAGGCATGCTGGGCATACGCGGCCAAGCATGCAAATCGATTCATTACTTTTGAGTATGTCATGCTGCGAGGCGTCAATGACTCACTTGCACATGCGGATCAGCTTGCATCGCTACTGAAAGGCAAACCGGCAAAAGTGAACCTGATCCCTTTTAATCCGTTTTCGGGTACGCAGTTCAAGCGTTCTTCTGCCGAGACGATTCGACATTTTCAAAACCGATTGCGGCAGCGTGGACTCGTCGCCACGACGCGTAAAACGCGCGGCGACGACATCGACGCGGCATGTGGACAACTCGCTGGTAAAGTGAGCGATCGTGTCCGGACTCCTTTGGGTCAAAAGAATATTGTGGATAAGAATACGGGCAAGTCGAAAATAAGGATGGCATCGGCATGAAAAATATCAACCTGATACTGCCAATCGGGACGTGTCTCCTGTTGCTGGCGGGGTGCATCTCGACCACCACGGGTCCCGCTCCGAAGGAGTCCAATGACGCTGATGCCGCGGAATTGAATTACCAGCTGGGTGCGCGTTACTACCAGAACGGCAATTTCGAACTGGCGCGTGACCGACTGCTGCTGTCATTAAAATTCAATCCACAAAATGCAATGGTGCACTCGACGCTGGCGTTGACTTACGAGGCGCTCGGCAACCTGCGCCTGGCGCGGGAATCCTACGAGCAGGCGGTTCGAGCGGGGCCCCGTAACTTCGATGTGCAGAACACCTATGCCGTATTCCTCTGTAATCAACGGGAGTTCGAGGCCGCGCGAAAAAGTTTTGAAAAAGCAGCCAGTCATCCCGAAAACGACAACGGCGAAGTCACGCTGACCAATGCCGGCGTCTGTATGGTGCAAAAGCCGGATCTCGTCGCGGCCGAGCGCTTGTTTCGCCTGGCACTGGATCGCAAGTCAAACTACGCCGAAGCGCTGCTACAGATGTGCTTGCTGAAATACACACAGGAAGACTATCTGGGGTCGCGGGCGTTCCTGCAACGCTTTGTCGGCACGAGCAAGTCCACGCCCGCCGTTCTCTACCTGGGCGCAATGATCGAAGAGAAACTGGGCGATTCTCGGGCTCGTCAAGAATACGTCGATCAGTTATTGCGCGATTTTCCGACGTCCCAGGAAGCACGAAAGATCCTGGAAACCGGCTAGCATGAGCGACGGAAAAGACAAGCCGCAGGACGAGCCGTCCGCGAGTGAACCGCAGGGCCCGATCGGCGGAGAACGGCTGGCGGAGGCGCGTCGCGCGCAACAGATCTCGGTCGCTGAGATTGCGAAGGAATTGCACCTGGATGAGCCCAAGGTCCGGGCGCTGGAACGCAATGAGTTCGACGTGCTGGGCGCGCCGGTCTTTGCGAAAGGCCATCTGCGCAAATACGCGAAACTGGTGCGGGTCGACGAACAAGACATTATGGCCGACTACTATCAGCTCGACCGCGCCTCGACAATGCCGCCCGTCGTATTAACGCGACGGCGTCAAAGGTGGGAAATGTCGCCGGGACCGTGGATTGCGGTGATCGTTGTAGTCATCATTGTTGCAACCGGCTACTGGTGGTTTACCACTCAGCCGGTCTTCAGCGGCGAGTCGCAGCCAGAATCGGTGCCGCAACAGCCGGAGGCACAGCCAGTAGCAGAAGCGGAACCAGCGCAAGAATCGCAGCCGGCCGTTCAGCCGGCCCCTGAACCCGATTCCATCGACTCGGGGGACGATGACTCGGCCGTACTGACGTCAGCGTCCGGTGAGCCCGATGCAGCCCCTGAAGACGTCGTGCAGGCGCCCGAGTTGGGTGATGGGCAGATGCGTTTGCTTGTGACCTACACTGGCGATTGCTGGACGGAAATCAGCGACGCGCGCGGCAGGCGCTTGTTCTTTAATCTGGGCACCGACGGTCGCACGGTTGAACTCAGTGGTGAGGAGCCGTTTAACGTACTCTTCGGCAATGCCGATAATGTTCGCATTACGGTCAATGGCAAAGAGCGCGCTATTTCTGCCGCCGAGCGGCGCGGGCGTACGGCACGACTGACGATCTCCGGCACCTGAGCCGGATACCCAGCGATCACGGAATGACTCAGTGAAACCAAGAGCTATTCGCGGAATGAACGACATCCTGCCCGAGGTATCCGGCACCTGGCGCTACCTGGAGTCGGTCGTGCGGGACATCGTGCAGTCTTACGGGTATTCCGAGATCCGCCTGCCGTTGCTCGAGTATACGGAGCTGTTTCAGCGTTCGATCGGCGAAGTTACCGACATTGTCGAGAAAGAGATGTACACGTTTCTGGATCGCAACGGGGAGAGCCTTACGCTGCGCCCCGAGGCAACCGCGAGCGTGGTCCGCGCGGGCATGACCAACGGCTTGCTGCACAATCAGCGGCAAAAACTCTGGACCGCCGGTCCTATGTTCCGCTACGAAAAACCGCAGAAAGGTCGCTACCGGCAATTCCACCAGTTCGACGTCGAAGCGCTGGGCTACGAGGGCCCCGACGTCGATGCGGAGCTCATTATCATGAGTGCTCGCCTGTGGCGGAAACTCGGAATCTCGCGGATTGAGTTGCAAATCAACTCGCTGGGCGTGCCCGAATCACGGCGGCGCTACCGCGAGGCGCTGGTTGAGTACTTTAACGGCGTGAAAAGTCAGCTGGATGACGATAGTATTCGCCGCCTTGGGCAAAACCCGCTCAGGATCCTGGACAGCAAGAACCCGGAGATGCAGGCCGTCGTCGAGGCTGCCCCTGTGATGCTGGACTACCTCGATGAGGGGTCGCAGCAGCACTTTGCGGGCTTAAAGGCGTTACTGGATGCCGCTGAGGTGGAGTACTCGATCAATCCGAGACTCGTTCGCGGCCTCGACTACTATTCACGGACCGTGTTTGAGTGGGTCACGGACGCGCTGGGCTCGCAGGGTGCCGTTTGTTCTGGCGGGCGGTATGACGGCCTGGTCGAGAAGCTCGGCGGCCGGCCGACGCCGGCGATCGGCTGGGCAATGGGTATCGAGCGTTTCGTGGCCCTGTTCGACGCTTGCGGCGGTGAGGCGCCGGCGCAGCATGCAGATGTCTACGTCGCGACGGTAGGTGAGGGTACGCAGGAACGGGCATTTGCGCTGGTTGAAGAACTGCGTGACTCCGTAGCCGGCATACGAGTCGAGATGAACCTGGGCGGCGGGAGCTTCAAATCTCAAATGAAGCGCGCCGACAAGAGCAACGCGCAGTATGCGTTGATACTGGGTGAGCAGGAACTGAGCGATGGGCGTATCGGTATCAAGCCGCTACGCAGTACAGAGGAACAGGAAAGTGTTGCATTGCATGAACTCGCGGCGACACTAGGGGACAAATTGAACTAGGCGACGGGGCGGCCCGGCGCACAGGAAATAAAGGCAGTCTTGTGGACGATTTACTTTCGGAAAAAGAGCAGATTGAACAGATGCGGTCGTGGTGGTCGGAGTATGGCGGTTACGTCATTGTCGGTGTGGCTGCGGGCGCGCTTCTGTTGTTCGGTGTCAATTACTACCAGAACAGCAAACTCGCGGCCCAGCTCGAGGCGTCGGCCTTGTATGAGACGCTGACGAACCACGTCGTGGCCGGCAATCTGGATGCCGCGGAATCTGCGGCCGACCAACTGGGTACCGACTTTGCGGATACGAGCTATGCGGCGCAGTCGAAACTCGCGATCGCACGACTGTATATGGACAAGAATCGGGACCAGGACGCAGCGGATGTGCTGAACGAGTTGCTCGACGGCAGCGCCGGCGAAGCACTGAAGCCGATTGCGCGACTGCGCCTCGCAAGGATTCTGGCTTATCAGGACAAGCACCAGGACGTTGTCGATCTGCTGGAAGGACAGGATAATCCGGCGTTCGCAGCGGCGTACGGTGAAGTTCTCGGCGATGCGTATCACGCGTTGGGTCGAATCGCCGATGCGCAAGCCGCCTATCAGCAGGTCCTGATGGACCCGCTCTCGCAAGGCACGGTCAATCAACAACTCGTGCAATGGAAAGCGCTGGATTTGCCCGAGGTGCAGACGGACGAACCTGGAACGGATGCGGCCCTCGAACCGGCAACTGAACCCTCAATTGATGCTGCGGTCGAATCGAGCGAATCTGACGACGTTGAAGAGACTGTCGAGTGACTAACGCGTGGCGACTGGCGGCACTGGTAATAGCAACATCGTTGCTGGCGTCCTGTGGGCTGTTTAGTGACAAGGACGAAGACCTCGAGCCGAAGGAGTTGGTCAATTTCAAGCAGACGCTCAAGATCAAACGTCTGTGGAGCGCCAAGGCCGGCGGCAAGTCTGAATTCTTGCGCCTCGCATTGCGGCCGGTCGGTGATGGCAACCGCATCTACGCGGCAAGCTATGACGGCTTTGTCTCGGCATTCGATCCACAAAGCGGCAAGAAAATCTGGCGAACCAAACTTGATACACCGCTGGCAGCGGGGCCGGGCGTTGGCGAGGGACGCGTTGTCGTGGTTTCGATGGACGGTTTTGTGTTCGCCCTCGATGCGAACTCCGGTGCCGTTCAGTGGCGCGTCAACATCGGCGGCGAATCGCTGGCGCGTCCGGCCGTCAAGGGTGACCTGGTTATCTTGCAGACGATCGACAACCGTATGCGCGCATTTTCGATTTACGACGGTCAGGAGCGCTGGGCATTCGAGCAGTCGACGCCGACCCTGACGATGCGCGGCTCGGCAAGTCCTGCACTCATCGGCAATACAGTGGTCGGTGGCTTTGACAATGGACGCCTGGTCGCTGCAAACCTGCTGACGGGCGACATCATCTGGGAGTCGCTGTTATCACCGCCAAAAGGTCGGTCGGACCTCGATCGTCTGTCCGACATCGATGGCTCGCTCGCGGTCGTTGGCCAGGATCTCTACGCGACGGGCTACCAGGGGCGTCTCGCCGCGATCGCGTCCGAATCCGGTCAGGTGTTGTGGAGTCGCGAAATTTCGTCCTACGTAGGTGTATCAGCCGACTGGAACAGTGTCTACACGGCCGCCGCCGATGGCGAAATCATCGCACTGTCGCGACGCGATGGAACCGAGACCTGGCGCAACAACGATCTGCTGCGGCGTGAACCGACACTGCCGGTCCCGTTTCATACAACAGTTGTGGTTGGAGATTTCGAGGGTTACGTGCATTTCTTCAGTAACTTGACGGGCACCCCGGTAGCCCGAATCAAGTTGGGCGGCGCCGCCATTTCGAGCCCGCCATTGGTGGTTGCGAATCGGCTTTATGTGCAAGGCGATTCCGGCGCCATCGCGGCCTACGAAGTGGTTGAGGACCGGCCGAAACGGCAGGCGCCCGACGTCGCCGTTGACGAGTCCTGATCGGCCGCGGTGAAGGTGCAAGGCCATGCTTCCCGTCATCGCCCTGATCGGCCGCCCGAACGTCGGAAAATCGACGCTATTCAATCGTCTCACGCGTTCGCGCGATGCACTGGTCGCTGACTATCCCGGCCTGACACGGGATCGCCAATATGGTTTTGGCAAGCTCGGCGCTATTCCTTATCTTGTGATCGACACGGGCGGGGTCGCCGGCGGTGAGGTCGGTATCGCCGAGGCAATGGTCGAGCAGACGGTACGCGCGCTTAAGGAAGCGGATGCAGCGATCATCATGGTCGACGGCCGCAGCGGTCTCACGGCCGCAGATGAACATGTTGCCGAATTAGCGAGAAAGCACGCCAGGAAAACCTGGCTGGCCGTTAACAAAGCTGAAGGCCTCGATGCCGCCGTCGCGAGCGGCGAGTTTCACGGCCTGGGGCTCGGTGAGCCGATCGCTGTTTCTGCGGCACATGGCGATCGCATCGGCGCACTGATCGACGATGTACTCGCTGAATTCGACGTGGAAGAAGCCGATGATGCCGTCGAAGGCGACGACAAGGAACTGCGAATAGCGGTCATTGGCCGTCCCAATGTGGGCAAGTCAACGCTGGCGAATCGGCTGCTCGGCGAGGAGCGTCTCGTTGTCTATGACGAGCCAGGCACCACACGAGACAGCGTTGCGGTGCCGTTTGAACGCAATGATCGCAAGTATGTCCTGATCGACACGGCGGGCATTCGTCGCAAGGCCAGGGTGCACGAAGCCATCGAGAAATTCAGCATTATCAAAGCGCTGCAGGCGATCGAGCAGGCGCAGGTTGTGATCGCGGTGCTTGATGCGCAGGAAGGCATCACCGAGCAGGATGTCAGCCTGTTGGGACTCGTGCTCGAACGCGGACGAGCGCTCGTTGTGGTGACGAACAAATGGGACGGTTTGTCAGCGTATGAGCGCAAGCGCATTCGTGATGAACTGGATCGACGTCTGCCGTTCCTCGATTTCGCCGAGCGAATCACGATCTCGGCATTGCATGGCACGGCAGTCGGAGATCTGTTGCCGGCCGTCGAGCGCGCTTTCCGTGCCGCGACACGAGATCTTTCGACCACGGAACTTACGCGTGAACTTGAGAGCGCCGTCATGGCGCACCCGCCGCCGCTGGTGCGCGGCCGGCGTATCCGGCTGCGCTATGCGCATCAGGGTGGCCGCAATCCGCCCGTTATTGTGATTCACGGAAATCAGACCGATAAGTTACCCGAGGCCTATCGGCGTTACCTGATCAACCGCTTCCGCAAAGCTTTCAAGCTAAAGGGCACACCGGTGCGGCTGTCGTTCAAGACCAGTGATAACCCGTTCAAGGGACGACGAAACAAGCTGACGCCACGGCAGGAACGCAGCCGTAAACGACTGATGAAGCGCGTCAAGAAGTAGTGCTAAGGCTATAATCGGTTGGAGCCAAGGAAACGGTTATGAGTTTGGCAAGAAAAAGCGTCACGTTCGACGGTCAGTTTCGCATGCACAGGGCGGGCTTCATCGAGTCCCCGACGCTTGCGTACGAGACCTGGGGCGCACTCAACGCCGCGAAAGACAACGCTGTTCTCATCTTCACAGGACTGTCTCCGTCCGCGCACGCGACGTCGTCTGCCGAAGACCCGACGCCGGGTTGGTGGGAGGACATGATCGGTTCGGGGTTGCCGATCGACACGGATCGCTATTTCGTAATCTGCGTCAATTCGCTGGGCAGTTGCTTTGGGTCCACGGGACCCGCTTCCGAAAACCCCGGCACCGGCAAGCCGTATCGATTGAGTTTCCCCATTCTGACCCTGGAGGACGTGGCGGAGTCGACCTGGTTGGTTGTCAAACACCTCGGTATTGACTGCCTGCACGCGGTGGTCGGATGTTCAATGGGTGGAATGAGTGGCCTCGCGCTATGCGTTCGCCACCCGGAGTCCACACGTTCGTTCATTTCGATCTCGTCCGCCACACGTGCCATGCCGTTTTCGATCGCCGTTCGTTCGCTGCAGCGCGAGATGATTCGCTCCGACCCGAAATGGAGAAAGGGCAACTACAGGGTCGGTGATCCACCGACGACCGGCCAGCGACTGGCAAGAAAGCTCGGCATGATTACGTATCGCTCGGCTGAAGAGTGGGCGCAGCGATTCGGGCGAGAACGATCGACGAATCACGCTCGTATCGAAGACATGTTCGTTGCCGAGTTTGCAGTCGAGTCCTACCTCGAAAATGTTGCGAACAAATTTAGCGGTGCTTTCGACCCAAACTGCTACCTGTACCTGTCACATGCTTCGGATCTATTTGATCTTGCGGAATACGGCGGTTCGTTGAAGTCCGGATTCAGCCGCTTGAATCTTGAGCGATCACTGGTCATCGGCGTGCGCACCGACATTCTCTTTCCGCTTGAACAGCAGCAGGAATTGGCGTCTGGCTTTTCCGAAGTCTGTGAGGACACGACATTCGTCGAACTGGACTGCATTCGCGGTCACGATTCTTTCCTCGTGGACATGGATGCGTTTCGACCCGTGATTTGCGAGTTCTTCGATGCCTGTCCGCCGGCTAAGGCTGCGTTAGCAAAATAGCCGGATCCACGGCCGTGCCGTTCAGATAGGTCCCGAAATGCAGGTGCGGGCCGGTCACCCGTCCTGTGGCGCCAACCGCACCGATAATCTCACCGGCCGCGATTGCCTGGCCCTTCTCGACCCGTATGTCGCTCAGATGGCAGTACATCGTCACAAAGCCCTGGCCGTGATCGATGATCACAGTATTGCCGTTGAAAAAATAATTTCCGGTCGCCGAAATAACCCCGCGGGTCGGCGCCTGAATGAGTTCGCCCAGGCCCGCCGCAATATCCATTCCTTTATGCGGCGAGCGCGGCTGGTCGTTGAAAAAACGCCGCAGGCCGAAGCTCGAACTGCGTGGACCATCGACCGGGGCTGCCAGTTCGACGCTGTTCGTCGTCGCAACTCGAAATGTATTCAATGCCGCGTCGATGATCTTTCGTTCGCGACCGATGCGTTCCAATTGTTCCTGATCGGGCGTGACATAGCTCTGGTTCTTGACGGTGAGCCGCTGCTCGCGATAGCTATGCTCGACGATATCGACAGCAACATCACTGTCACCGACTCGAATCGACACGGTATCGGTTCTGATATCCAGTGGGATTCCGACAACGGCCTGCCAGCGATCGTCATCGTTCATGACAAGAACAGGCCGGTCGTTAAATGAAACGGCCGGTGGGGGCCGGTCGGCACTGCCGACGTCAACGATCGCGATACCGCCTGGCCAGGGCGAGTGCTGCGGCGCTGCGCAGGTTGGTGCCGACATCAGCACTGACGCGACGATCGCCATGAGAGCGGATAGCGCAAAACGTCTAATCACGGTCAGCCACCTTCCTCACTGTGGCGACGAGTTTGCCCTCAGACAAGCGCGCACGGATTTCATCGCCGACACCGACATCTGTCGCGCGCAGCAGGACTTTGTCCGTGCTGGCTTCGGTAACGATCGCATAGCCGCGATCGAGCGTTGCCAGCGGGCTGACCGAATGCAACGCACGGCCGAGCAGTGCGGTCCTATGGTCGTTTGCAGAGACCAGCGCCCGCGCGCCCGCAGCAAGTCGTTGCCGCAGTTGCGCCAGACGACCCATCGATCGTTGCACGGATACGGCGGGCGAAAGCTGGACGAGTTCGCTACGGATGGTCTGCAGCTGGTTCGTGTGCGCCAGTAAACGTCGCTGTACTGCCGATACGACACGGCCGGTGAGCCAGTCCAGCTGCTGGGCGCGGTCCTCTACGGCACGCTCGCCGATTCGTCCTATGCGCAAAGCGAGCGTCGCTATGCGACGTTGCCAGTCGTGCTGACTCGGCACCACGATTTCCGCAGCGCCCGAAGGCGTTGGTGCCCTGACGTCGGCAACGAAGTCGGCAATAGTGAAATCGACCTCGTGCCCGATGGCGCTGATGACGGGCAGTGGGCAATCAGCGATTGCCCGGGCGAGCTGTTCATCGTTGAACGCCCAAAGGTCTTCCAGCGAACCGCCACCGCGGCCGATGATCAGGACGTCGCATTCATCGCGCCGCACCGCGGTTGCGAGCGCTTCGACGAGTTCGGCCGGTGCGGCATCACCCTGGACGGCCGCCGGGTAGATAACGACCGGTATCGCCGGAAATCGCCGGCCCAGTACGCTCAAGATGTCGCGTATGGCGGCACCGCTGGGCGACGTAATGACACCAATGCGTTCGGGCAGCGCTGGCAAGGCTTGTTTTCGATCCTCATCGAACAGGCCTTCGTCCAGCAATTTCTTCTTCAACGCTTCGAAGCGGCGCTTCAGGACACCTTCACCGGCCGCTTCCATTTGCTCGACAATGAGCTGGTAGTTGCCGCGCGCCTCGTAAAGGCTGACGCGGCCATACGCGAGCACGTGCTCACCGTTCTTGAAGCCAATGGCCGGGCCGCGCTGCCGCTGGCGGAACCACGCGGCGCTGACCTGGGCGCTGTCGTCTTTCAGGCTGAAATAGATGTGGCCCGACGCGGGTCGCGAGAGGTTTGATATTTCTCCCTCGACCCAGAGGCGCGCGATGCCCTGTTCGAGCAGCGTTTTGACGCGCCGGTTGAGCTGGCTGACGGAGATGGCGGCTTCGGCAGGCATTTTGCGAGTATATCGTTTACCCGCAAATCGCGCGCGCGTACAATTGATCGATTAACCGCCATCGATCGAAGAATCCTCCATGCGCATCGCCAAAGAAGGCCTGACTTTTGACGACGTCCTCCTGCAGCCCGGGTATTCCGAGGTGCTGCCACGCGAGGTCGACCTCAGCACGGCATTGACCCGGGAAATCCGGCTGAGCATTCCGCTGCTATCGGCGGCGATGGACACCGTGACCGAATCTCGGCTCGCGATCGCACTGGCCCAGGAAGGGGGGCTTGGCGTCGTTCACAAGAACATGTCGTTCGAAGCGCAGGCCAAGCAGGTCCTGATGGTCAAGAAATTCGAGTCGGGCATGGTGCGAAATCCCATCACCGTCTCGAGCGACATGACGATTCGCGAGGTCATCGATCTGACGCGGTCGATGGGCATTTCCGGCGTGCCCGTTGTCGACGGCCGGCAGACGGTCGGTATCGTGACCCACCGCGACCTGCGCTTCGAAACACAACTCGATGCGCCGGTGTCGACGGTCATGACACCGCAGGATCGACTCGTCACCGTTCGCGAAGGTGCCGACGAGGAAGAGGTGCTGTCGCTGTTGCACCAGCATCGCATCGAGAAGGTGCTGGTTGTCGGTGATGACTTCGAACTGAAGGGCATGATCACGGCAAAGGATTTTCAGAAGGCCAAGGATTTCCCGCTTGCCTGCAAAGATGCCAGTGGCGCATTACGCGTTGGCGCCGCGGTAGGCACAGGCTACGACACCGATGATCGTGTGGACGCGTTGGTTGCGGCCGGCGTCGATCTGATCGTCGTCGATACCTCACACGGTTTTTCCAAAGGCGTGCTCGAGCGTGTGCGTCGCGTGAAGTCGGCGCACCCGGACGTGCAGGTTATCGGCGGCAATATCGTTACCGCTGATGCTGCTGAGGCACTCATAGACGCGGGTGCTGACGGCGTCAAGGTGGGTATTGGCCCAGGTTCCATTTGCACGACGCGCGTTGTTGCCGGCGTTGGCGTGCCGCAGATCTCGGCGGTTGCCGAGGTCGCCGAAGCGCTGCGCAAGTCCGGCGCACCGTTGATCGCCGACGGCGGCATTCGATATTCCGGTGATATCTCGAAAGCGCTGGTTGCCGGTGCGAACAGCGTGATGATTGGTGGGCTGTTCGCGGGAACCGAAGAATCGCCCGGCGAGGTCGAACTGTTCCAGGGTCGTTCCTACAAATCCTACCGCGGCATGGGTTCGGTGGGCGCGATGGGGCAATCGCATGGCTCCTCCGATCGTTACTTCCAGGACGCCACCGAGGAACTCGAGAAGCTGGTGCCCGAGGGCATCGAAGGCCGGGTGGCCTACAAGGGTGGCATGGTTGCGATCGTGCACCAACTCATGGGCGGCGTGCGCGCAGCCATGGGCTATACCGGCTGCGGCAGTATCGATGAGATGCGCACCAAGCCCAAATTCGTACGCATTACGGGTGCGGGCATGGCCGAGAGCCATGTGCACGATGTGACGATTACCAAAGAAGCGCCGAATTACCGCACGAAGAATTAAGCCCATGAATCCGGACATTCACGCCGACAAGCTGCTGATACTCGACTTCGGCAGCCAGTACACGCAATTGATCGCGCGGCGAGTTCGAGAGTGCGGCGTGTATTCCGAAATTCATCCCTGGGATATGTCGCAAGAAGCCATCCGGGAATTTGGGCCAAGCGGCGTCGTGCTGTCGGGTGGGCCTGAGTCCGTTAATCTCGACGATCCGCCGCGGGTCTCGCATTCCGTCTTCGAACTCGGCGTTCCGGTTCTTGGTATTTGCTACGGCATGCAGACGATGGCCGCGGAGCTGGGCGGAAAAGTAGAGGCATCGATACATCGTGAATTCGGCTACGCCGAGATTTCACCGGGCGACTCGGGCTTGTTCGGCGGACTCAGCGACAGCGACGGCGAGCCATTACTGAAAGTCTGGATGAGTCATGGCGATCGCGTGGAAACTCTGCCGCCGGGCTTCGTAGCAACGGCCAGCAGCCGCAATTCGCCGCTGGCGGCAATGGAAGATGCGTCTCGCCATTTCTACGGCGTGCAGTTTCATCCGGAGGTCACGCACACCTTGCACGGCCAGGCGATTATGCACCGCTTCGTTCGCGACATTTGCCAATGTTCGGGAGACTGGACGCCGGACAACATCGTCAAGGATGCGATCGACACGGTCCGCGAACAGGTGGGCGATGGCAAGGTACTCCTCGGGCTTTCCGGGGGCGTTGATTCCTCTGTTGTCGCGGCGCTGTTGCACGAGGCGATCGGCGATCAGCTGACGTGTGTATTCGTCGATCATGGTTTGCTGCGCCACCACGAAGGCGACAAGGTAATGGACTTGTTCGCCGAACACCTCGGCGTGAACGTTATTCGTGTACACGCGGCGGAACGGTTCTTTCGCGCACTCGATGGCGTGTCGGATCCGGAAGAAAAGCGCAAGATCATCGGTGGGCAATTCATAGAAGTGTTCGAGGAGGAGGCGGCGAAGCTCGAAGACGTGCATTGGCTCGCCCAAGGCACGATCTACCCCGACGTGATCGAGTCTGCCGGCGCCAAGACCGGCAAGGCACACGTCATCAAGTCACACCACAATGTTGGCGGGCTGCCCGAGTACATGCGCATGAAACTGATCGAGCCCCTGCGTGAACTCTTTAAAGACGAAGTTCGCAGCATCGGCATGGAGCTCGGCTTGCCCCGCGAAATGGTGTACCGGCATCCGTTCCCGGGGCCCGGACTCGGGGTCAGGGTGCTGGGCGAAGTGAAGCGGCATTTCGTGGAAAAACTGCAATACGCCGACGATATCTTTATCGAAGAACTCTACAAGCACGATCTCTACGACAAAACCAGCCAGGCGTTTGCCGTGTTTCTACCTGTGCGGTCGGTTGGCGTCATGGGTGACGGGCGTCGCTATGACTATGTTATCGCGCTGCGTGCCGTCGAGACGATCGACTTCATGACCGCGCGCTGGGCGCGACTGCCGTACGAGTTTCTGGAGCACGTATCGCTCCGGATCATCAACGAAGTGGATGGCATTTCTCGGGTTACTTACGATATTTCCGGCAAACCGCCGGCAACCATCGAGTGGGAATGAAGATAAAGGATTCGACGGCCTATGAAGAGCAGGTCTTTGATGAGCTGGAATTCCAGCAGCAACGGGTCCAATCGAGCATGTTCGAATACTGCAAGTTCCTCGCTTGTGACTTTTCTGAATCCGAATTCATTCACTGCAAGTTCAGAGATTGCGAGTTCAAGGATTCCAACCTGAACGTTGTCAAACTTGACGGGTCGCGATTTATCGAGACCGAGTTCAAGAACTGCAAAGTAACGGGGATCAACTGGACGTCACTGGACTGGAGCAGCGTCGCATTGTCATCGCCCCTGTATTTCGACGCATGCGACGTCAGCTTTTCAGTCTTTAATTCTTTGAATTTGCCCGGACTGAGCATGACCCGGTGCAAAGCGCACGACGTTGACTTTGCTGAGTGTGATTTGTCCGGCGGCGACTTTTTTGAAACGGACCTGACGGATGCCAGGTTCAACTTAACGAAGCTCGATAATTGCAATTTCAAAGAAGCGACCGGCTACTTTGTTAATCCGTTAGAAAACTCGATCGAGGGTGCGAGTTTCAGCCTGCCGGATGTTCTTGGCCTGCTAGGTCCTTTCAAGATCAAGATCGATGACTACTGATGCAAGAAAGACACCATTGTCTCGTCCTAACTGAGTAGAAGCAGATGGATCCGAACTGGTCCGATTCGGACGTATTGAACATGCGGGCGGCGCTCGTCGAGGCTGGCCTTGCCGCAAGCGAGGGTGAAGTGCCGGTAGGGGCCGTCGTTGTCGTCGACGGCACTATTGTTGCGGCCGGCCACAATCAGTCAATTTCCGCATCGGATCCCAGCGGCCATGCAGAGATTCTCGCGATACGAGCCGCGGCTCAGTCGCAAAACAACTATCGGCTTTCGAACGCGACGCTATTCGTGACGCTGGAACCTTGCGTCATGTGCGTCGGAGCCATCGTGCAGGCTCGCATCGGGCGAGTGGTGTTCGGCGCCTATGACGACAAGGCGGGGGCGCTCGGCAGTGCAATGGATCTGTCAGATTCCAAAGCACTCAACCATCGATTTGAAACGAATGGCGGCCTCCTGGCCGAGGAGTCGGGCGCGCTGCTCAAAGCATTTTTTCAGTCGCGCAGGTGACGTTGCTTATGCCGACTCTTCGGGCTTACCGGATAGCGGCAAGACAGGCGAATCCGGCGATTCATCGAGCACCTCGGATTCAGGCGGTTCTTCATTCGCCGTCAGCCACTTGAGTATATTGTAGTACCGTCGAATATTGCTGACGTACAGCACCGGCTCCCAACCGCGTGCATAGCCGTAGGGGACGCGCGTGTACCACTTGCGTTGTGACAGGAGTGGTAGCGCTTTGCGGAGGTCCAGCCAGGAATCCGGGTTACCGCCTTGCCATTCCGTAATCATGCGCGCGTCTTTGATGTGGTTGAAGCCAACGTTATATGCAGCCAGCGCCATCCAGGTACGGTCGGGCTCGCCGACCGTGTCGGCAACGCGCTCCGTCTGCCGAACGAAATAGCGTGCGCCGCCGAAAATACTGCTCTCCGGGTCCAGGCGGTCATCAATGCTAAGGTAGTCGGCGGTGTCCTGCGTCAACATCATGAGGCCGCGCACGCCTGTCGGCGACACCGCTTGCGAGCGCCAGTGAGATTCCTGGTAGCCAATCGCGGCGAGCAGGCGCCAGTCGGCCCCCCATTCGCGTCCCGCTTGTTCAAACATCGCTCGGTAACGCGGCAGCCGACTCTCGTAGTGCCGAATGAAGTTGCGCGTACCGACATAATCGAATTTTCGCGTATGGCCGAAGTAGCGATCGAGCACGCGCGCAAGCATGCCGCTACGATCGGCGTCGATGAGGAACTCATCAGCGCGCGCGAGCAGCGAATTTCCGGTGCCCTTTGGGAAAGCCCAGGCGATGGGGTCGCCGATCTCAAGATCCAGCGCAATTCGCAGATCGGGGTAAAAATGGCGCTGGATATTGAAGTCAGGGCTGTCGGCGACCGTCAGGTCGATGTCGTCCATCGCGACTTTGGTCAGCAGCTCGGCGAATTCGACGTCGGCATTCTCAGCCCAGGAAAGCTCCGGGTAGGCCTTTTGCAACGACGTGAGCAGGTCAACATGGCTGCTGCCTGCCACGACCTCGATCGACCGATCGAGAACGTCTTCGACAGACCGTGGCTTGCCCGTTCCGAGCTTGTAAATGAGATGGACATCGACCGACTTGTAGGGATGACCAAAATTAAGAAATTCGCGTCGCGATTCAGTGATGGATAAGCCCGCCGCCGCCATGTGCGCATCGCCGGCGATGAGTATCGGCATGATCTCCGAGACGCTGTCGACGGTTTCAACGACAAGCGCAACGCCGAGTTCATCGGCGAAAGCCTGTACGAGATCGTATTCAGGACCGGACGGACCGTTCGGCCCGATCGTATAGGCGGTTGGACTATCTCGCGTAACGACCCGGAGTTCGCCCGTATCGAGAACCTGCTCGAGAACGGAGGGCGGTGCAGAGCATGTTCCGATCAACCCCGCCACTGTGATTATGATCAAGAGACGCACGCCGTAAAGGCTACCTCAGACGATCGAGGAATTCAGCGATGAGGCGTCCCGGACCTAACGGGGTATTGACTTTTATTTAGATATTTGTCTAAATATATAAATGTCATCGCCACAACAACCCGTATTCAAGGCCTTAGCCGATCCGACGCGGCGGGCGATTCTGAAGCGTCTCCAGGAGGGCTCGGAGACTGCAGGCGAAATTGCCGAGGCATTTGCCATCTCGAAACCGTCTCTGTCGCATCATTTCAATATTCTGAAAGCCGCGGAACTCGTACGCACCGAGAGGCGCGGCCAACATATTGTTTATTCTCTGGATGCGACGGTATTGCAGGAAGCGATGGCGATGTTGCTGGATTTATTTTCTCCAGGCGATGCGTCTCATGAACAAGATAATGACGTGGAGTAAGACCGGATGACCACTGTACGCACCAATGTGCTTTGTCTGATTTTTATCGCGATCACAATCGCGGTGTCCGCCTACCTGTATCCGACTTTGCCAGAGCAGATCCCGACGCATTGGAATCTGGCTGGTGAAGTCGACGACTACACGCCCAAACCGTGGGGTGTGCTGATCATGCCCCTGGCCGCTGTTTTCGTCTTTGTCATTATGAAGCTCATACCCGTCATTTCGCCGAGGGGATTCCGCACGGATCAATTCAGGGGCGTGTTGAATATTTTCACGGTTACCCTGGTCGGCTTCATGTCGGCGGTCGCACTCCTGGTATTGCTGGCGGCCAGCGGACGCAACGTACACATGAACGAGATGATATTTGCCGGTGTGGGCTTGTTGTTCATCGTACTCGGAAATTATCTCGGAAAAGTGCGCAAGAACTTCTTCATCGGCATTCGAACGCCGTGGACATTGGCAAGTGACGAGGTGTGGAATCGCACGCACCGGCTAGGTGGCTGGATATTCGTCTTGATTGGCTTTTTCTTGTTTCTCAATGCATTTATTCGATTTCCCGAGGGGTGGCTAATCGGTTCCATAGTTGTCGTCGCGCTCGTGCCGATTGTTTATTCCTATGTTCTTTATCGCAAAGTAGAAGGTTTCGAAGAAGAGAGTCCGGACACCGACTAATTCTGGCCAAGCCGACGGCCATTGCGTACAATCCGCTGCCCCACAGGGGCGATCAGAGGAGAGGTGCCAGAGTGGTCGAATGGGCCTGATTCGAAATCAGGTGTACGGTTCTCCCGTACCGTGGGTTCGAATCCCACCCTCTCCGCCAGAAATTGAAAAGGCCCCACAAGGGGGCCTTTTCAATTTCTGGCCGAGAGGATTGAGGATGAGGAACCTGTTCGACGGGCGCAGCAGCGAAGCTGCCTGCCCGGGCGCGCAGCGCCCATCCCACCCAGTTCGACTGACAGAGTAGAACTACTTTTTATCGTTCGCAGACTGAGCAGTGGCATTCCGCCGTGCGTTCTTCATTGCTTCAGCCATGCTCGGGTGATTCTCCGTGTAGTGTTTTCCAAGCCAATCTTCACCGTAATCGTTGGTCGGGTCACGCACGATCATGTGATCGTGGTTAGCGTCCTGTCGATTGTATTCGATCAGGATTCGTGGCCCGTGTACCCGGTAGTAGAACACACCCTTCGGGTCGACGGGACCGCGCCAGGAGAACCATAATTTGTCCCAGCCCGCTTCCTCGACGGCAGCCATCTGCGCATGGGCCGCATCATGGTCGGCGTTATGCAGGTACTCGCCGACGAGTCGGTGGAGAAGGAGCGTCTGTTCTTTGGTTAGCTCCTTACTGGATAACCCTTCGAATCCCTCGAGGCTCTTGCGTCGCCCGGGTCCTTCAAATACGTCTTCAGCCGCATCGACGGCGATAGTCGCTTTCTCCTGCTGAGCGCTATCCAACGCAGTCATCAAGTCGATACCATACCGGCCCTCGTGTGCGAGCACCATTAGGCCAGCGTATCGTCCACTCTCTACCTCCATCGGGCTGCTACCCAGAAATGTCGGCGTGAAGGCGACGCGACTATTCGAAATAGTAAAGTTCGCAGCGGCATGGTGGCCTGCAATTTTCCACCCCCAGTTCACATCATTGGGATTTCCGAAGATACTCAACGCGTAATTACCATAGTCCCGCGTGGCTAGAAACGCTTCGGCAAGCGGGCCGCTTCGGGATTCATCTTGCGCTTCCATTTGATGCAGCAGGTCTTCCAGCACCATGATGCCGGCAAACTTGGCGTAGCCCTGACTCGACA
>JABDNG010000010.1 GCA_013001045.1 Woeseiaceae bacterium | reverse complement strand
ACGAACAGCAGGCCTGGCTCAGCCAGTATTTCGATGAGCAGGTCGTACCTGTGCTAACACCGCTGACATTCGATCCGTCTCGGCCATTCCCGCGCATCCTCAACAAGAGCCTGAACTTCATCATGCGCCTGCACGGCCGCGACGCGTTCGGTCGGCGACGGCATCGCGGCATGGTGCAGGCTCCGCGCTCTCTGCCGCGCATCATAGAACTTCCGGCAGAGCTTAGTCAGCCAGGCGAGCACAACTACGTGTTCCTGTCGTCGGTCATTCGCGTGCATGTCGATCGCCTTTTCCCAGGGCTCGAAGTCGACGGCTGCTACCAGTTCCGCGTCACACGCAACAGTGACCTTTATATCGACGACGAAGAGGTCAGCGACCTGGTTCGGGTGCTGGAAGGGCAGCTAGAGGCCAGCCGCTATGGCGCGGCCGTTCGCATTGAGATCGGACATGAGTGCCCCGAAGACCTGCAGGAATTCCTGCTCAACCACTTCTCTCTGCAAAAGTCCGATATGTACCTCGTCGAGGGCCCGGTAAACCTCAATCGCATGAGTACCGTTTGCAGTGTGACGGACCATCCCGAACTGCTCTATGAGCCTTTCGCCCAGGGCCTGCCGGACGAACTGCAAACTGACGAGGACATGTTCGAAATTCTGTCCAAGAAGAACGTGCTGCTACATCATCCGTACCAGTCATTCGCACCTGTCATCGACTTCATCGCGCTGGCTGCGATTGACCCTGACGTGCTGGCGATCAAGCAGACGCTCTACCGGACCGGCGCCGACTCGCCGATCGTCGATCACCTGGTGACGGCCGCGCGCTCAGGAAAGGAGGTCACCGTCGTCATCGAGCTCATGGCTCGTTTCGATGAGGCTGCGAACATCGGGCTCGCGAACCGGCTCCAGGAGGCAGGCGCGCACGTCGTCTACGGACTGGTCGGGTTCAAGACGCACGCCAAGATGTTGCTCGTCGTGCGCCGCGAGAACGACAGGCTCGTTCGTTACGTGCACCTCGGCACCGGCAACTACCACCACGCAACGACGTCCGTGTATACCGACTATGGCTACCTGTCGAGCGGGCAACCTCTTGGTGAAGATGTGCACAAGCTGTTCCTGCAGCTCACCAGCCTTACCGAAGCCGTCGGCATGACGCGTATGCTCGCCTCGCCATTCAGTCTTTTCCCTGCATTGATGGATAAGATTCAGCGTGAAACCACAAACGCGATGGCCGGCCACGATGCGCGTATCATCGCGAAGGTCAACTCGCTCAATGAACCGCAGCTCATCGACGCTCTTTACGAAGCTTCACAGGCCGGCGTGAAGATCGACCTGATTGTCCGCGGCATCTGCTCACTCCGTCCGGGCGTGAAAGGATTGTCCGAGCACATCCACGTGCGCTCGATCGTTGGCCGCTTCCTCGAACATTCGCGCGTCTATTACTTCCTTAATGACGGCGCCGAGGAGTTCTATTGTTCAAGCGCCGACTGGATGGAGCGTAATCTCTTCCGCCGCAATGAGTCCTGTTTCGAGATTCGCCAGAAAGCGATGAAAGACAGGCTTCGCCGGCACCTGGAGTTGTTCCTGACCGACAATTGCCAGGCCTGGGTCCTTAAAGGCGACGGCAGCTATACGCGGCTAACGCCGGGTAAGAAAGAGCGAATCTCCGCACAGGAGATATTCCTGAAGGAACTCGCAGCGCCCTTGTAGCGGATCACAGATCTTTCACTGCGCGTCGCAAGTTTCGGTCAATGGGAATCGATTCCGAGACTATAGCCAAGCTCTGCAAGGAACGCCTGCTCGCGCTCCAGATCTGCGATGGTCAGTGGGTTGGCGGCTAACCATTCCGCGTCGAACCCGATCCGCAGGCTGTCGTCAGTGACCCGCAAAGTCACGGGTGGCATTTCTGCAGCGCTGCGACTGCGGTTGAGGAGCACGGCGAGGCGCAGGATCATCACCAGGCGTAAACCCGTTTGTCGCCAGGCTTTCGGCAGGGTTTTTAACCGATTCGCGTCGATGTTGTTACGCTGCCCACCGATCAGGAATGCCAGGTAACGCTGTTCAGCGCGCGGGAATCCGGGCATGTCAGCGTGCTCGGCTATGTACGCACCGTGACGCTCGTAATTCTCGTGCGAGATATCAAGCCCGATCTCATGCAATCGAGCCGCCCATTCGAGTACTTTCAGGTCGAACTCGGACGTCAAACCCCACTCCGACGCGCACTGGCTGTGCAAGGCAGCAGCAATATGCACTACTCGCCTGGCCTGCTCTGAATCGGCGTGGTAGCGGGACGCCATTGCCACGACCGTCCGTTCGCGCGCATCCTCGTGTTGCAGACGACCGAGGAGGTCGTAGAGCAAGCCTTCCCGCAGAGCGCCATCCGATATTTGCAATGCCTCGATTCGCAACACGTTCAGCAACTCGGCAAGTATGGAAAGACCACCGGGCCAGACCTGCGCCCTGCGCTCAGACAACCCAGGCAGCGACAGCGTTTCTATCGAATCGAACGCGAGTACCTCGTCGATGAGTTGCTCCACGACTTTAGTTGTAACTCCTGACTCTGTAATACCCAGTGTCTGTGCGACGGCTTCGGTTGACCGAATTGTTCCGGACGTGCCAATGGCTTCGATGGTATTGGAGTTACGAAAGAATGCTTTGACGGGGCGAAGTTCCAGGCGCGCCGCCATGCGTGCCTTGTCAAAGGCCTGCCGACTCAGCTTGCCGTCCGGGAAAAATCGCTCGGTCATCGACACACAGCCCATGTTCAGACTTTCGAGCGCCTTCGGCTGTGCCGCCTGACCGAGAATCAGCTCTGTACTGCCGCCGCCGATGTCCATGACGAGCCGCAGTCCATCCGTCGGCGGCAAGCTGTGCGTCACGCCGTTATAAATAAGGCGAGCCTCCTCGATACCGGAGATGATTTCGATCGGATGGCCGAGCGCCGCTTCCGCCTCGCTCATGAAGGTGGAATCTTCACGCGCACGCCGAATCGTGCTGGTACCGGCTGCACGCACGCTGCCAGCGCGCATGTCCCGCAAGCGCTCACCAAAACGAGATAAACAGGCGAGAGCGCGTTCGCGCGCATCGTCCTTGAGGTCGCCGCTCGGCGACAGGCCTTCGGCGAGCCTGACCGTTTCACGAATCCGATCGAGAACGGCGAGCTGTCCGTGACGTAACTCACCGACAATCATATGGAAGCTGTTGGAGCCGAGATCGACGGCCGCGATTATTTCCGTCTGATTGGTCTCAGACGGTGAAGGACGATCCGCAGCCGCAAGTGGTTTGTGCATTTGGATTCCGGATGATGAACTGGGCGCCCTGCAGGTCTTCTTTGTAGTCTATTTCAGCACCCATGAGGTACTGAACGCTCATCGGATCGATCAGCAGCATCACGCCCTGGTTTTCAACCTGGCTGTCACCGTCCTCGACATCCTCATCAAACGTAAACCCGTACTGAAATCCCGAACAGCCCCCACCGGATATGAACACGCGTAGCTTGAGGTTGGGATTATCTTCCTCGGCGATGAGCTCGCCGACTTTGGTCGCAGCGGCATCGGTGAAGACGACACTCGGCGGTGGTGGCGGTGCGATGTTTCCTGCGGTTGCCATGATCTGTATTTCCTGGTCTACGGTACCGGCCTACGACTCGTTTGCGGCTGCGGCTTTGCTATCTATGCGCGCCGTCTGCTCGAGCAACGGTACCTGCCCTTCGGGCTGATGGACGAGCTTGCCATTGATCTCCGCGCCAATGGCCATTTCAATAAGATTGTAATACACATTGCCAATGACACGTGCTGTCGGCCCAAGTTCCACCCTTTGACTGGCGAAAACGTCGCCGCGCACGATGCCATTCAGCACCACATAAGGCACCGTTACGCCACCATCCACATTGCCTATGTCGCTGATACTTAAAGCGGATTCGGTATCCGGGTCGGCTGTGACACTGCCGTTGACGGTGCCATCGATGTGGCAACCGCCCTCAAAATGCAGGTCGCCGTTCAGGCGACTGTTGGCGCCCACCAGCGTCTCAACAACCGTATGCCTGCGCTTCTTTTTACCGAACATCTGGGTCTCCAATTGGCCGCGAACGGCAACGTCACACTGTCAGCTCTGGCTCATCGCCCAAACAAAACTCTCTTCGATGCTCTTGATTGAGCGGGTCTTCGAGCGCACTTCAACACGAATCCGTTCCGGTGTGAAGCCATCGGGAAGAACAAGCTGCCGATCGAAGTTCTGGAAATACCGGAACGAGAACGGCCAGCTCGAGTCAGCCTCGGCCGGCAGCAATTGCGTGAAGTTATAAACGGTTTCGACACCGTCCTGGCTGCCCTGCACAGTCAAACCCACATCGCCAGACACCTTGCGGTCGTGTTGCATTGCCTGAACCAACACGAGTCGCACATTGAACTCTCTTTCCGCCCTGCCGCGCGTGAGCTTCAGGTCCTGCACACGCAAGCCCGGTTTTCCATCCGCGGGAGACACGATGCCGCGGTAGAACGCGATCGCATCACGTTGTTCCTGAATCTTGACCTGCAACGACGTCAGGCTCGCCTCGACCTCGTCGTAGGCTTCACGATCGATTTCGCGATGCGTCTCAAGCAGCGCAACCTCCTGTTTCAGAGCGACAATCTCCTCGTCCAAGGTCGCGATGCGATCTTCATAGCTCTGGCGATCTTTCGCGGCATCGACAATGTCATAGCCTGCACTGATTCGTCCAAACTCGAAGACCAGGTAAGCGACAACAACAACCAGGCCCACAAACAGGCCGCGAACAACCCAGGTTCGGCCCGCTCCGTGCATTTGTACGTGGTGCTTCGTAGCCAAGGCGATCCATTGTGCGACTAAGACTGAAAGGACGTTATGTTACGCGGTGACCCGGTCAAACAGAAGTGCACCAGGTCACGGAATGTGAAGCTAGTCCGACGCCTCCAGGGACCTGGCAATATCCTTGTCAAACGCGGCTCGCCAGCGTCTTGGCCACCAGCGGGGGCGTTGCGGCAGGCCTTCCGGGTACACCGATGGCCCGAGTTCGTACAGCGCACGAGCGTACACGCGACGTTTGAAGTAGATCACTTCGTTGACCGGACGCCAAAAATGCACCCAACGAATGCGATCAAACTCCGGCTTGTCACAGCGGTCGAAACGAACCTGCTCTTCATCCGAAAGGAGTCGCAGCATATACCAGCGTTGTTTTTGGCCGATGCACAGCGGATCGCTGTTTCGACGGATGAACTTCCTGGGCAGGCGGTAGCGCAGCCAGTCCCTGGTGACGCCGAGCACTTCGACATCTGTCGATTCCAGGCCAACCTCTTCGTGAAGTTCCCGGAACATTGCATCGACAGGCTCTTCGCCCTGTTGCATCCCACCTTGCGGAAATTGCCAGCCTTTGGCGCCTACGCGACCCCCAAGCAACAACTTGTTGTCCGCGTTCGCAAGGATGATGCCGACATTGGCGCGAAACCCCTCGGCGTCAATCCAATCGTTGCTCATAGCAACCGTGCTAAAACTCTAACTGCGGTTTACTTTACACTATCCATCGCCGCCCGGCTTGGGACCTGTTAACACTTGGCAGACCGCTGCGACGGGCGGCCATTTTGCTCAATACAAGGATCGATGAACGTGATGTACTCTAAGTACTTGAGTGAAGAGAGACGCCGTAGTGGGCAAAATGGCACCCGTCCCTTCGGCTTGTGGTCTCAAACGGGCCCAAGCTGCGTTGCTCGTCACTCATTTGGAATAAGCAAACATCAATCCTCGCGCCTTGCCTGGCAGCCTTTGGGCCGGCAACGCGGCAGTCTGCCAAGTGTTAACAGGCCCTAGGAGATTTTGAGTGTCCACAGGCCGCAACGGAATCCTGTTCGTCGGATTGCTGCTGGTAGTCGCCGGCGCATTCCTCGTTGCGCTGGCGTCGGGGAGCGCCGATGTCAGTATTGCCGACACGCTTGCCGCTTTGCGCGGCGACGCGACGCCGCAGATTCATTCTCTGGTGATCGAGTTGCGTTGGCCGCGGGCACTGACGGCATTTGCGGTCGGCGGACTGTTGGCGGTGGCCGGCGTCCTCATGCAGGTGTTGCTCAGAAACCCGCTCGCAGAACCCTACATCCTGGGCAGCTCCGGCGGCGCCGCCGTCGCCGCTCTGCTCGCAATGATGTTCGGTATGGGAAGTGCCGTTGTCGATCTGTCTGCGTTCGGCGGCGCGATGGCCGCGACCCTGCTCGTGTTTTCGATAGCGCACGGCACCGGCAGCTGGACGCCGGCACGATTGTTGCTGACCGGCGTGGTGCTCGCGGCGGGATTCAGCGCCGCCACAACCTTGTTGCTTGCGTTGAGTCCCGATCAGAATTTACGCGGCATGCTGTTCTGGCTCATGGGCGACTTGAGCTTCGCTTTTGAACCAGCGCGCTGCCTGTGGTTACTCGCTGTCATGGTCGTTGCGGGCACACTGGGCGCTCGCCATCTGAACGTATTGTCGCGTGGCGAGTTGCAAGCGGCGATCGTCGGGCTACCGGTGCGCGCGTTTCGCTACCTGATTTTCGCAGCGGCCGCCATGGCGACCGCGCTGTCGGTAACGACAGTCGGCGTCATCGGTTTCATTGGTCTCGTGGTTCCGCACCTGGTTCGCCTCGTCGCCGGTAGCGACCACCGTATCGTCTTGCCGGCCTCCGCGCTCGCTGGCGGTGCGCTGCTGGTTGTCGCTGACACGATGGCGCGAACGATCATGGCGCCGCGGCAACTGCCGGTGGGTGCGTTGACGGCGGCCATCGGTGTACCGCTATTCCTGATTCTCATGAGCCGGGTTCGCCAGGATCGCTACCGGTAGCCAGAACGCTTCACGCAGCCCCGACAATCACTCGGTCGCGCCCCGCAGACTTCGCCGCATACAGCGCTACGTCAGCACGGGCGATGAGCGAATCACCGACGGTCTTCAGGTCTTCAGCCTCGGGCGCAGGGCGAACCTCCGATATACCGATGGATGCTGTAATCGTAACGGACTCGCCATTCTGTAAATCAATGGGCGTCGCCGACACGGCCTGGCGGATACGCTCGGCAAGCAACAATGCCGAATCGGCATCGGTATTGGGCAGCAAGACGACGAACTCCTCACCTCCGTAACGGGCCGCGACGTCACTGGCGCGCACCTGGGACTCGATACGCTGGGCGATTTCTCGCAGCACCGAATCACCTGCGGCATGCCCCCAGTTATCGTTGACACGTTTGAAATGGTCGATGTCGAGCATCAGGCAGGTGAGCCGCGCGCCATCGCGTCGAGCTCGCGCCAACTCCTCACCGAGGCGGACGATGAGGTAACGGCGATTGTGCCAGCCGGTCAGAACATCCGTGAAGCCGCTGCGCAACAAGCGCGCCCGGTTCACGGCATTTTCGACGCAAAAAGACGCGATTACGCCAAGATGAGCCAGCAGGTCGGTCGCATGAGCGCGCGTAAAGCGCTGCGGATCAGCGCTGCAAAGATTGATACTGCCGAGTAACTTGCCGCGATGCGTCAATGGAATCATCGCCATACTCTTGATGTTGGATGCCCCAGGACAGATGAGCTGATGGTCGCAGTGTGCGAATTCGCCGAGCCAGGGCTCTCGAAGCGCGATGAACTGCGGCGCAAGCCCTGTCATCGCCTCAACGATGAGCAAGTTTTCGAAGTCTTCCGCGGGCGTACCATTTGCGATCAGCAAATGACGAATATCGTGGTCCGGGTCGCACAAAACAAGGCTCACGTAGTCCAGTTTGTAACTCACGCGCAGACCCTCGATCAACGCATAAACCAGCGAGTCCAGGGTTCCCGCCTGCAATAGCCGCAATTCACGCCGGTGCGTGTTGCGCATCTTTTTATCGTTACTCGCAACCGCAGATTTCATCTCCTCGAGTTGGCGTTTCGTTGCCTCGAGTTCTTCCTTCAGTTGCTGGACAGACGACATAGATTCACCCTCGCAGCGCGAGATAATCGCGGCCTTTTTTCATGAGGTCAACGAATGCCTGCTCATCACCACCGGCAACCGTCTCACGAATTCGCGCCGCCGCATCGCAAAGCGCATCGAGGGGGCCGAGTCCGAATTTGTTGAGGTTTTGAATTTCGAAATACAGGTGCGGATTGTCCTGCGCCACCGCGGCTGACACGAGCAACTGCGAATCGAACGTTGTCGATGACATCCGAGCCAGTTTCGGCGCTGCCTCGCCGCTTTCGGCTAACGCAGTGAAGAAAGCGATATTGAGCGCATGTGACAAGCCGAGCACGTAAGCGATCAATCGATCGTGATCATCGAGACCCATGTCGAGCTGCTCGACCATCGTCGCCGAGAAAAGCTCCTTGGCAGTAGCCGTCGCCTCCGGATCGCCAACATCACAGAATATAAGGTGTCGGCCTGACAGCAATCGCGTGTCGGGTCCATACATCGGATGTAGCGAAGTTACACGGCATCCAGCCGCCTGAAGCTCGCGAAGACCATCGATCAGCGGCGACTTCAAACTGCCGATATCAAAAACCAGCCCGCGCGGTTTGAGTACCGCAAGCTGGGCGAGAATTCGACCGGATACGGCTAGCGGTGCTGCCACGACGATAAAGTCGAAATCCACGCCCGCGTCAGTCCAGCTCTTGAAACGCCCGGGCCCGTCGTCAACGCTGGTATCCGCAACCGTCGTCGCGAATCCCTGCGAGGCGAAGAAGTCGACGAACCAGCGGCCCATCTTGCCGGCACCGCCGATAACGAGCGCGCGCCGACCGTCCCCTTTGCCTTCGGCGATGACACGATCGCGTTCCTGGCTTTCCAGTGAGGTTCGAATCAACTCCTGCAGCAGTCCTTCGACCAGATCGGGGTCCACGCCCAGCTTGCCGGCCTGTTGCCGGCCCATATCGAGCACGTCCTTCTCGCGCGCGTAGTCGCGCGTGCCGGTGCCTGTCGTGAGTTTGCGCTTACCGATATCGCCGACAATTTGCTGTCGCTCGGCGATGAGCTCGACGAGGCGCCGATCGACAGCTGAGAGCTTCTTGCGCAATTGGTCGAGAGTCATGGGATAAGGCTTTTTTTTGCGTCGGTCGTGTGTTCCGTTTTACAGCAGACGCGTTCACAGGGAAAGCCGGCCCGAAAATCTTCGGGCCGGCTGTGTCATCCAGGTTGCAATATGGGACTCCTAGTGGCGGTGTCCGCGCCTGTGGTTGCGGTCATAGTTACGGAAGTAATCGTAATTATCGGCGAAGTATCCGCCGCGACGATGCATCCGCCTGTCGAAACGCTGCCAGCGATAGATATCAAACAACTGGTGCCAGCCTAGATGCCTGTTCGCGCGCAGGCGTGAGCGTTTGTACCATTTGCGAAACGATCGATCTCGTTTCAACCAGTACGGCATGTGCTTCGCACGCCGCGTCTCGATTCGATAATGGGCCGACGGCTGGTACACCGTGCGGACCTCCTTGTGGGCTGCGGCCTCCGGAGAATCCAAAAGCAACAGGCCACCGGCTACGAGTGCTACAGCAATAATCTTGTTCATATCATCCTCCGGTTCCTCTCTAAATGCGGCTCCAGAGTACGTCCGGCAAGATGAACCAGGAATGAAAGTAAGTTATTGTTTTTATTAATTTTATGAACACAAGATGAACAACGCTAGTGCACCGGGCGTCGGCCGACTGTCGTAAAACAGGCAATCATGCGAACATGCGATCACAAGTCATAAGAAGCATTAACGGGGTTAAGAATCGATGAAGACACGTGCTGCCGTTGCCTGGGAAGCAGGCAAACCTCTTGAGATCGAAATGCTGGACCTGGAGGGCCCCAAGGCCGGTGAGGTCCTGATCAGAAATGTCGCGACCGGCGTTTGCCATACCGATGCGTTCACGCTGTCGGGTGAAGACCCTGAGGGCATCTTTCCGGCAGTGCTCGGCCATGAGGGCGGTGCAATCGTCGAAGAAGTTGGTAAAGGCGTAACGTCGGTTGCTGCCGGCGATCATGTTATTCCGCTGTACACGCCCGAATGCGGCAAATGCAGCTTCTGCACGTCCGGAAAGACCAATCTTTGTCAGGCTATTCGCGTTACACAAGGCCAGGGGATCATGCCGGACGGCACCTCTCGCTTCTCTCACAATGGCAAGACGATCTATCACTACATGGGCACGTCGACATTCAGCGAGTACACCGTGCTGCCGGAAATATCCGTTGCCAAGATCGGCAAGGAAGCGCCGCTGGAAAAAGTCTGCCTCCTGGGCTGTGGCATTACGACGGGCATCGGCGCCGTTCTGAACACCGCCAAAGTCGAACCTGGCGCAACGGTGGCCGTCTTCGGGCTCGGTGGCGTAGGCCTCAGCGTCATTCAGGGCGCTGCGATCGCAAAGGCGGGTCGCATCGTCGCCATCGATATCAATGCCGACAAGTTCGAGCTGGCTGCCCAGTTCGGTGCAACCGACTGTGTGAATCCCAACGATCATGATGAACCGATTCAGGACGTTATTGTCGAGCTCACCGACGGCGGCGTGGACTACTCATTCGAGTGTGTTGGCAATACCAACCTTATGCGTTCGGCACTCGAATGCTGCCACAAGGGATGGGGCGAGTCCGTGATCGTCGGTGTTGCGGGCGCCGGCCAGGAAATCTCGACCCGGCCGTTTCAACTTGTCACCGGGCGGGTCTGGCGCGGCACGGCTTTCGGCGGTTGTAAGGGACGATCACAGTTGCCGGGCATGGTGAACCAGTACATGCACGGCGACATCAAGATCGACGAGTGCATCACGTACACGATGCCGCTGGAAGACATCAACAGGGCGTTCGACTTGATGCATGAAGGCAAGAGCATTCGTTCCGTCATTCACTTCTGATCAAGACGCACCTCATTCAGCCAAGCCGGGAATCCCAGTGAGCCAGATTGCTGTCGCGACAACCTCGCAGTTGGCTGCCGATGCGGCGGAAGAAGTTGCAGCGGCCGGCGGCAACGCCGTGGACTGTGCGCTCGCCGCCGCCCTGATGTCGATCAACACCGAGCCCAGCGTCTGCGCGCTGGGTGGCAGCGCCTATATCACAATCTGGCGCGCCAACAACGACCCGGTCACGATTGACGGCAATGTCGCAGTGCCGGGCGCGGGTCTTACAGCAGAGCAACGTGGCCGCGGGGCTGTCCGTGTTACGTTGGATTATGGCGGCGGCATCACGACGCTTGTCGGTCCCGGCTCGATCGCCGTTCCAGGAACACTGGCCGCGATGGAGCTTGCCTGGAAGCGGTATGGCGGTACCACGTGGGCCACGATATTCGCACCAGCCATTCGGGCTTGCCGCAATGGCTTTCCCCTGTCCGCCGCGTGCCGTTACTACCTGGGCTATTCTGCCAGCAGTATCTTCAATCGCAGCCGGGACGGTTTCGCGGCGCTACATCATGCGGACCGGACGCTGCTCGGTACGGGCGAACAGGTGATTGTGCCGCACCTTGCCGACAGCCTCGCCGCCATCGCGGAAGACGGCGCTCGCGTTTTTTATGAGGGCGATATTGCTGCGGCCATCGCCAATCACTGCCGCGACGGCGACGGCATGCTGACCGCGGACGATCTCAAGCACTACCGGGCCATCGAAAGAGCACCCCTGATCATAGACGTCGGCGACTGGTCGATCGCAGGCAATCCGCCACCCGCCGTGGGCGGCAGCGTACTCGCCGCCATGTTGCTTGCGTGTTCGGACCTTTCGGAAAAAGGCTGGACGCGCAATACGTTGCGGCAGCTTGTCGATTCGCAGCGCGCCTGTCTCGACTTTCGCCAACGAAACCTCGATCTTGCCGATGACGTTGCGGCTGAGGCCGCGCGTCTGCTCGAGTCAGCACGCAGCGGTCGCCTGCTGACGCGCTGGACGTCGGCCTCGACGGTTCACACGTCGGTTGTCGACGGCGCCGGTACGGGTTGTGCAATCACCGCATCGTCAGGTTACGGCTCCGGAGAAATGCCGGATGGAACCGGCCTCTGGCTGAACAACTGCCTGGGCGAAATCGAACTCAATCGACGCGGACTTGAGGCCGGCCCGCCAGGCTCGAGACTGCCGTCGAACATGGCGCCCAGTGTCGCGCGACGTGATGGCTCAGTGCTCGCCGTTGGTTCGCCGGGCGCCGACAGGATCACGACGGCACTGCAGCAATTCCTGATGAATTACATGCTCTTCGACATGCCGCTGCGGGATGCGATTGCGCATCCACGCGTGCATGTGGACACCAGCGGCGATGTCGTAAGACTCATGGCAGAGCCCGGACTCGACCTGCCCGAGATCGACCTGCCGCTGACGGTTTTTCCCGAACTCGTTATGTACTTCGGCGGCGTTGCGGCAGCCGTGTGCGACCGCTGCCAGGGTTTCGATGCGGCCGCAGATCCTCGACGTGAAGGTGGCGTTTTCGTTTCCGGTACCTGATCATGTTTCGATTCGTCGCATTCATCGCCGCCGGACTTTTCCTGCTTCCGGCATCACCACTCGATGCACAGGAAATCATCTCGCGCGGCGGAAATATTGCGGCTGATATCGCGAGCGATGGGCGCGTTGCCATCGACCTGATGGGCGACATCTGGATCGTGCCGCCGGGCGGCGGCAAGGCCAGCGCAGTCACGCGCAACCTGAAGTCCGTACGACGGCCTCGCTGGTCCCCCGATACGTCGCGGATCGCCTACCAGGCGGCGTCGGACGGCACGCAGAGTATCTGGCTCTACGATTTTTCGACCGACCAGTCACGGAAGATCAGTCGCGACAATTATCTCTCCTTGCATCCTGCGTGGCACCCGGACGGCGAACGTCTCGTCTATGCCTCTGACACGACCGGCTTCGGTTTCGACCTGTGGGAAGTCGATTTGCCGACTGGCCTGCACTGGCGCATCAGTCATCACAACGGCGACGAAACAAACCCGGCGTGGTCGTCGGACGGGCGCGATCTCGTCTACATCCGTCAACAGGATGATGTGTGGTCGTTGATCCTGCGCAGGCACGGATTACCCGAAGAAATTTTGCTGTCGACCACGGACAGGCTGGCCGGGCCAGCCTGGCGCCCGGATGGCAGCCTCATTGCGTACATCAGAAAAGGTGCGGCCGAGACAACGATCGAAATCGTAATCCTCTCGGAACCGCGCGTGATCAGAACATATGCAAGCGGCGAAGACCCTGTCCTTGCGCCGCTAAGCTGGCTCGACCGGCACCGCATGCTGTACACGGCAAACGGCGTAATCCGCCAACGGCTTTTTAATTCATGGACATCATCAGCTTTGCCGTTTCAGGCAACCCTGACGGCGGAAGCGCCTGTGGCCGCATTAGCGTTGAAGAGACGCCCGTTACCTCGTATCGACGAGCCGGCCGGTCGCCTGATTATCCATGCATCGCGCCTGTTCGATGGCGTTGGCGGTGGCTACCAGGCAGACAAGGACATCGTGATCGATGGCGGGCGAATAACGTCCGTAGAGCCGCACAGCGATCGTGCCGACTCGAATATCATCAACATGGGTGACCTGACCGTCGTGCCCGGTTATATCGACACGCTGGCGAAGCTGCCCGAGAAGCTCGGACAACTGGATGAGACGATCGGCCCGTGGTTACTCACCACCGGCGTGACAACCATCGTGGCCGACCATGCGGATGCCATGCGCGTCAATACGCTCTGGTCCGGAAAAGAAACGCCGGGTCCGAGACTACTCAGCGCCCTCGACTGGCCAGTTCAGGGCACTGTCGCGGTAGCGGACTCGATGACGCCTGGCCTGTCGTCACTGCTGCGATCTCGTCAGGCCAGCCTGGTGAACGTTTCGACACCGGTCGCGCGACGTTTCTCGGAGCCCCCGAGTTTTGCGGCGGGCATCAGTTCTGTCGTACTGGGCAGTGCGGACAACGGCTTGCCTGCAGGCCTCGCGCTGCACGCAGAGTTTCGCGCGCTGGCAGCCGCGGGCCTTCGACCGGAGCAGGCGTTGAAGGCCGCCGGGGTGAACGCCGCCGCGGCCCTGCGGCTTGACCCATTGCTCGGACGCATCGGCGTCGGCGCCGTAGCGGACCTCGTTTTCATTGATGGTGACCCACTGCGGGACATCAACGACGCCCTCAATATTGTTGCAATTGTGCGAAACGGCCGCTTCTTCAGCGTTCGGGGACTCATCGATCGGCTGCAAACGGTCGAAAGTGTCGAATAATTTGACAGAAGATCAAGAATTTACGGCCCGATTCGAAGGTAATCGCGAATTAAACATAATGAGATTGAGGCCGGAACGACCATATCGCGGCCGCCAGCCCAAAGTAGCAGCGTTTTCTATATCTTTCATTAACTTAACAAAGTCTCTTGTCACAACAGGTGATGCGAAGGGTCTCGATTATGTCGAACTTCTTTACAAATTACGCTCGAAATCGCTGACTGAACCGGCGAGGGATGCACGAAAGCCTTGATTTGGATGCACTGCGGGCATGTTGGCACAAGACTTGCTTCTAATACTCTGCCCAAGCGAAGTGTAGCTGCGGTTGGTAACAACGAAACGGTGCGGTAGAGGATATTAGACGCCAGAAGAAAAATAACTACAAAAACAATAAGATCGAAATCCGATAATACTAATAAAAACAGGTCCGTGACCGGTTACCAGATTTGCAGTTACCTCTTTTGATAAAAAAGAGAATCTAGCCCCGCCGCTAACGCCGCGGGGCTTTTTATTTGGCAGAATGTCCCCCCGGGCATACGTCGTGCCGCCAGCCGGAGTCATGCAGTGAAAACCGTTTGCCTCGCATTACTTTGCGTCACGATAGCTGCCTGCGGTGGTGGCGATCGCGACTTCACCGAGACGAGCATCGCCGAGCTTCACGACCAATTCCAGCGCGGTGAGCTCAGTTCCGAAGAACTCGTCGAGTGGTACGTCGACCGCGTGGCGGCGATCGATCGTTCGGGACCCCAATTGAATGCGATCATCGAGATAAATCCGGACGCGATAAGTATTGCTCGGGCGCTGGATAGCGAGTGGCGAACGTCGGGGCCGCGCGGCCCCTTGCACGGCATACCGGTCGTGCTGAAGGCGAACATCGATACCGCCGACCAGATGTACACGAGTGCCGGTTCCCTGGCACTGGCCGACCATGCGCCGACAACGGACGCCTATGTCGTCAAGCGACTGCGCGACGCCGGCGCCGTCGTACTCGGCAAGGCCAATCTCAGCGAGTGGGCGAACTTTCGTTCATCGATGTCCTCAAGTGGCTGGAGCAGTGTCGGCGGACAGACAAGAAACCCTTACGACACAGCCCGATCGCCCTGCGGTTCGTCAAGCGGTTCGGCGGTTGCCGTCGCCGCCAACCTCACCGTCGTCGCAATCGGCACCGAGACCGATGGTTCCGTCGTTTGTCCGTCGGGTATCAATGGCATTGTCGGTATCAAACCGACGCTTGGGCTCGTCAGCCGCAGCGGAATTATTCCGATAGCGCACAGTCAGGATACAGCGGGTCCAATGGCGCGGTCTGTTCGTGACGCCGCGATGTTATTGACGATCATGACAGGCGTCGATGCAGACGACCCCGCAACCGCGAACGCCGAGATACATCACAATTATTCGTCCAACCTGACAGCCGACGGGCTGCGCGAAAAACGCATCGGCGTCATACGTTCGTACCATGGTGCCGGGTCGAACCCGGCGGTCGACGCCATCCTCGATTCGAGCGTCGCCGCCCTTGAAAAACAGGGTGCCGAGATTGTCGACAAGATCGAATACGACATCGCCAACATGTACGAGGCCGAGTATGAAGTTCTGTTGTACGAATTCCGCGCCGACCTGAATCACTACCTGGATCAGTCGCAAGCACCGATCCAAAGCCTCGCCGACCTGATCGCGTTCAACGATACCCACGCCGCGACCGTCATGCCCATTTTCGGTCAGGATATTTTCCTGGCGGCGGAAAAGAAGGGGCCACTAACAGATCCGGAATACCTGGAAGCGCTGGCGACAAGCAAACGCCTCGCCAGGGCCGCAATCGACAACGCCATGAAGGAACACGGACTCGATGCGATCGTCGCACCGACGAACGGGCCGGCCTGGATGATCGACCCTGTCAACGGCGACAACTATGGCATCGGCAGCTCGTCGCTGGCGGCGATCTCCGGGTACCCCAGCGTCACGGTCCCGGCCGGGTTCATATCCAGACTGCCGATTGGATTGTCCTTCATAGGAAAGGCCTGGAATGAGAAACAGCTCATAGAGATTGCGTATGCATTCGAGCAAGCTACAGGCGTAAGACAAGCGCCGAATCTCTGACGCCACGCGGTCGATCCCATGTTTAAAGCCATCCGTATTTCAATCCTGCTGTTCGTACTGTTCTTTGTCGCGGTCAGTACCTGGTTGACGCAGGCGAGGAGTACCGACTGGAACAACAGTCTCTGGGTCAAGGTCTACCCGATCAATGGCGATGATACCGCCGCGTCCGGCAAGTACATTGAGGGCCTGCGATTAAGCGACTTCAAGAGCATCGAGTCCTTCCTTGAGCGTGAAACCGGCAAGTACGCGGCGAGCCTCGATCGGCCGGTTCGAATTGAACTGGGACAGGCGATCGACGAACAGCCGCCCGAGCTCGGGGGCGAGACCGGTGCGCTGTCCGTCATGCTCTGGTCCCTTAAAATGCGGTGGTGGGCCGGCAGCATTACGGACGATCAGGATCGTATCGAGCCGGACGTCAGAATGTTTGTGCGTTACCACACGCCCGACGCAACCATTTCCCTTGAAAACTCGGTCGGGCTGCAGAAAGGCATGGTGGGTATTGTCAACGGTTACGCAAGCCGTCGGTACCGGGAAACCAACAACGTAATTATCGCGCACGAATTCCTGCACACGCTCGGAGCCACGGACAAGTACGACCCGGGCACCGGGCAACCGATCGGGCCGGACGGTCTCGCGGAGCCTGATCGCAAGCCGCTTTATCCACAACAGTACGCCGAAATCATGGGCGGTCGAATCGCGCTCGCTGACGACGATGCCATGATTCCGAAAAGTCTACGACACACGGTCATAGGACCCCTGACCGCAAGAGAAATCAACCTGATCGACTGACACGCCTTTTTCTGAGGTGCCGCGTGAGCTACGCTCCCGGCATGCAATTTACGAGCACATCGAGATTTTCCTGCCAGGGCCTGCGCGTAAGCGTCGCAGATCGCTTGCTGGTGGAAACACTGGACCTGGAGGTTGCGGGTGGCGAGTTAGTCGCGGTACTCGGACAAAACGGCTGCGGAAAATCACTGACCCTGCACACACTGGCCGGACTGAGACCAGCGGCTGCGGGCCGAATTCTGTTGAACGGCGACGATCTCGCAACCGCGAAGCGGCAAGCGGTTGCGCGGAGCCTGGCGTTGTTACCGCAACATGTTGACGATATTTTCCCGGCTACAGTACTGGATACGGCAATGATCGGCCGCCATCCGCATATCGGCCGACTCAACTGGGAGTCGCAGCGCGATTTCGCCGTGGCCAATCAGTGCCTCGACGCTGTCGGCCTCAAGGGGCTACTGACACGCGACGTACTGACATTGTCCGGCGGTGAGCGGCGACGGCTTGCAATCGCACAGGTACTGACACAACAGCCGAACATCTACCTGCTCGACGAACCGACCAATCATCTGGACCCGCAACATCAGCTTGATGCGCTGCAACTGTTCCGAGACAAGGCTGACGCAGGCGCGATTGTCGTTGCCAGCCTGCACGATGTAAACCTGGCTGTGCGCTACGCGGATCGGTGTCTGCTGCTGTATGGCGATGGACGCTGGGACCTCGGCTCGACCAGGGAGATCCTCGATGCCGCACGCCTGAGCGAGCTCTACTCCACGCCGATGGAGGCCGTCGACTGGCGATCACGCCAGTTGTTCATTGCGTCAGGCAATGTACCCGCGTAGTGATTCGAGGTACTGCGTATGGAGACCGGCGTTCGCCGCGAGTACCGAACGAATTTCCAGATTCGGCTTCTCGCCGTTCAAGTCGGTGAATACGCCGCCCGCCTCGGTCACGATGATTGAAAGCGCGGCAATATCCAGAATATTCACATCGGATTCGATAACCGCTTCGATTTTGCCGGCGGCCAGCAAATGGTAATGATAGAAATCGCCGTAGCCACGAATTCGATCGGCACGTTCGACAATACTTCCGAGCGAAGACCAGCCCTTGCTCGCGGCCAGTGATTTCAAGTTGCCGACCGACACAGCCGCCCGGTCCGGATCATCAATTTCACTGACAGCGAGCCGTTTTCCGTTGAGCCACGCGCCCTGGCCTTTTTCGGCCCACGCCAGCTCGCCCATCATCGTGCCACTGGAAACGCCCAGAATGATGTCTCCACGGTGCATGAGCGCGATCTGCGTGGAGAAAAACGGATACTGGCGAACAAACCCCTTGGTGCCGTCGATGGGATCGACGAGCCACAGGTAGTCCGCGTCTTCCTGCGTACGACCCGTCTCCTCGCCATAAAAGCCGTGCTCGGGAAAACGCTCGAGAATGACGCGGCGAATCGCCTGCTCACACTCGACGTCCGCTTGCGTCACCGGTGTCCTGTCTGCTTTCGTGGTTACGGTGAAGTTGCCGGCGTAATACTTGCGACTGATGTCCGCCGCTTCGCGGGCAGCAGCCAGCGCGACCCGCAAATGCTCCGATGCGCTGCTTTCAAGATAACTGTCCACGAGCCAATGTCCTGCGGTGCCAATAAACGGCGCAACTATGGCGGCAAGTGAGCGTATTGACAAGTGAGAAAGCCTCATCCTTGACAGCCTGCCGGCATCTGCCTATCGTCTGGCCCTCATCAGGTGAACCCGAAATGGCTTGTTTCGGGTGAACGGGAAGCCGGTGTTACGTGATCGATCAGGGATCGAAGCACGTCAATCCGGCGCTGCCCCCGCAACGGTGATCGAGTTAAGGCCGTAACCCCTGCGTCGTCGGCGCAGAGCCACTGCGAAAGAACGTGATTTCGCGGGAAGGCGTTTCGGCAGGAGTAATCCGCTCGTCAGCCCGGAGACCGGCCCGATGAAACGCGAATGGCGCGGCGGGCGCACGTTCGGGCGTGTCGTCAAAGCGTCCAGGCCCCCTCCGTACTGTTAGGACTTTACGTTATTGCAGGTGCGGGCGGCACGCAGGGAATCATCGCAATGAAACCACTTCAATCCTTTACGCTGGTGGCCTTATTTTCAATTCCATTGTTGGCGGGCGCCGCCGACATTAGCACGGGCGACACGATTATTGTTACGGCAACACGCACGCCAATCCCGTTATCCGATGCAACGGTGCCTGTAACGATTATCACGCGCGAAGACATTGAACTGTCGCTGGCGACCGACCTGTCCGAGCTGCTGCGCTTCGAGGCCGGGCTCGATATCGGACGCAACGGTGGCCCGGGCCAGGCGACCTCCATTTTTCTGCGTGGCACGGAAAGCAATCATACACTTGTGCTGATCGACGGCGTGCGCATGAATCCGAGCACGATCGGCGGCGCGGCGATTCAAAACATTGCACCTGAAGTGATCGAGCGCATCGAGATAGTCAAAGGTGCGCGATCGGCGTTATTTGGCACAGACGCAATCGGCGGCGTCATCAATATCATTACGCGTCGGGCGGACAAAGGCTATATCGAAGGCGGCCTTGGCGCAGGAAGTTTTGCGTCGCAGTCGGGGCACTTGTCCGGAGGCGATCGCAGTGCGGACGGCGAGTTCGGCATCAACCTGAACTGGCAGGATACCGACGGCTACGCGCCGCGCACCGATTCCGGCATCGAGCGAGGCTATGACAACCTGTCGGCAAATCTTTATGGCGCAAGGCGTTTCGGCGCAAATGAAATCAGCCTTCGCCACTGGCGAGGCGAAGGCAATGTCGAGTACCTGGACTTCTTCCTGAACCCGGTCGATCAGGACTTTGAAAATGCGGTTACTGCTATCGCACTGGATACACAGGTCTCGGAGTCTGGTAACAGCAAGTTGATCGCATCGTTCATGCAGGATGAGGTCAGGCAAAACCAGGCCCCCGATTTCGTGAATTCCGAGCGATTGAGCATCGACTGGCAGTACAGCCACACGTTCGATAGCCACGTGCTGACCGGCGGTGTGTTCGCCGTCGAGGAAGACGCGAGCACGCTGTCGTTCGGGTCGGGATTCAGCGAGGACACAACTGTCCGTGCCGTGTTCGTGCAGGACCAGATTTCCCTGGGGCGTCACAAGGGGTTTGCTGCCTTGCGCCTGACGGATCACGAGAACTTCGGTAATCACACGACCTGGAATGCCGAATATGCATTCGAGATCAGTGATGCGCTCACGCTGAACCTGGGGCTGGGCCACGCGTTTCGTGCGCCGGATGCGACAGATCGTTTCGGATTCGGCGGCAACCCGGATCTCGATCCGGAACTCGCCGACGAACGACAAGTCGGGTTGCGCTACGCACCTGGCAGCGGCCACAGCGTCGAACTGGAGTTGTACACGAACGATATTGAGGACTTGATCGAGTTCGATTTTGCGACGTTCACATTGAAGAACCTGAGTAAGGCTGAAATCCGCGGCGCACAGCTCGCGTACGAGTACCGCGGAGAACGCTTTGTGTTGCGTGCCGACGTAGTGAAGCAGGAGGCCGACAACGCGGTCACCGGGGCTCGCCTTTTACGGCGCGCCGAGGAATCGGCGACCATCAGTTACACGCAGAACATTGGCTCGCACCGCCTGGGGCTCTCGATCCTGGCGAGCGGCGACCGCGAAGACTTCGGCGGCGTGCAACTGCCCGGCTATGTTGTCGCGAATCTGACGGGCCAGCTGCAACTCAGTGAGGCATGGCAACTCAACGTGCGCATCGAAAACCTGCTGGACACCGAGTATCAGACCGCGGCAAATTATCGCATGCAGGAACAGAGCGGCTTTCTTGAGCTACGATACCGCTGGCGATAGGACCTGGAGAAGACAGTGGGGAAACGGCTCAGCAAGATCTATACGCGTACTGGCGACGATGGCACGACCGGGCTCGGGGACGGCAGTCGCACGCCAAAGGACAGTGCCCGCGTCGAAGCCTATGGCACTGTCGATGAGGCCAACAGCGCGATCGGCGTTGTACTTGCGGCAGACAACCTACCTGACGAGCTTCGGCGATGCCTGACGGAAGTACAGCATGACTTGTTCGACCTGGGTGGCGAGCTTTGCATACCCGGGCACAGTGCGGTCGAAGAAGCGTTTATCGACCGACTCGAAACGGATCTCGACGCTTTCAACCTCGACCTTCCCGCCCTGAAGGAATTCATCCTGCCTGGCGGGAGCCAGGCGGCGGCGGCCTGCCACCTTGCGCGCACCATCGTGCGTCGTGCCGAGCGCCGCGTTTACACGCTGGCCAGTCTCGAGGATATCCGGCCCGAAGTCGTCAAATACCTGAACCGATTGTCCGACCTGTTGTTCGTCGTGGCCCGTGTTCTCGCCCGTGCCGAAGCCGGTGCAGAAGTCCTTTGGGATCGCGATCGATTGTAATGTCGCGCCGGCCAGCGCGGTCAAATTTCTTTGCTCATCAAGACAGCGTCGCCAGGGCATAGCGTTAAGAACTCCGCACTGCCACGAATGGCTTCGGGTGCGGTATCGCGTTGCCGGATTCGAAAATTCAACGACGAGAAGAACGCATCCGCATCGATAGTCAGCAACCAGAGCTCCCGCACGCCGCGCTCCCGCGCAGTGGATTCCAGCGCCACCTCCAGTGAGCGACCGAGGCCCCGGCCACGCGCGAGGGGTGACACAACCAGCGAGCGCAACAGGCCGACGTCACGGCATCTTTCGAGGCCAATGACGCCCAGCACGCCGGCCTCACCCTCGGCGACCAATGCGAGATGCGAAGCTGTCAAGTCCTCCGTCGGTAAATCGGCAGCACGAAGCAATGCGATTGCAGCAGGCAAGTCTGTTGCGGTCGAGGGACGGATCTTGAAACGCACGTTCAATCTCCAGCAAAAGCGCCGCGATTGAAACGGGCTTGCTGCAACGCGAGGCACAGTGCGCCGCCCGCAATGATCAATCGCGGCGTCGCGCGTGCGATTTCGTCAGCCGGAAGCAAGAACAGGTTGCCGTAGAGGTTGGCGGAAATCGCCGGCCATCGCTGCCACTCCGTGAACCCGTCAGCGCCGGCATCCGTGCTCGCCAGCATGACTTCGGGGTTTCGATCGACAACGGCCTCTACTGAAATGGCGGGGGCCAGTTCTTGCAGGTCGTCAAAAATATTCTGGCCACCGCAGATTTCGATCAGCTCGCTGACATAGTGTTCGCGGTTGACCGTGTACAGCGGCCGCGCCGACACCTGGTAGAAAACCCTGATTGGCGCGCGACCCTCCTGCGACAGCCGTAAGGCCTCAAGCTGCTGCTGGAAGTTCCGCGCGGCAGCCTCGGCCTCCGATACCCGACCCGCCAACGCACCGATGCGCAGCATCGCAGTACTGACGTCGTTCAGGCCCCGCGTCTGTATGCGCTCGACCGCGTAGCCCGCCTTTCGCAATTCATCGACGGTATGCGCAGGCGTGCCGCTTTCCCAGACGAGCAGCAAGTCAGGATCTAGCAGTGCGAGTTCCTCCTGGTCGACCGTAAACGCGTCGCCGACGACGGGCAGGTCCAGGACTTCTGGCGGATAATCGGACCATGCGCTGACACCGACCAGCTGCTCCCCGGCCCCGACTGCGTAGACAAGCTCGGCCAGGTTCGGCGCCAGCGTCACAATACGCTCATACGATTCGGATTCGGGTGCAGCACCAGGCGGCTTCGAGCAGCCGCAGGACATGGCAATGAGCCATGCGAGCGCAAGCGCTCGCGTCACCGGGTGAAGCCGTACAACGTCATGGCAGAAATAATGACAGCCCAGATGATCAGCTGGCGAAAGACGAGGCCGTTTGCCGCAACAGCCCCACGCACACCACGTTCCGTAATTGTCTCGTCTGCCTTGTCCTCGAGGGCAAGCGCTGCCGTGCCGACACGTGCGAGGAGATTCTCACTGTGCTCAGAGGTCGTCGCGTCACGTTGCTCTGTCGGTGCGCGCATGGCGGCTATTGCCTCATCGAAGTGACCGGCTGCGGCGTAACCAACGGCGGTCAAACGCGCCGGTATCCAGGCAAGCCAACCGTGCAACATGACCGCTGCGTCACGCACTGCGAGGGCATTGCCATTGATCTCATCGTCGCGCGTCTCAATGCTGTCAGTCTCTCCCTCGAGCACGGTGTCTTCGGTCTGTTCGCTCTCTTCATGTTGCGTGACATCATTTTGTGTCTCTTCATCGCGGCTCGCGTTGAATACGGCACGTCGCCTTATCAGGTCGGTGACACGGTAGGCCCATGCGCCCAACGGTCCAAAAAAGATGAACCAGAACACAACGGCGAACAGGTGATTGTTGGCCTGCACACAGATTGACTCCTCGACGCGTGAAACACGCTCACGAGCATCCGTTGGCACCTCGCCTTCAACGATCGCTTTCGCCGCGTTATGAATGGTCTCCTCGTCCTCTGATTCGAGCGCCTTGCAATACTCATCGACCTCCTCGCCAATGTCCTTGGGTCCCAGCGAGAAAAACAGCACGACGACCGCCAGCAGCAGATACGTAAATCCGGCCAGGGTCGATCCGAGGATGAAGATGACCGCGAACACGGGCAGTACGAGCAGCCCGGCAAGTAGCAAAACAGGAATCAAGGGCGGCCAGTTGGCGACACGCTGCGCCTGCTTGAATCCGGAATCGATAATTCGGTCGAGCCAGCGCATACGGCGCCAGTGAAAAAACTGGGTCGCCAGTCGTTCGATAACCAGTCCGATCAGGAGGGCAATCAGCTTCATAAGAGGTCAGCTCTGTAGCAATAGTTAAGTAAGTGTTGACGGCGGGTCATCACGATGCCGAGAGCCCATCATACAAGCGCAGCCAGTCGAAAGCAGGGCCGGGATCGATCTTGCGTCCGGGGGCGATGTCACAATGACCGGCAACTTCTCGCGCCGTTAACCCCGGGTAGGCGTCAAATATGGCCCGGAGCACCTTTGGCAGCGTTGCGTATTGCCGATCGTCATAGGCCGTTTCGTCTTCGCCTTCGAGTTCGATGCCGATCGAATAGTCATTACAGCGATCTTGTCCGCGAAAGCACGATTCCCCGGCATGCCACGCACGCTCGGTAAACGGCACGAATTGCGTCACCGTTCCGTCGCGCCGGATGAGCAGGTGCGCGGATACTTCCAGGCCGCGAATCTCGCCGAAATAGGGATGCGCGTCAAAGTCGAGCGAATTGGTGAACAGGGCCTCGATTTCCGGGCCGCCAAATTTTCCCGGCGGCAGGCTGATCCCGTGTATCACGACCAGCCGGGGTTGCTCACCCCCGGGCCGCGCGTCCCGATTGGGGCTGGGACATTGCGCCGCCGGTTCAATTAACCCGGTTTTGGTAGAAACGGTAAAGTGTGCTTGCATGGACTCACTCGTTTTGCCACGGTTGTGTGACTGCTCGATCGTCGCCAGATGACCATAATAGACCATGCGCCAAACCAGGCTCCATATTGCGGGACGCTACGCCGCCGATTCCGAACTGGAACTCGATGCTGACAAAGCGCATTACCTGAGTCGAGTACTGCGCCTGCGCGTTGACGACGAGCTATTGCTCTTCGATGGCGAGGGTAGCGAGTACACCGCAACGATCAGCCGCATGAGCAGATCCAGTGCAACCTTGCGCGTCGGAATGAAGACGGAAAACCAGGCCGAATCCGGCTTGCGCGTACACCTGGTTCAGGGGATTTCGCGCGGTGAACGTATGGATATGGTTGTACAGAAAGCCACGGAATTGGGCGTCAAGCGTATTACGCCGGTCTTGACCGAGTACGGCGTCATCAAGCTCGATGCGGCGCGTGCCGAAAAGCGCCGCGATCATTGGCAAAAAGTCGCTGTCAGTGCATGCGAGCAATCCGGCCGGGCACGGTTACCTTTGATCGATGCACCCGTTCCTCTCAAGACCTGGTTCGGTAACAAGCCCGGGCAAGTCGACACCGAAGTCATCCTGAAACCGGGTGCTCAAACGCCACTCGCCGGAATCGATGCGCCCAGCACGAAGGTCTGTGTCTTGATTGGCCCCGAAGGTGGATTCAGTGATATTGAATTCGAGGACGCCAATGTCGCGGGATTTCTGCCTGTTTCACTGGGCCCGCGGGTGTTACGCACCGAAACAGCCGCAATCGCGACGCTGGCAGTGCTGCAATCGCTGTGGGGCGACCTGGCCTAGGCCTGAACCGACTCGCGCGCGAGCGTCGCTTCCAGTTTTTCGAGGTCCGGAATCAATGGGTATTCATTGATCATGCGCACGCGACAGAGCACGGGCGCATCTTCCGGCCAGCCGTCTTTGGAATCGAACTTGAGAACATCCTTGTTGACGCGTACGAGCTGCGGGAACCCCTGTGTCAAAACGCCAAAATAGCCATTCTTCAATTGTCCCGTGCTGGCGTAAAACACGACGATTCGAGTTCGACCCGTAGCGACGGGAACCTCATGGCCAAGCGCGCCTTCAAATGACACGACGGGTAACGGCCGTCCGTTCCAGTTGACGTTGCCCATCATCCAGCTGAGGGTCCCCGCTTCGTGTTCCGGCTCCGTGAATCGCACGACCTCGGCCACGCAGGCGCGAGGCACGATCAGCCGGTCACCCGACAACGGCACGAGCAGGCTATACAGTTCGTCGGCTTCGGCGGTCACGTCAATTCAATGCCTCTTTCTTCAAGCTGGCGACGTATGGCCTCCAGGAGCTGCGAATCCTGGTACGGCTTACCAAGGTAATCATTGACTCCGAGTTCAATAGCGCGGGCGCGGTGCTTATCGCCAACGCGTGATGTAATCATAATGATAGGAACATCCGCGACCCGGTCATCATTGCGAACGTGTGACGCGAATTCGTAGCCATCCATACGCGGCATTTCAATGTCGAGCAGGATGACGTCGGGTTTGTGATCCTGCATCACACTGATCGCATCAAGGCCGTCTTTGGCTGTCTCGACGCGCAGCCCGTTGCGCTCCAGAAAGCGTTCGGTTACGCGCCGCACGGTTATCGAGTCATCGACAACAAGCGCAAGTGGGCGGTTATCGGCAGGAGTCGGTGCCGCCGTCTTCAGCTCGACAACCGGCGCACCCGTTCGAACCAGCGCATTGATATCGAGGATCAGGATGATTCGGCCATCACCCAGGATAGTCGCGCCCGATATGCCACGAATACCGGCGAGCTGTGGTCCGACCGCTTTGACAACGACTTCGCGACTGGCGAGCATTTCATCCACCAGGAGCGCGGCAGAATAATCACCGGCTCGCACCAATATGACGGGAACTGACGATTCCTCTTCAGGCAATTTGGCCGCCTGGCCGCCCAGGTACATGCCGAGATGGCGGAACTTGTAGTCTTGTTCCCCGTACAGGAAGCTGGGCTCGCTTTGGCTCAGGAGACTCTCGAGTTCGCCGCGCGGTATGCGCGCAACGCCTTCAACCGTCGGCAGTGGCAATGCGTAGACTTCTTCACCTGTTCGCACGATGAGAGCCTGGGTGATTGCCAGAGTGAATGGCAACCTGACCGTAAAATTCGTGCCCTGACCGGTTACCGAAGCGATTTGCAGACTTCCACCGAGCTTCTTAACCTCGGTCGCAACGACGTCCATGCCGACACCGCGGCCCGCCGCCTGTGTAATTGCTCCCGCCGTAGTGAATCCGGGTGTCAGGATCAAATTCATGATCTCTTCATCCGTGACCTTGCTGTCCGGCTTCAGCAAGTCAAGCTCATAGGCCTTGCGACGAATGGCTTCAACATCCAGTCCCCTGCCGTCGTCAGCCACGTCGATGACCATCTCGGCGCCTTCGCGGTGCAAGCGAATCGTAATGCTGCCCATGCCCGGTTTACCGGCTGCCTGGCGTTCCGACGGACTTTCGATGCCGTGGATAACCGCATTCCGCAGCATATGCTCGAACGGAGGCAGCATCTTCTCGAGGACTTGCCGATCCAACTCGCCCGATGCTCCTTCAACGGTCAGCTCGGCCCGATTATCAACTTCATGCGCAGCTTGTCGAACCAGGCGCGTCAATCGCGGCACGTGCCGTTCGAAAGGCACCATGCGTGTTCGCATGAGTCCATCCTGTAACTCCGCCGTGACGCGTGACTGTTGGACCAGCAGGCCTTCCGCTTCATTCGTGACCGACTGCAACAGGTCTTTCAGGCTGCCGAGATCGCTCGCCGATTCGGCGAGCGCGCGCGACAGTTGTTGAATGTTTGAATACCGGTCGAGTTCCAGCGGATCGAAGTCGCGCGCCACCAAAGTGTCCTGATGGCCATGTATGATTTGCGCTTCGGTCTCTATTTCCAACTTGCGAAGTTGCTCTCGCAATCGCGCGATCGTCTGTTCGAGCTCGTCAACATGAAACTCGAACGTGCTGACTTGCTGGCTCAAGCGCGAATGATAAATACTGATTTCGCCGGCGGCATTCAGCAGGTCCTCGAGCAAGTCGGCATCGACGCGCGCAAATTCCTGTCGCTGTTCGGGCGCTCGTAACGGACGTATCTCCGCGGCCGCTGCGGGCGCCGGCTCGGGCTCGGCTTCGAGCTCGGGTTCGGGCTCCGGCTCAGCCTCAAGCTCCGGCTCAGGCTCGGGCTCGGGCTCGGGCTCAGCTTCATGCTCCGGCTCGGGCTCGGCTTCGGGCTCAGCTTCATGCTCCGGCTCGAATTCGGGCTCCGGCTCAGCCTCAAGCTCCGCTTCAGGCTCGGCTTCGAGCTCGGCTTCGGGCTCAGCTTCATGCTCCGGCTCGGGCCCAACTTCCAGCTCAGCTTCATGC
>JABDNG010000071.1 GCA_013001045.1 Woeseiaceae bacterium | reverse complement strand
GAGATTGACGAGGTGAGTCGCAATGACCACCGCAACAGTCACCATCGGAATAATCACGATGGCAGTTACGAGTTTTGATATCACGGCTTCGGCGTCGGTCACGGGCATGGACCGCCAGAACAGGATGCTCTTGTCTTTACGCTCGGTGTACAGGCAATCCAGGGTGTAAAAAACCGTCAGCACCGTTGCCGCCAACAGGAATACCCCTGACGTTCCGACAAAGAAGCCCGTCAGCGCGGCCTGGCGCTCGGTATCGCCCGCGATATTGGTCGCCCCGAATATCGCGATATCGAGCTCTTTGGCGAAGCCGCCAGCGAACATCAGCATCGCCAGCGTACCTAGCGTCACGATACTGGCTATCGCCAACGGGGTTACATAGATCGATCGATGTTCCCAGACCTCGCGCTTTAGCAGTGCGTACTGATTGCCCATCATGTTCGCGCTCCCTTGACCTTGGCAACGAACAGATCCGCCACCGAGGGCGTGCGCAGCTCGCCCAGGCCCTCCAGGTTGTCACGGCTCACGCCCTCGAACAGCAGAACGGACTTGCCAAACATCTCGTGCTCCGCGATCGGCCCGAGGCCCCTGGCCTTTACCGCTGATTCGCCTGACGTCATGAGTTCGACATAGGTATCGGTCAGCGTATCCATTGGTTTGTCGAGCAAAATTTTACCGTCGTTGATGAACATGATGTCAGTCAACAGGTTCTCGATTTCCTCAACCTGGTGCGTCGTGATCAGGATCGTTCGCTCCTCGTCGAAATAATCATTCAACAAGTTGCCGTAAAACTCCTTGCGGAAGATGATATCCAGACCCAGCGTCGGTTCGTCGAGGACCAGCAGCTTCGCGTCAATCGACATGATGATCGACAGGTGTAATTGAGTGACCATGCCCTTGGAAAGCTCGCGCACTTTCGCGTCCGACCGAACGTTGGTCTGACTCAGGAAGCCTTCGGCACGCTTGCGTGAAAAATTCGGATGCACGGATTCAACGAATTCAAGCAACTGTGTGACTTTGATCCAGCGTGGTAACACCGCAACGTCGGCAATAAAACAGATGTTCTTCAAGAGTTCCTTGCGCTGTTTGAAGGGATCCAGTCCCAGCACCGAGAGCTCGCCCTGACAGTCCGTCAGCCCAAGTACTGCTTTCAACAAGGTCGTCTTGCCCGCACCGTTCGGACCGATTAATCCGAGGATTCTTCCTTTCTCGATATTGAAGCTGACGTCATCAACAGCTCGCACCGCGCCGAAATGCTTGGATACGCCGCGGGCGCTGACCAGGCTAGTCATTCTCGTCTCCTGCCTTATCGTTCGAATGTGTCGATCGGAGTAGCTCGGCTTCATCCAGCCCAAGCCGTTGAATGGTTGCAAGTACTTTTGGCCACTCTTTATCCAGGAACCGCTCCCTTTCGGCTTTTAGCAGCTTCAGGCGAGCGCCGTCGTTGACGAACATGCCACGACCGCGTTTTTTTTCAACCAGCTCTTCATCAACGAGTTCCTGGTAGCCCTTCAGGACAGTGAGCGGATTCAGCCGATACTCGGCGGCGACGTTTCTGACCGACGGCAACGCATCGCCCTCGGCGAGCACGCCTTCGAGAATCATCGCCACTACGCGATCGCGCAGTTGCCGATAAATCGGTTGATCTTCATCCCACTTAGGGTCCATTGGATTGACGGTTCCTGATCAAGGCGGTACGTGTCTGCGTTTTAAAAAGGCGCCGGTCCTTGCAAAAAGACCGGCGCAACCATTCCGTCGCTACTTTACTCGTCTTCGAAACGGAATTGACTGAATTCGGCGTCTGCTTCCGCCCGGACCTCGTCCTGGATCGTTGCATCCGCCTGGCCAGCGACCAGCGCGCCCACCATGAGCAACATGACCGTAAGGCTGACTATTTCATTCATATATCGTAAGAACTTTGACATTTTGGCTCTCCCGGGGCGTCCCCGGCCCTTCTTATTCAATTGAGTGAACTGGTGTTATAGTCAACTATAACACTAAGTTTTCAGATTGCAAGCCCTCGGCATACTTAATTTCGTAACCCGAAGCGGGTGGGTCCGGCGTTTATAAAGGACAGGACGACGAGATCCCGATGGCAGCAAACGCAGAATCCCTGGCCAGACCCGCTGTTGCCCTTTGCAGGCGCGCGGCACTCCCCTATGCTCCGGCCATGGGGCACATACCCGACGACAGCGCGCTGATGCTGCGCTACAAAGACGGCGATATGGCGGCTTTCGAGACCCTGTATCGCCGGCACAATGACCCGCTGTACCGCTACCTGTTGCGCCTGTGTCGACATCGGGATACAGCCGAGGACATCTTCCAGGACGTTTGGAGCAAGATCGTCAAAGCCCGTGGCTCTTATCGTCCGACGGCAAAATTCACGACCTTTTTGTATCGCGTCGCCCGTAACTGCTTCATAGACCATTTACGCCGCAACAAACGGCACGCGAACACTGCCGAATTCGATGCGGAGCTGCATTCCCATCCTGGCGAACAGCCAGAAATGTCAACGGAACGCAGCCTCGCCAAAGAACGCCTGTCCAGGGCGCTCATGACGCTGCCGGAAGAACAGCGGGACGCGTTCTTGCTGCATGAGGAAGCCGGGCTGAGCGTGGACCAGATAGCCTCGGTGACCGGCAGCAACCGTGAAACTGCCAAGAGCCGGCTACGCTACGCAATGCAGAAACTGCGCGCGGCAATCGACGAACAGGCTGAGCGATTATGAGTATCGAGCGAAAGAATACGGACAGGGACCCGCTCGTGGCGGACACCTACAGGGCATTGGCCAACGAACGAACGCCGGACCATCTCAACGAAAAAGTTCTGCGAATGGCGGCAAGCGAAAGCCGCACACGCTACTCCGTGGCACGAAGCTGGACGAGGCCGCTTGCCTGGGCAGCGACCATCGGGTTGAGCCTCGCGATCGTCCTGGAACTGACCCGGCTGCCAGAGACCGAGCCGGATGTCGTTCCCGTTATGACACCTGCCGCACGCAAGCCGGCGTCTACCGCAATTGAGGGCGCGGACGGCACTGCGACAGACGACTTTGCGCCGAAAGACATGGCCGTTTTGCGCGAGGTAGAAAAGAGAGCGCGAGCACAGGCTGGGCCCGATGAGGGACCGGCGATACCGAGAGCGGACGTTGATGAGGCTTCTCCCCAGAGTGCCCCGACTCCCCGTGTTGTGGCCGAAGCGGAGCCGTTGCACGAAGACACTGCGGTTCACGAAGCGCTTGCGAGTCGTGAAGAGGCTTCGGTTCGAAAGGCCGCCGCGGAAAGCGCCGCGGGTCAGAGCGCCGCGCGCGGCAATGCCCTGGTGGATACCGCCTCCGCTGACGCGACGGCGGCAGCGGCGATTTCGATAGCGGCGGACGAAAAGAAGCGAGAGGCGGAGTCGGCATGCCCGGCCAAGATGCGCGAGTCCGCCGAAACCTGGATGACTTGCATCTCTGACCTGCGTGAAGACGGCCGCGACGATCTTGCGGACAGCGAATTCGAGGAATTTCAGCGAATTTTCCCGAATTTTGTCGAATCAAAAGCACATAAGTAATCAACACCGGTGTTTGCAGGCTCCGCCGGTGCTAAAATCTCGGCCGCAAATCAGCGCATAACTGAAGCAGGAATCCCACTATGAAAGCACCCGTTCGCGTCACCATCACTGGCGCTGCTGGCCAGATCGGCTATCAGCTTGCCTTCCGCATCGCATCCGGCCAGATGCTCGGCCGTGACCAGGCGGTCATTTTGCAGTTGCTCGAGATTCCACCGGCACTCGCGGCATTGCAGGGCGTCGTAATGGAACTCGATGATTGTGCTTTCCCGACACTGGCAGGTGTCGTCGCCACGGACGATCCGAACACCGCCTTCAAAGACAGTGACTACGCCCTCCTCGTCGGCGCACGCCCGCGCGGCCCGGGCATGGAACGTAAGGATCTGCTGCAAGCGAACGCCGCCATCTTCTCGGTACAGGGGAAGGCGATGAACGATCATGCCAATCGCGATGTCAGGGTACTCGTCGTGGGTAATCCGGCGAATACCAACGCGTTGATTGCAAGCAGCAATGCACCCGACATCGACCCCGGAAACTTTACGGCTATGACACGCCTCGACCATAACCGCGCGAAAGCGCAGCTGGCGGCGAAAACCAGTAGCCATGTCAATGACATCCGCTGTATGACGATCTGGGGCAACCATTCCGCAACCCAGTATCCCGACGTGAACCAGGCCAGCGTCAGCGGCCGCGCAGCAACCGACCTCGTTGATCAGGCGTGGCTTGAGGACGAATTCATTCCCGTCGTGCAACAACGTGGCGCCGCTATTATCAAAGCGCGCGGCGCATCCTCGGCCGCCTCGGCAGCTTCGGCGGCAATCGATCATATGCATGATTGGGCGCTCGGCACACCGGCGGATGACTGGGTAAGCATGGCCATACCGGCGGACGGCAGCTACGGCATCGAGCCGGGCATCGTCTATTCCTACCCGGTTCGTTGCGACGGTGGTCGCTACGAAATTGTCCAGGGATTGTCGATCAACGACTTCAGTCGCGGTCGCATGGACAACACCGAGAAGGAGCTCCGCGAGGAACGCGCTGCGATCGAGGAACTGCTGTAAAGTGTTAGTCAGCGCCGCTCAAACGGCGGTGAAGTCAGGATCTTTGCCTTTGTGAGGTATCTGTAGTGTCCGGTTTGATTGTAAGTTTGCTCTGGCTGCTGCTGTTTGTAGGCGGCGGAATATTTCTTGCGTACCAGCGCATTGATTTGCGTACATCGACGATTGCGACGGGTATCGCTTTGCTCGCCTACTGGATCTTCGGCGACGGCTTCGTACTCTGGAAGCTCTTCCTGACGCTCCTGTTCGGGCTGATGGTGATCCCGAACTTCATCGAAGTAAGACGCGAGAAGATTACCAAGCCACTACTCGACATCTATCGTAAGATGCTGCCGTCGATGTCGAATACCGAGCGCGAAGCGCTCGAGGCAGGCAGCGTTTGGTGGGATGGCGAACTGTTTTCGGGAATGCCTGACTGGGACAAGCTCATGTCGTATCCGGCACCGAAATTATCCGACGAGGAACAGGCGTTCCTGGACGGGCCCTGCGAAGAACTTTGCAGGATGGTCGACGATTGGGAGATCTGTCACAAACTCGCCGATATGCCCAAAGAGGTTTGGGACTTCATTATCGAGAAGAAGTTTTTTGCGATGATCATCCCCAAGCAATATGGCGGCCTCGAATTCTCAGCCTATGCCAATGCTGCGGTCATTTCGAAGCTTGCCAGCCGCAGCGCGACTGTCTCATCCACCATCGGCGTCCCCAATTCGCTGGGGCCTGCGGAACTACTGCTGCATTACGGAACAGAAGAACAGAAAGACCACTATCTGCCGGGCCTTGCCGCGGGCACCGAAATTCCCTGTTTCGCGTTGACCTCCCCGCAGGCCGGCTCCGACGCGGCCGCGCTGATCGATAATGGTGTCGTTTGCAAAGGCACGTGGAAAGGCAAGAAGACGGTCGGCATACGTCTAAACTGGGACAAGCGCTACATCACGCTGGCGCCGGTCGCGACGGTGCTGGGCCTGGCGTTCAAACTGTATGATCCCGATCACCTGATTGGCGACGAGGATGAATACGGCATAACCGCCGCTCTCGTTCCGACGGACACGCCGGGCGTGGAGGTGGGCCGACGTCACTATCCGCTGTCGATCCCCTTCCAGAATGGACCGACTTCGGGCAAAGACGTCTTTGTGCCGCTCGACGCTATCATCGGCGGTCAGGAACAAGCCGGCAACGGCTGGAAGATGCTCGTTCAGCTGCTCTCGGTCGGCCGCGCGATTACGCTGCCTTCGACCGCATCGGGCGGCGGGCAGGCGGCAAGTTATGCGTCGGGGGCTTACGCAATCATTCGCAAGCAATTCAACACGTCTATCGCCAACTTCGAGGGTGTCGGCGAAGCGCTAACGCGCATCGCTGGCCAGACTTATATTATGAACGCCGCGGTCGCCGTCACCGCTGGTGCGATCGACCAGGGTGAGAAGCCTGCCGTTCCATCGGCAATCTTGAAGTACCACTGTACCGAAATGGGGCGCAGGGTCGCGAACGACGCAATGGACGTGCACGGTGGCAAAGGCGTCATGATGGGGCCGACAAATTACCTCGGCCGCGGCTACATGGCGACACCGATCGCGATCACGGTGGAGGGTGCAAACATCCTCACACGCAGCCTCATCATTTACGGTCAGGGCGCGATTCGCTGCCACCCGTTCGTACTAAGAGAACTTCACGCAGCCGGTGACGAAGATCATGATCGTGGCCTGATTGAATTTGACGATGCGTTGTTCGGGCACATTGGATACGCGATAAGCAACCTGGCGCGTTCCTTCTTCCTCGCACTGACTCACGCAAAATTCAGTCGCGTGCCGCTCAACACACCGACACGCCGTTACTACCAGAACATCAACCGATACAGCGCGAATTTCGCGCTGGCTTCGGATTTCGCGATGCTGACACTGGGCGGCGGCCTGAAGAAACGCGAACTCTTGTCGGCGCGACTGGGCGATGTTTTGAGCTCAATGTACCTCGCATCGACCGTACTCAAGCATTTCGAGAACCAGGGACGCCGTGCGACCGACCTGCCGCTGGTCGAATGGTCTGTGCGCACATTGATGTACCAGGCGCAGGAATCACTGCACGCTTTCCTGCGTAACCTCCCGAATCGTCCTGTCGCCATGCTGTTGCGCCTGTTTATTTTTCCGCGCGGTCGTACTTATTCGGCGCCGTCGGATGAAATAGCCTCGAGAGTCGTCGATCTCGTCACGACGCCGGGCGAGTCACGAGAGCGTCTCAGCGAACTCGCCTACACGACGCTCGAGCCTGGCAATCCGCTGGGATTGCTACAAGAAGCTCTGGAGTTGACCGGGCAACACATACCGCTCGAACGTCGCTTGCGCCAGGCACGCAAGGAAGGGCTTATTCACTCTGACTATCTCGGCCTGCAAATCGACGAAGCGGAAAAGGCCCAGGTCATTAGCAAGGCAGAAGGGCGTGCGCTGCGCGAGTATCATGGCAAGGTTGAATCCTTGCTCGCCGTCGACGACTTTACGACTGACGAACTGGCCCGGGTAACTTCAGGTAGAGCAGCAGCCGAAGCTTCCAGCAAGTCACCGAAGAAAAAGACGGCCCGCAAGAAACCGGCAGCAGCGAAAAGAGCGGCCAGCCAGAAGACAACGAGCAAGAAGAAGACCAAGAAATCCTGATCCGGCCTGATGACGAATCGCACCGGGCCACTGTATGAGCTGACATTCTCGGTTGATTCGATATCCGTTACGGAGTTCGAACGCTGGCTCGAGGAATTGCGCGCAAGGTCCTTGCAAGAACAGGGAATCGCGGACGCGCGCTTTTTTCCGGTCGGTGACGATACCGGCGGCAACCCTGCCTGGACCTGCCAGTTCCTGTGCATCGATGACAGCGCAATCGACAAATTGCTGGACGGCTACTTTGCCGAAATCGATGCCGCAGTCGCACTCGAATTCGGGGATACCGTCGGCGTTTCGAGCCGCACGTTGCGCGAAGACACCGACCAGGAGCTGCCCCCCGTCCAGAGCCCCGATTGTCTCAACTGCGGAACCCGCCTCCGGGGACAGTATTGCGGCGTCTGCGGGCAGCGCGCGCGCAACCGGCTAATCAGCCTCTGGGAACTCGTCAGCGATGCGTTCGGCGACCTTTTTGAGATCGATTCGCGCCTCTGGCGAACGCTGATTCCGCTGCTGGCCCGTCCGGGCCGTTTGACCCGGGACTATCTCGAAGGCCGACGCGCGCGTTACATGCCGCCGTTCCGTACTTACCTGGTCCTCAGCGTCATTTTCTTCGTCGTGGCTTTTTTTGATCCCCGCGATGACTTGAGCCTCCTGTTTGAACCAGCACCGGAGCCGACGCCCGAAGCAGCAGCGGAAAAGGCCGCAGCAGCGGAGAGCGCCAGGCAGGAGATTCTCGACGAACTTGCCCAGGAAGGCATCATCACCGACGGTGCGATACTCGACGAAGACCTCGAGGAGAGTAGCGACACGGTCGAGAGCGGCCTCAATTTTCAATTCGATGACGAAACGGGCGAGTGCATTATCGACGACGCCGGTTTTGCCGAAATGCCGCAATGGCTGCAACGGCGCCTGACCCGCGAGCGCGCAAAGCGGGTTTGCGAACGCATCGCGGCCGACAGCGGCAAGACATTTTCCGACTTGCTGCTCGACAATATTCCTGTCGCCTTGATCGTTCTGTTACCACTGATGGCGCTGGTCCTGAAGATCCTTTACCCGTTGTCACGCCGTTATTTCGTCGAGCACCTGTTGTTCGTCATTCACTATCACGCGTTCTTTTTCCTCATCCTCACATTGCAAATACTCTTTTCCCGGCTAACGGGCCTGTTGCGGGTTATGGACGCCGCTGCCATCCTCGTGATCGTGGCGACGGCCCTGTACATCCCTGTTTATCTATACATGGCGATGCGTCGGGTTTATGGTCAGGGACGTATACTGACGTTCACAAAGTACGTTGTGCTGGTCGCCTGCTATGGGATAGGCGCAACCGTCACGATGCTCGGTGCCGTTTTGTTCGCGCTCGTGGCTGTTTAGAAAAACAAGAAAGGAGCTTGCAAAGATGATTTTTCGACTCTTGACAATCCTTACGTTGGCGCCGGTTTTTTGTCTGTCGGCCTGCGGGCCGAAACCGGACAATACGGCCACAAGCGCCTCTGAACCCGACGCTGCGGGCAAAGTGGTCGCGGACGCTGTGGCTCTGCCCCGCACGCCCTCGCCCGACGGTGCCCGCGTATTTTTCATAAGCCCGGCCGACGGCGACACTGTCTCGAACCCGATACACATCGAATTCGGCATCGAGGGCATGAGCGTCGTCAAAGCGGGCGACAAGCAGCCCGATTCCGGCCACCATCACCTGTTGATCGACACCGCCGTGCCCGACCCGGGCGCCCCGGTACCCGCGGACGCCCATCATGTGCATTTTGGTGACGGCAGCACAGCGACGGACATTACGCTCGACCCGGGTCAGCGCACACTGCGCCTGCTGCTCGCAGATTACCTGCATATTCCGCACGATCCGCCCGTCGTTTCGGACCCAATCACCATTACGGTGGAATAAATGGTTGAGAGATATGGCCCGGGACACTAAAATCGCCGGGCTACGTCAACTTCAGCCCGAATACATGTCCAGACCCCATAAGACCATCGGAATCAGCGGCCTCGCCGCGTACGTCCCGCCGTACCGGGTATGGCTCGAGGACTGGTGCGACTGGACGGATAACCAGTGGCCAAAAATTCGCGAGGTCGTCGGGCGGAGTTTTCGCGTTCGCGGGCCCAATCAGAGCGTTTACACGATGGCCGCCAATGCAGTTCTGCGGCTGATCGAGCAGTACGACATCGACCCGGCGCGTGTGAAGTTCCTGGGTCTGGGCACAGAATCCAGCACCGATAATTCCGCCGGTGCGATCGTGGTCAAAGGCATGGTCGATGCGGCCCTCGTCGCGCGTGGCAAAGCGCCCATTTCGCGCAGTTGCGAAGTCCCTGAGTTCAAGCATGCCTGTCTGGGCGGCGTTTACGGGATGAAAGGCGCCATTCGACATCTTGCGCTGGATGGCGCTGGCAGCCAGGCGATTGTCGTCTGCGCCGACATCGCCGAATACGCGCGTGGCAGTTCGGGCGAACCGACGCAAGGTGCAGGTGCTGTCGCCATGTTGCTTGAGGAAGATCCGCAACTCGCGGTCGTCGACCTTATCGGCTCGGGCTCCGCGTCCGACTACCGCATCATGGATTTTCGCAAACCGATGCTGCGTTTTTGCGGCCAGGATCGCGCAGAATCGCACCAGGTACAGGACTTCCCGGTATTTAACGGCAAGTATTCGACAACTTGCTATGTCGACGAGACATTGCATGCGATGAACGACATGTATGAGAAGCGGGACCTGACAGCGAGTGATTACCTGCGCTCGCTGCGGACCGTGTTTATGCATCGACCGTATCGGCGCATGCCCGAAACCGGCTGGGCCATCTCCTACCTGTTCGCGCTGAGCCAGGGGAATGCCGCCGATCGCGCCGAACTCGCGTCCTATTGCTACGAGGCGGGCGTCGATGTGGAGGCTGTACGAGTCGAAATGCTCAGCAAACCCGAGGTTGCTGCACTTGCGACGCCGGAAAAACTGCAGTACGAAGCTTACCCACTGACAATGGCAGCACTGCGCGCTTTTCGTGCATCACGACATTACCGCCGGGAGATTCTAGACAAGATGGCGCTCGGCAGCGATACGATGCTCGACCTCGGCAATCTCTATACGGCTGCGTTACCGGCCTGGATGGCGGCAGGTTTCGAGCAGGCACTGGATGAAGACTCGCTCAGAGCCGGTGAGGAAGTGCTGACGCTCGGCTACGGCAGCGGCGACGCCGCCGAAGTTATTCCGTTTTTTATGGCAGACGGCTGGCGCGAAGCCACAACGAAGATTCACTTTGGCGATGCCATGCAGCTTGCGGTCGATCTCAATCGTGAGCAATACGAAGCATTGCATGACGGCCGGCGCGTTACGGGCCTGAGCTACGTGCCAAGCAACGAGTTCATCATTGATCGCGTCGGTGGCACTGACGAGCGTCACTTTAGCGATCTGGGCATCGAGTACTACAAGTACATAGCCTGAGCGCGAGCCCAACGCTGCAAGACGTTGTTGCAAGCTCGCTCGAAATGCTCATTGACCCCTTTATAGACTTCCCTTTCTCGCATCGCTGGCGCTTTGCTATTCAGGCAGGATTGCAATAGCGCGCCAGTTTTTCGCGATGATTTACCTGTAGCTCGCGCCACTCCTGTTTGAACCATGGCGTAAATCCCGCGGGATCCCGGGACAGTTCCTCCTCGAGTGTGGATGCAGCTACAAAACGCACCGCAGCAATCTCGCTGTCGTTAGGCTGTACGTCACCGCCAAGCTTGCCGAGATAGACATGGCAAAGCTCGTTCTCCGAGCCCGATTCGCCGAACGTCGCCGTATAGCAGAATTGGTAGACATGCTCGAGCGCCGCCTCGATATTCAGCTCATCACTGAGACGTCGTGCGGTTGCGATCTCCATGGACTCGCCGCGGCGCGGATGGCTGCAACAGCTATTCGACCAGAAGCCGGGCCACAGACGCTTCTCGTCGCTGCGCTGCTGCAACAGTAAATCGCCTTCGTCGTTGAACAGAAACAGCGAAAATGCGCGATGCAGAACACCGGCACCGTCGTGGCAGCGGGCTTTCGAAAGATGGCCGAGTTCGTTATCGTCCTCATCGACGAGAATCAACTCCTCGTTCTCTGACGATACGATCCTGTGATTGTCGTTCATTGTTGCATGTCCAATGTTCGATACCCGGCTTGCTGCATGGCAGTGCGCACGTCGTCAACCGTGCCGGGACAGAGTGCGACAATCGAACCGCCGCCGCCGCCGCCGGTCAGCTTCGCGCCAACGGCCCCGGCCTGCCGCGCCAGCGTAACCATGCGCTCCAGCTCGGGCGTCGATACCTCGATCGCATTCAACAATCCATGGCAGACATTCATGGCCAGACCCAGCGCCTTGTAGTTACGCGACTGCAAAAGCTGCGCTCCGCTCCGGCTGATCTTGTCGATTTCATCAAACAACGCCTCATAACGTCGTGGTGCCTGCTCGTACCTCGATCTTACGCCGGCGACCTGTTCACTCGTTAATCCCAACTCATTACTGCACGCGATAACGAGCGGCGGGATTTCCGTCAACGTCAGCGCTTCGCTTTGCAGGGCGCCATCATTACAGAACAACATGGGCTCAGCATACGTCGAGATCGTATTATCCACGCCGGACGGTGTGCCATGGGCCAGTTTCTCGCACTCGAACACGATGGCATTGATGCGCTCGTCAGTAACCGGGAGCTGCATCACATCGCAGATTGCCCGCGTCACAGCCACCGCGATTGCCGCGGACGACCCCAGACCCATGGCTCTCGGCAAACGGGTGTCCACCGTGATCGAGAAACAGGCTTCTGGGATATCAAGTTGCCGCAGAATAAGATTAATTGCGGCATCGACGCCGTGCAGGTTTTCGAGATCGATGTCGCCCGAGATGCCCCAATCCGGAATCGCGACTGACGTGGTCCTTTCAGCCTGCTCGACATACACGCGCACGGCGTCTGGAATGGGCAAGGCCAGCGCATGACGACCGTAGACAGCCGCGTGCTCGCCGAACAGTATGACCTTCCCGGCTGCCGTCCCGTTCGGCGCATCTTGACGGCTACCCTTGGCGCGTATTTCGTCGAGAATCTGCTCGGCTTTCCAATCCTTGATCTCGCCGCTATCGATGAGCCGGGCAACGACTGCGTCAAAATGTTCGTCGGGCGTTCCTGCCGCGGCGGCGACGCTGCGGGCATGCAATTTCATGTGGCCCTGTTGAATCCCGCTGCTCGCCAGCGCACGCAAAGCCGCAAAATTCTGCGCCAGGCCGACACTCGCCATCAGCGATGCGAGCTCGGTAGCCTTTTTCGCGCCCGTCACTGCGAGACCCAGGGCCGCCGCAGGATTGGCGTCCAGCGTGCCACCGACCGTGCCGACCTTTAGCGGTATCGCGATTTCGCCAAGCAGGGCACCGTCCGTGCCCGCTGTCCAGCGCGTTAACGGCCGATACTGTCCGCTCGCGGCCGCAAAAGAATGCGCGCCCGCTTCAATCGCCCGCCAGTCATTACCCGTTGCAATCGCCAGTGCGTCGACGCCATTCATGATGCCTTTGTTGTGCGTGGCCGCTCGATGCGGGTCGACCGTGGCAATATTGCTGGCCATGACAATCGCGTCGCGAACCGCAGCTCCATCAAATCCGCTGCCGGTCAAATCCTCCGGCAGGTAGCGAACCCGCGCCGTGACAATCGATCGATCCGCGAGGTTCGACAAGATCCTTAGCGACACGTCACCCTGACAGAGCGTTGCGATTCGCGGCGCCACGGCTTCGCAAATCGTATTGACCAGGTTTGCGCCCATGGCGTCGGCCGTATCGACCCACAAGTGCACACGAATGAGCGGCGTGCCATCGGGCAGCGAGAACAATCGAACCTCGAGATCGCGCACACCCCCGCCCCTCGCACTCAAACGGGGATGCACCTCATTTGCGGCGTCCAGCACCTCCTGTTTCGCAGCCCGCAGCGCCTCCATGGCGGCATCAGCATGCGCGATGCCCGATATATACACTTGTCCGGCCAGTAATGACTCGTCGCAGCTGGCGTGAAATCCCCCGCTGCCCCGGGCGCGGCGCGCGGCATCACTCAGGGCCGCGACAATCGACGGTTCCTCGACCACGAGCGGAACGATGTAGTCGCGGTCATTCACGCGGAAATTTGGCGCAATTGCGAACGGCAAGCCGAATACACCGACCACATTCTCGATGATCTTGTCCGCGGCAACGCTCGACAACACCTGGCGACCATCACGAAGTCTGTCGGCGTCGGCGGACGTCAACCAGCCTTCGCGCGCCAGCGTGTCGATGCGCTCTGCCACGTTGAGCTTGTAAAGGCCTGCAATTCTAGAATCGTTCAACGCCGCTCCAACTCAACGCCATCGGTTTCAAGCATGCAATTCAGCACGCGGCCGCCTGAAGCTCGGCGGCTGCTCATAAATTCATCCAGATGTTCGTCACTCGTGCCCAGCAAGATACCGACATCGCCGCCGCCAGCGCCACACGGCTTGTACACCAGCCCCGCGTCGACTGCCTCGTTTACAAGTTGATCGTGACCAGCATCGAATATGCCGAGATCGTGGTCAATGCTGAATTGCCGGAGTGCCTCGATGTACCGCGGCAGCTCGCGCAGCACCCCCGATGCCGATCGCCATGCCGGTGCCATGATCTCAGCCGCCTTCAAGAGTTCCGTTCGCGACGCGCGATGGCGGGTGTCTGCGAGCTTCTGAAGCTTCATCCGCGTACTGGCCGCTACGCCGGTCCAGATCACGCGGTACGCAAGGCCGGCGGGCCAGCGTAGTGGCGACGACGACCTTGCATTCATGCGGTATTCGATCAGGCCGCCACGCACGCTGGTCATTATATCGACGCCACTGCCGGCTTCTTTTTGAAAACGGTGATGGGCCTGCATGGCTTCCGCAAGCACGTCGGTCGATTGAGTCAGCGCTGCTGACAACGCGACCGTCAGCGCTGCACTCGAGCCCACGCCGATCTTTTCACCCGATTCGCGATCGATGAACGCCCTTGTATCCAGCTCGATGCGCAAGCAGTCGTTGCCCTCACGTTGCGCAAGGCGATTGGCGACTACGTGCCAGACGGCATCGACGATCACGAATTCATCCCCGCCCTGCAGCCAGTCGAGCTGCGCGCCATCGGTGACAAACCGCCCTTCAAGCGATGAGTAACCGGGCGCGGCAACCGAGTGCCAGTCGCCGTCGAAGTCCGTCACTTTGACCGTTGCCCGACGATCGATCGCCATGCAGACGGCAGGGGCACCGTCCAGCACCGCATACTCCCCGCACAATACGACTTTGCCGGGCGCACTTGCAGATACCGCCGTCACGCGACATCCGTAAGGCGGGCCGCATCACCGAGACCCGTCACCATGACGTCGTCGACGCCCTCGGTTGCAGATAGCGCTGCTCGAACGTCGTCTGCGTACTCGGGAAGACATACCGCCTTGACCTGGGGACCGGCGTCGATCGTAAAGAAGACACCGAGGCCAGCTCCCTGAAGTTCACGTACGGATTCAAGGCAGCGCAAGGTTGCGGAATTCCAGTACACCGTCGGTGGCCGCGATGCCCACATGACCGAATGCATCTTCAGGCAATTGTGTTCGGCGATCGTCGCGAGCTGTTCGAAGTCACGCTTTAGTATGGCCTCGCGAGCCGTTCCCAGGTCATCCTTCTGGCGCTCAACCCAGTTCGAGTAGAACGGCGAGGTCTTGCGACTGATTTCCATCGCCTCTGTAGAGCCGATCGCCTTCGGTCCGGTTTCGGTAATCGCAACGACGACGCTCAGGGGCCACTCATCACGCCCACACAATGCCCGGACGGCGATCGCGTCGCCCCTGTTTTCGAGTTCGGCAAAGCCACCGTAGAGGGAGCGCGCCGCCGATCCCGACGATTGTCCGGCGAGTCCGGCAAGCGCCTCGATGCTGAGCGATTTTCCGGCCGCGTGTGCCGCGGCGAGGGTGGTCGCCGCAAACGCGGAGGCCGATGAGGCGAGACCGGCCCCGATCGGAAAGTTGCAGCGGCTAACAATCCGCGCACACGGACGGGATCGCCCGACGACAAGGTCGAGGCAAGCAGACAAGCGCGGCAATAGCGCATCATCGACAGCGCCGTTCACCGTGAGACGGTCGGCCGACAGACCCTCATCGAGTTCGACACACATCTCTGTGTAGAGGTCCCGCAATGTGATCGAGATGGAGCCGACCGCCGGCAGGTTTCGCTCCAGGTCGCGCTTGCCCCAGTATTTAATGAGCGCGATGTTCGGCTGGGCGATCGCTGTTGCCCGCATGTCTACGACTCTTGGTGTTATCTGCCAATCAGGGACGCGAATTATAGCCCAGCGGGACGCGCGCACAGCGGCATAATTCGGTGTACGCTACATGGCCCGTACCCGGAGCGCCCGAGCCGTTGCCTGAAACCTTCGAACAACGTATCGCCACTTATACCAAGCGCGTCGACGCCTGCCTCGATGCGGCCCTGCCACGACCGTCGACCGAACCAGCCCGGCTTCACGAGGCCATGCGCTACGCGGTCCTCAATGGTGGAAAGCGAGTTCGGCCATTGCTGGTTTACGCAGCCGGCGAGTGCCTCGATGTCAATACGACATTGCTCGACGCACCGGCCGTGGCCATCGAACTGATTCATGCCTTTTCACTCGTGCATGACGACTTACCTGCCATGGACGATGACGATCTGCGCCGTGGCAAACCGACGGTGCACGTCAAGTATGACGAAGCCACCGCCATACTCGCCGCCGACGCGCTGCAACCCCTGGCATTCTCGGTACTGACGAACGTCGGCGGTGTGCCGGCCTCCGTGAAGAATGCGCTGGTACAGCTCGTTGCCAGTGCCTGTGGATCAACAGGCATGACCGGTGGCCAGTCGATCGACCTCGCAGCCGAAGGAAATACCCTGAGTGAAGACGCACTTGAACACATGTATGCGTTAAAGACAGGGGCGCTGATCCACGCAGCTGTTGTGTCGGCCAGCCTGCTCAGTGAAGACCTGTCGCGCGCCGATACGCAAGCGATCGATGCGTTTGCCAGCGCCATCGGTGTTGCTTTTCAGATCAAGGACGACATCCTGGATGTCGAAGGCGAAACGCACATCATCGGCAAACAGGCTGGCGCGGACCAGCGACTTGGAAAAGCGACGTATCCCGGCTTGTTCGGCCCCGACAGGGCGCGACAGCGCTGCGATGAACTGCTCGATAGCGCGCTGCAACATCTTGACGCCTTCGGCCGGAATGCAGCGCCCCTGGCCTGGCTTGCCCGATTCATTGTCGAGCGTGGCAACTAGCGCGATGTCAACGTCAACACGCAACATCCTGCACGTCGATATGGACGCCTTCTATGCAACCGTCGAGCAACGCGACAACCCGGAGCTTCGTGGCAAAGCCGTCGTTGTCGGAGGCGGAACGAATCGCGGTGTCGTCGCCGCAGCCAGCTACGAGGCGCGCACCTTCGGCATCCGTTCCGCGATGCCGATGGCCGAGGCCGTCCGACGCTGCCCCGATCTTTGCCGTGTCAAACCACGGATGTCGCATTACAAGTCGGTGTCGGAGCAGATCTTTGCGATCTTTCGTGAGTTCACTCCCACCGTTGAAGGCTTGTCGCTCGACGAGGCGTTTCTCGATGTCAGCGCAAGCGTCACGCTGTTTGGCTCGCCCGCGGAAATCGCCGCAAATATCAAGCGTCGTATACGGGATGAGACAAGCCTAACCGCGTCGGTCGGTGTCGCTGACAACAAGCTCGTCGCGAAGATCGCGTCGGATCTGGACAAACCCGATGGCCTCACCGTCATCCTGCCCGAAGACTATGAGACACGGCTCGACCCTCTGCGCGTCAACGTGATTCCCGGCATCGGCCGCGAAACTCTGAAGCGTTTGACGGCCGTCGGCATCGGTACCGTACGTGACCTGCGCCTGGCCAGCGATCGCGATCTGGAACCGATCTTCGGGCGTTTCACGAAAAAGACGCGCGATCGGGCGTCCGGACATGATGAACGCCCGGTAATCCCATCTCGTGCCGAGAAATCGATCAGTGCCGAGGAGACCTACGACACGGACCTCGTGCGCCGCAAGCAAATGGACCGCGAACTGTTGCGACTGGCCGAGCGTACTGCCGGGCGACTGCGCAAGACCGGCCTTGCCGCCAATACCGTGCACGTCAAGATTCGCCAATCCGATTTCAAAACGTACACGCGGCAGCGCAGCGTCACGCCGCCGGCGAACGGGACCGATCAGATCTACAGCGTCGCGCGCGAGCTGCTGCAGACGTGGCTGGGACACAATCCAGGCGCCAAAATTCGCCTGCTCGGCGTCGGTGGCAGCAATTTCGCGCCGGCCGGGCAGGCCGATTTGTTTGCGCAATCTTGTGACCAGCCCGCCGGACCCATCGACCAGGCCGTCGATGAGATCCGCGACCGCTTCGGCAGCGCCGCCGTCGGGCGCGCCCGGACTTTGGAGCGGTACTGATTAGGGTAGAATCGACGGTCTGCCTGAGCCCTTGCGGGGATGCATGTACACCAGCTTTTTCGGACTGAACGAAAAACCGTTCTCGATAACGCCCGACCCGCGCTATCTGTTCATGAGCGAGCGCCATGGTGAAGCGCTGGCGCACCTCGTGTACGGCGTCACCGAAAGCGGTGGGTTTATTCAGTTGACGGGCGAGGTTGGCACCGGCAAGACGACACTGGTCAGAACCTTGCTACTAAATCGCATGCCGGAGAATGCCGACGTTGCTGTCGTGCTGAATCCGCAACTGTCCGTGATCGAATTCCTCGCGACAATCTGTGAGGAGCTTCATATCGACGTATCGCATAACAAGGGCAGCATCAAGGCACAAACCGATGCCTTGAATCGGCATCTTCTGGAGGCGCATGCAGAGGGGCGACGAACGATCCTCGTTGTCGACGAAGCTCAAAACCTGTCGCCGGCCGTGCTGGAACAGGTGCGCTTGCTGACAAATCTCGAAACCGCGAAACAGAAGCTGTTGCAGATTATCCTGATCGGACAGCCGGAACTGCGAGAGCTGCTGGCGCGGAACGATCTTCGCCAGCTCGCGCAACGCATCACCGGACGTTACCACCTCGAACCGCTGACGGAAGAAGAGACCGCGCACTACATCGAGCACCGACTGAAAGTCGCGGGTGCGCTTGGAGAAGTATTCGATCGCGGCGCAAAGAAAGAGGCCTTTCGCCTTTCGCAAGGTGTGCCTCGGCTGATTAACGTGATCTGTGACCGTGCGCTGCTCGGTGCCTACAGCCTGGAGTCCCGTCGCGTCGATCGAGGGCTGATGCGCCGCGCTGCAGCCGAGGTCCGCGGGCAACTGGAACGGTCCCCGTGGTTGCGGCCGACCGCGATAGCCGCCGGTGTTGTGGGACTTGCGATCATCGCGGCCAGTATCTGGTCCATTACGCGGCAAACGACGACAGCGCCGGTCGAGGTTGCTGCCGCACCTGTAGAAGCCGCAGCGGCTGCGCCTCTCGAAGAACAGGTCGACGTCGAAAACGAGCCGATATCCATCGCGGCACCGGAACCCGGCCCCTCCCCACCCGAAGATCAAGCAACCCTGAATGAGCAGCTGCAACTCGCCTCTGAGCTGACCAGCACATCGTCGGCACTTTCGTCGTTATTTAGCGCCTGGGGCCTCGAATACAAACAAGGGTCGCGAGACGGTTGCTCGCAAGCCGGCGACGCCGGTCTCGCCTGCCTGTATCAGCGCGGCTCCTGGAGCGGATTGCGGCAAATGGACCGGCCCGCCGTTCTCATGCTCGTCGACGACGCTGGCAGAACGCACGACGTCGTCCTGACGGCGATCAACGGCGCCAGTGCAGAATTGTCCATCGGTGGCGTACGCGTGACGCACCCGGTCGATTCAATCAGGAACGCCTGGTTCGGCCAGTACCTGTTGTTATGGCGTCCGCACAACGGCGTTCCGACCTCACTCGGATCCAGCTCTCGAGGCGCCGATGTACTGTGGTTGCGCGAAAGCCTCGCGGCAATCGACGATCAATTCGTTAGCGAAGACCCGTTTTCGGATGTTTACGACGCAGAGCTCGAACAGATTGTCCGGGCTTTTCAGCGCGCGCATCGCCTCGATGTCGACGGCGTCGCCGGGCAGCAAACGCAGATCCTCATCAACTCACTGCTGGCGGTCGACGGCACGCCGCGCCTCACGACGCCGCGTCTGGCCAAGGACTAGCGTATGTCATTCATACTCGATGCCCTGAAGAAATCGGAAACCGACCGCCAACAACAAAGCGCGGCGGAATTCGCCGGCGTCCCGACCAGCAACGACAGGCCGGGCATACCTCGCTGGCTGTGGTTGCTTGGCGCGTTACTGGCGATCAATCTCGTCGTATTGCTGGGCCTGCTGCTGCGGCCAGCCGCAACGCCTGCGAACATACAGTCGACCACGGTCGACGAGATCGAGGACACGACGATCGACCCACCGAGTTTCGCGCAACAGGTCGCTGCGGCAAAGCAAAGCGTGTCCGCGCCGCAGGAAGCTGCTGAGCCAAGCGCAGCGGAATCCCAACCGACACCCGAGGTGACGCCAGGCGTCGTGTATTCGGCTACACCGAGCAACGCCAGCGCATTGCCGACCATCCATGAAGCGCGGGCCAACGGCACCGTTGACTTGCCAGAGCTGCATCTCGACATTCATGTTTTCAGTGACGTTCCCGAGGACCGCTTCGTGTTCATCAACATGTCGAAGCATCGCGAAAAATCAGCGCTCAGCGAAGGGCCCGTGGTCGAGGAAATCACGCCCGAAGGCGTTGTGCTCGAATACCGCGGCACGTCGTTCCTGCTGCCTCGCGAGTAGGACGCACAGTTTGACAGGCCCATTACTGAAACACCTGGATGGCGATATGCTGGCCATCGGCCTGACGTCAGGCATCCATCGGGTCTTACGCGAACAGGAACTTCTCAATCGCATCAATGTATTCCCCGTTGCCGATAGCGACACGGGTACCAACCTCAGCCTGACACTGGGTTCCGCACTCGGCGTACTGAGTGCCCCTGATGGGAAGCATCTTGGAACAATGCTCGCAGCCGTCGCCGACGCGCTGCTCGACGGCGCACGCGGAAACTCCGGCGCAATCGTCGCGCAGTTCTTTCAGGGCATGAGCGACTCGGCCGGTGAAATTACACGTTTCACGACCTATACCTTCGGCAAAGCCGTCAGCCTCGGCAGCGAATACGCGCACGATGCTCTATCAAAGCCGCGCGATGGAACCATTCTGTCGGTTGTTGCCGCATTCGCGCAGAGTATTACCCATCAGCTCTCGGAGGATCGTCAAAGCGAGTTTTCGCTCGTCCTCGGCAATGCGCAGCAACGCGTTGAAGAAGCGCTCGCGAACACGCCCAACCAACTCGAGGTCTTGCGCAAGGCCGGTGTCGTGGACGCTGGTGCGAAAGGTTTTGCGGAACTCGTGGCCGGCCTGTCGGATTATCTTCGTTACGGCACCGTCGTCTCGATGCCGGACAGTTCGCTGCACTATGATAACGAGCCGATCATCGACTTTGCAGAGGCCGATAACGAATCGCAGTTTCGTTTCTGCACGGAGTGCATCGTAACGGCAGCCGACATCGACCGCCGCAAACTGCGCGAGGGGCTCGCCGAGATCGGCGACTCGCTGGTTCTCGCCGGCACAAAACGCAAGGCAAAGATCCACATCCACGTCGATGATCCTGACGCGGTGTTCGAGATTGCAGGACAATTCGGCGACGTCAGCGCAGAAAAGGCGGACGACATGCATCGCCAGCAACACAGCACGCATGAAACAAAGCGGCGATTTGCCGTAATTACCGATTCGGCCGCCGATATCCCCGACGACGCGATGGAGCGCCTCGACATCCACATCGTGCCTTGTCGCATCCAGTTCGGTAGCCGCGGCTATCTCGACAAGGTCAGCATCACAACCGAGGAATTTTACGCGGAACTGAAGTCGAACCCTCACCATCCGACGACATCGCAACCAGCGCCCGGCGATTTTCGCCGCCAGTTTCAGTTTCTCGCCAGCCATTTTGACGATGTCCTGTCGATCAACCTGACCAGTGCCGCCAGCGGCACCTATGAGGCCGCCCGGCTCGCGGCAACACGCACGAATGCGGCGGGTCGCATTCACGTCATTGACTCGAAGAATGCGTCGATGGGCCAGGGCCAACTGGTCGTGCTGGCGGCGGAATGTGCGAATAATGGCGCGAATATCGACACGACGATTGCGCTGGTCAGTCGACAGGTTCCGCAAGTACGGTCCTTTGCCCTGCTTCGCGATCTCCGCTATGCGGTTCGCGGCGGTCGTCTTCCGACATGGGTGATGACGATCGCCAACCTGCTGCGGCTCAAGCCGATAATCTCGACGAAGCCCGATGGCAGTATCTCGCTGGCGAGCTTCCTGCTCGGGACACGCAACCGTACGCGGCGCTACGCTCGATTTATCGCGCGCCGCGTGCCAAGAGACACGCCTGTCGACCTGGGAATCGGGCACGCCATTTGTGAGGAAGAGGCAATGGCGCTCGAGCAGGCTTTACGCGAACGCATTCCAACGATCCGGAACCTGACAGTCAACAGTCTGGGGACCGCCCTGGGTGTGCACGGAGGCCCCGGCACGCTACTGGTCTCCTTCGGGCCCTACGTTTCAGCGCAGGATGTCGCCGGCAGCCTCGATTAACTCAGCACCCTCGTTGCGTGCGTTATTGACGCGTCGATCGACGGGCCAGGCGGTTAGTTCGGGTGTCCGCTCCGCTGCGCTTTCCAGCAGGTCGACCGAACCCGACAGCCATTCGTCCACCGCCTGCGCTTCCAGAACCACGGGCATCCTGTGATGCAAAGGCTGCATGAACTCGTTCGCCTCCATCGTAATCAACGTTGTGGTCTGCAGTGACTCGCCGCTTTCTTTGTCCTTCCAGTTCTCCCACAGCCCCGCAAGCGCGAACGGCTCTCCGCTGGACAGTGAAATATAGTACGGCGTCTTGCCGTCATTCTCCCGGCGCCATTCGTAAAAACCGTCAGCCAGCACAACGCAGCGCCGATGACGGAACGCCGCACGATAAGACGGTTTCTCGGCCACAGTTTCCGCCCGCGCATTGATCATGCGATTCCCGATGGACGGGTCCTTCGCCCAGAACGGCACGAGTCCCCAGCGCAACATCACCAGCTCGCGTTTCTTGTCGCTGTCCTCGCGAATAGCCGCAATGTCTTGGGTGGGCGCAATATTGTAGCGCGGCCGCACTTTCTTCGACGTCGATACGCCGAACAACTCAGCGGCGGCTTCACTCGGCGAATAAAACGCGAAACGACCGCACATGACTACTCCCGTATGCCTATACCGCGCTGCATCAGGAACATGCAGGCGCTGAACAAGATGACGACAAAGACAACCAGAATTGCGTAGGCGTGGCCGATACTGATGTCGGACGTGCCGAGAATACCGTAGCGAAACGCGTTGACCATGTAGAGAATCGGATTCGCCTTCGATACGTTTTGCCAGAATTCCGGCAGCATGGAAATCGAATAAAAAACGCCGCCCAGGTAGGTCAAGGGCGTGAGCACGAACGTTGGAACGATTGAAATGTCGTCGAACTTCCTGGCAAACACGGCATTAATGAAGCCTGCCAGAGAAAAGACGATTGATGACATCAATACGATGGAGATTGTCACGAGGGGATGAGCGACGTCGAGCCGCGTGAAAAACAACGCAATTATCGTAACGAGCAGGCCCACGAGCAAGCCACGCAAAACGCCACCGGCGACATGCCCGATAATGATCGTCGCGTAGGACATCGGTGAGACCAGCATCTCCTCGACGTGGCGACCGAATTTTGCGCCAAAGAAAGATGACACAACATTGCCGTACGAATTCGTGATGACCGACATCATGATCAGACCGGGCGCGATGTACTGCATATAGTCGAAGCCTTCCATGCTGCCGATGCGCCGCCCAATCAGGTTTCCGAAGATAATGAAGTACAGCGTCATCGTTATGGCCGGCGGCACGATAGTCTGCACCCAGATGCGCAGCACCCGCACGATTTCCTTGCGAATTATGGTTTTTGCCGCGATCAGGTTGAGCCGGATATTCATGCCGCGGCCCCGTTGTCCTTACGGTCAACGAGCCGCATAAACAACTCCTCGAGCCGATTGGCCTTGTTGCGCATGCTGGAAACATGGATGTCTTGAGCATTGAGTTGTGCGAACAAGTCGTTAAGGTCCCGGTCGGGACCTTTCTCGACCTCGAGTTCACCGTCACCACGCAGTCGCGCGTCGAATCCGTCGAGAGCCGGCGCGGCAGCAAGCTCCTGGGTCAGGCTCAGCACGAATACTTCGCGCTGCAGCTTTCTTAAGATCGCGCTCATCCGCGCGTCTTCGATAATCGTGCCCTCATCGATGATGGCAATGTGGCGGCACAGCGATTCCGCCTCCTCGAGATAGTGCGTCGTCAGGATGATTGTCGTTCCCGATTCATTGATCGCCTGCAAGAACTCCCACATCGAGCGTCGAATCTCGATGTCGACACCGGCCGTCGGCTCGTCGAGTATCAGCAACCTGGGCTCGTGCACGAGCGCGCGCGCTATCATCAGCCGTCGCTTCATGCCGCCGGAAAGACTTCGCGCAATATCGCCACGCCGGTCCCACAGCCTCAACGTACGCAAATATTTCTCGGCGCGTTGCTTCGCCAGCTTGCTGCCCAGCCCGTAATAACCGGCCTGGTTGGTGACGATATTACCGACTGATTCCCAGAGGTTGAGATTTACTTCCTGCGGAACGATACCGATGCAGGCCTTGGCCGCCTCGAGGTCCGTATCGATGCTATGACCGAACACTTCGACCTCACCACCACTCTTGTTGACGAGAGAACTGATAATGCCGATGGCCGTCGTCTTGCCAGCACCATTCGGCCCCAGCAGCGCATAAAAATCTCCGGCTTCGACGCTCAGGTCGATGCCCTTCAGCGCCTGGTTGCCGTTCTTGTAGGTCTTGGTGAGATTTCTTATCGAGAGCGCCGTCATGAGGGCGCGTATTGTAACCTCGCGCTCCCCATGGTCATACCTTCGTTTCGCGAATCCTGCATGCCGCTGCCGAAACCCTGTTGTAAGCCAGTTCGGGTTCGCTGGTCAGCATGGCTTGTAGTGCGGAGTGGTGCGACGTAAGCCGGGCCTGACGCGTCGGGCTGATGCCGTTGCCCAGGAGGCGCCGCCATATTGCCTCCTCATCCCGAAAACGGAGTTGCAGCAGGTCACCCCGCATCGCAGCTCGGCGCAACAGGCCCACCAATGTCAGGTCGCTCAGGCGCTCACACCAGCTAACAGGCGCGGCGCTTACGAGCCTCGCTGCATAGGGGTTGCGTTGGACGAGTTGCCAGAGAAACGCCAGTCCGGCTGCCTGCAGCTGCCGGATTTCTTGTCCCGGGGGATCACCCGAGTCAATCAGGTCGATCTGAGACTCGTCGCTGAGGATGCGCTGCCAGAATTCCGTGTCGTACTCGCGAAAGGAAAAGAGCAGGAATGGAACGTCAGCAAGCCGCGCTTGTTGAAGCTCCGTAAGCTGACTTGCCGCGACGGGCCCGAAGCGCTGTGAGGCCGACGTTGAGACGGCCGCCAGGAACAAGCGATTCAGTGCCTTGATATTCGCAAGATCGTCGGGCGTGGGCCCCTGATACTCCATATTCTCCCCAATCGGGCGCTTTTCTCGCCCGTTCCTGTAATTTCTATATTTCGGACTAGTAGACCATTTATGGATGTTATAGGCTATTGAAAAACTATATATGGTCCTTTTCTAGCAAAAAGAGCAAACAATGCGACTAACCGACGACCGCTACTCCGGGGAACGCAGCCAGTTCGAGCTGGCCTTGCGGATGATCCGTCACGAGGCCCGTACCCGTACCATTCGCGAATGCACCGGCCTCTCCGACGATCGAATCCGAAAACTCTACGCCACTTATTTTCGCAACAGCGGCAGCTCGACCGTGAAGCGGCGGCGCGGCAAGTCGCCCCGCCAGGTCACTCGCTACGTCAAGAACCCGGAAAACCAGCTGCAGGCAACGACGCTGGTTGCCTTGTTTCGCACCGGGATGCTGATACGCATCGACGACAAGGGGCGCGTGCACGCCTGCTGGCCACGCCCTGACGTCGAGTTTGGCCACCGGCTTTGCCGGGCGTACGAGACCTACCTGCTGCTGCATGAAAATGCGACGCTCAGTTTCGAATGGGCCTGGAACCTGCTGCAATGCATCTCCTGCAACGACGAGCTTTATCTCGCTCAATGTCGAGGTTGCGAGGCGCGCTACGTTCAGGATGCGTACGCGCTGGATCACCGTATCTGCCCGGCCTGTTCTCTGGAGGCGCCACGGCGGGTCCGCCTGACAAACGCCTCCCTGGCTCCCTCGAGAATGCAGGACTGATCGCGCTTTTCCGGTACACTTGTCGCCGCTCGGCAGTGCCGACGAAAAACCAATAAAACTTCAAGGGAGTTACTAACAATGTTGAATGAATTCAAAGCGTTCGCGATGCGCGGCAATGTTGTCGACATGGCGGTGGGTATCGTGATCGGTGGGGCATTTGGCAAGATCGTGTCGTCATTCGTCTCGGATGTGCTGATGCCGCCGATTGGCATGCTCATGGGTGGCATGGACTTCAGTCAGCTGTCGATCGCGCTCGGTGAGGGCGAGGAAGCCGCGTCGATCAATTACGGTATGTTCATCAATACCGTGCTGGATTTCATCATCATCGCATTTGCGATCTTTATGGTGATCAGAGGGCTCAACTCGATGAAGAAAAAAGAAGAGGAAAAGCCCGCAGAACCACCGAAGCCGTCGGCTGAAGAAACGCTTCTGACGGAAATCCGCGACCTGCTCGCGAAGCAGTAACAGCGACACGGGCAGAACGAATACCGTCGTTGCGCCGCAGCGGCGGTCTTCGCCTGTCGTTTTCGGGACAAGGCCAACAGCGTTGGAAAACTACAATGTATTCGCCGGCGCATTCGTCGATCGCAGCGGAGAGCGCCGCAAGGATCCCGATTGGCTGACCCGAGCTGTCGTCAGCGAGGAAGCCCGATTCGTACCGGTATGGGGCGATTTATGCCTGGTCGGCGGAGATCCGCCGCACGCTGTGCGCCTCAAGCGTGCGGAGGTCGAAGGCTTCGTCGACGAGCACAACCTGATTTTCCTCGGGCTGTTCAGAAATCAGCCGGCGTTCGCCCTCGCCATTGAAAGCGACCGAGAACAACCATTTTCGGAATACGGCACGTTCGAGAACCTGCGTTTTCTCGGCACGAGGTTGCCGCTGGACGAGGCCAACCTTGTTGCGCACGCGCGCGCGCTGGTGCTCTGGCACGCGTCGCAGTCGTACTGCGGCATCTGCGGCTCGCCCGCACTCCCTCATGCAGGTGGTAACACGCGGCGTTGCGTTAACGCCGACTGCGCAACAGAAATCTTCCCGCGCACAGATCCGGCGGTCATCGTGCTCGTTCATGACGGCGATCGATGTTTGCTGGGACGCCAGGAAAGTTGGCCGGAAGATCGCTATTCGACGGTCGCCGGGTTCGTCGAGCCGGGCGAGAGCCTGGAAGACGCCGTGCGCCGCGAAGTCTTCGAGGAAACAAACGTTCGTGTCGCCGCCGTCAATTATCACAGCTCTCAGCCGTGGCCGTTTCCATCATCATTGATGCTCGGCTTTATTGCCGAGGCATCCACTGGCGAAATCAGGTTGAACGACGGCGAACTGCAAGACGCGCAGTGGTTCACGCGTGATCAACTGCGCTCGGGGTTTCCCAAATTGCCATTTCGCATTTCAATCGCTCGCCGGCTGGTCGATCACTGGATCATGCTTGGCGACGACGACTGATCGTGTGCCTCGTCGTACTGGCGATCGGGCAAAGCGCCCGCTACCCCCTGGTTCTCGCCGCTAACCGCGACGAGTTCCACGCTCGCCCGACGCGAAAAGCCGATTGGTGGCCAGACCAGCCGGAGGTCGTCGGCGGCCGTGACTTACAGGCCGGCGGGACCTGGTTGGCGTTACACCGCAGGGGACGTTTCGCCACCGTGACCAATTACCGCGACGCGGAACCTGTATCGGCCAAATTTCGTTCGCGTGGCGAGCTCGTGACCAAATACCTGGAGAGCGATGTGCCGCCGCTGGATTATCTTGATTCGATCGATGGCGCTTTGTACGCAGGATTCAATATCATCGTCGGAGATGCGAGTGACGTCGCGTATCGGTCGAATCGTGGTGCGGAGGCGCGCGAGCTGCCGGCCGGCTTGTATGGCCTCAGCAACGAATTGCTCGACGGACCCTGGCATAAAGTCAAACGTAGCAAGCAAGGCTTGAAGTCGCTGCTGGACAACGACACGGTGAATGAAACCCTGCTCCTGCGCTTGCTCGACGACCGTGGGCTCGGCCCGATCGAAGAAGTCGACTCGAAGAAGCTCGGCTTTGCGAAAGCGCACGCCATTACGGCACCCTTTATCGTCATGCCCGACTACGGCACACGCTGTTCAACCGTTGTTATCGCGGATAGCTCGGGCAAGTGGCAGATGACCGAGCGACGTTTCGATGCTCAGGGCGTGTCGGCAGGCGAATCGCGATTTACGTTTACTGCCAGCGACTGAATCACTGCAAGATCGACAACAACCACGTTCGAATATCATTGATCTCCTGCGGGCACACGGCGTGCGCCATCGGGTAGTCATGCCATTCCAGCGTGAAGCCCGCCTCGATCAATTTGTCTGCGGAGGCTCGGCCCCACTGCATGGGCAGCATCGGGTCGAAACTGCCATGCGCCATGAATATCGGTATGCCACGATGCCCGACACTGTCAGAGAGCTCGCCGGGCAGCGCGATGTAGGTGGATAGCGCCATAAGACCGCCGAGCCTTGTCTTCGAATGCAGTGCCGCGTTGATGGCGATGGCCCCGCCCTGGGAGAATCCGGCGATCACGATCCGGTTCGGCGCGATGCCGCGTTCTATCTCGCGATTGATCAGTGCATCGAGCAGCGCGGTACTTTCGCGCACGCCGTCGGCGTCGGCCCGACCTTCGCTGTCGAGACTCAGGATGTCGTACCAGGCGCGCATCGCCATGCCGGCGTTGATCGTGACGGGCCTCACCGGCGCGTGCGGAAACACGAATCGCAGTGGCAGCGTTGCCGGCAGCTTGAGCTCCGGAACGATCGGTTCGAAATCGTGCCCGTCGGCACCCAACCCGTGCAACCAGATCACGCTGCCAACGGGATGCTCGCCCGTTGTGACCTCGACGGTCTCGGGTAGCTGCATTCTGAATACTCCGGGAATCTCGAAGCGGCGCAGTTTAGCGCAAAACACGTCCTTGAAAAGGTGCAGCAGGGGGTTGACGGATTATGCGCATTTATATATAAGTATGCGCATATTTATGCGATCTTGCGACTAAAGAACCACCATGCCCAATTCGACCGAAGAACAATCGGCGCGGCGCGACGCCTTGCGGCAGCAGCTGCACAAGGGACCTGCCCCGACGCAGCAGTTCCTCGTCAATGCGTTGATTCAGCAAGGACACATCGCCACGCAGTCCAGCGTCAGTCGCGACCTTCGCGAGATCGGGGCCATCAAGACCGCCAGTGGCTACGAGTTAGCGGACGCCGAGGAAAGCAACGACAGTCACATGGCCGACATTGCCGGCCTGCTTCGCAAGATCAGCCCCGCAGGCCCGAACCTGCTGGTTATTCGGACCGCTGTCGGCGCGGCACAACGCGTAGCACTGGCGCTGGACCGCAGCGCCTGGCCGGAAATGATCGGCAACATCGGCGGCGACGATACCGTCTTTGTCGCAACGGACTCGTCGCACACACAAAAACAACTCATTGCCAGGATCGAGCGTACCGCGCGCGCCTGACCGTTTCCGGAGAACCCAGTGGATCAATCACCCATCATTCTCGCGTTTTCAGGCGGCCTCGATACCTCGTTCTGTGTGCCGTGGCTGAAGGAAAACTCTGGGCGGGACGTCATCACGGCCTGCGTGGACACGGGCGGCATCGACGCAGACGCCGCGGTAGCGCTGGAGCAGCGGGCTCTCGCACTCGGTGCGATCGAACACGTGCTCATCGATGCGAAACAGGACTTCTTCGACACCGTTATTCGCCACCTCATCGCCGGCAACGTGTTGCGCGGCCAGGCTTACCCGTTGTGCGTCGGCGCCGAACGCGGATTGCAGGCCGAGCGGCTCGCCAGGATCGCCACCGAACGCGGTGCAACGACGGTGGCGCACGGCTGCACGGCCGCCGGCAACGATCAGGTACGTTTCGAGGTGGCGCTGCGAACGCTCAACCCGGACCTCGTCTCGTTAGCGCCCGTGCGTGACAACAACTGGGTGCGCGAAGAACAACTGAACTATCTCGAGAAGAACGGCCTGCCGCTGCCGCCACAGGGCTCGGCCTATTCGATCAACCGGGGTCTGTGGGGAATCACGATCGGCGGCCAGGAAACGTTGACGTCGGATCGTACGATTCCAGAATCCGCGTGGGTCCTGTCGGCAAACGCGTTCAGCGACCCCAGGGAAATGACACAACATACGCTGGAGTTTGCTGCGGGCGTGCCGGTCGCGTTGAACAACGAATCGCTGTCGCCGGTCGATCTTATCGAAAAACTCGAAGTCCTCGCAGGTGGCTATGGCATTGGTCGCGGCATACATCTGGGCGACACCGTGCTCGGCACCAAGGGCCGCGTCGCATTCGAAGCGCCCGCGGCGATCACGCTCATCACCGCACACCGCGAACTCGAAAAGCTGGTGTTGAGTGCGCAACAAGCACGAATCAAGGACAGTGTTGCAGCTGTTTACGGCGATCTGGTCCACGAAGGCAAACAGCTGGACCTGGCCTGCGACGACATCGAAGCATTGCTGGCGTCTTCGCAAAAACGAGTCACCGGCACGGTGCGGTTCGCGCTGCGTCCCGGCCAGCTATTCATCGAAGGGGTCAGTTCGCCGTATTCCCTGCTTGCGGCAACCAAGGGCGTTTACGGCGAATCTGCGGGCGAATGGACGGCGAGTGACGCCGTTGGTTACGCGCGCATCCTGTCACTGACAGGTTCGCTGCAGACGCGGGCGGGGAAACCGTCATGAAAAACGCCGTCGTCGACAAGATAGCGTCCGTGGCACAACACAATGCTCTCACGGCAGAACTGCGGCTCGCTCACGATATTCCTTGCGAAGAAGGCGTGTTGATTGCAGCGCGCGTGCTCAACAACAAGTCGCGTTATAACCAGCTCGAACTCACATCGGGACGAATGGCGACCGTCAACCAGGGCGACATCATCGTCGGCGCCCTCGGGCATCGTAAAGCGCTACGCGGATACTCGGGCCACCTTCCCGAGTCGCTCGTCCCGGGCGATACCATTCAGATTCTGAACATCGGAGGCGTGCTGGGAATTTGCGACTCTGCCAATCCGGATGTCGGGCCCCCGTTCGACTGCGAGGTGCTCGGCACGGTCTTGAGTTTTCCGTACCTGGGCGAACGAATCGGCGTGCCTGCGAGAGCGGGCGCGAACGCGCTGACTGACGATGCCGTGCTCAATACCAATCGTGTTCCCGTCATCGCATTGGCAGGCACCTGCATGGACTCCGGAAAAACAGCGGCGGCGTGCGCGATTGTTGGCCGGCTTCGCCATCTCGGATTCAAGGTGTCGGCGTGTAAAGCGACGGGCGTGTCGTTGCGACGTGACGTCCTGGCAATGGAAGACGCAGGCGCATCGGAAACCATGATCTTTTCGGATTTCGGCATAGTGACGACAACCGAGAAAAACGGGCCGGCCCTGACACGGGCACTGTTGACGGGCCTGGCAAAGAAGAGCCCGGACGTCATCGTGCTGGAACTCGGAGACGGCCTGCTTGGCGCATACGGCGTTGAAGCCATACTGTCCGATGCGGCAATACGTGACGCCCTGAGTATCGTTGTTCTCTGCGCCAATGATCCCGTTTCGGCCTGGGGTGGCGCGAAGATCCTGCGTAACGATTTCAATATCGAACCCGCCGTCGTCACAGGACCCGCGACCGATAACGACGTCGGTGTTCAGCAGATCAACGAGCGCCTTGCGCTTCCCGCCATCAACGCGCTCTCACACGGCGTTGCTCTCGGGGATATGGTCGCCGGCCTGCTAAGAAAGGAAAAGTCATGAGCCGCACGATTCGCGCCGTCGTCCTGGGCGCCAGCGGTTACGTTGGTGGCGAACTGCTGCGATTGATCGCGGCACACCCCGATTTCGAACTGGCCGCCGCCGTCTCTGACAGCCGCGCCGGCGCATCGATTGGCGATACGTTCGGTCACCTCGCCCAGGCGCTCACCGGTGTTTCATTTGTCGCAAGCGACGATTGGCATGGTCATGTCGAAGCCAACAGCAAACTCGCATTGTTCTCGGCTGCGCCGCACGGCGCGTCTGCGGCCATCATTGCGAACGCACTCGACGCCGCCGCTAACAAAGGCATCGAATGTCATGTCGTCGATTCGTCCGCCGATTTTCGCTACGCCAGGCGCAGCGACTACGAAGCCATCTACAAGACGGGCCATGGCGCCCCGGAACTTCTGGACCAGTTTGTCTGCGCCGTACCGGAACATGTCGACGCCGTGGATGCAACACACGTCGGACATCCCGGCTGCTTCGCAACCGCAACATTGCTGGCGGCGGTACCGCTCATGCGTTCCGGCCTGACCGACACCAACGTTTTCGTCAGTGGAATCACGGGCAGCACGGGGTCGGGCCGCAGCCCGCAAGCGGGCACGCATCACCCGGAACGCAACAGCAACCTTTATGCGTACAAGCCGCTGGCGCACCGACATGCCCCGGAGATGGCGGGTCTCACAACGGCCGCCAGCGGGCGCGAAACCAGCGTGCATTTCGTGCCGCACTCGGGCCCCTTCGCGCGCGGCATACATGTCACAGTACAGGCGCGCGCCAAGGCACCAGTGACCGAGGCACAATTGCGCGACGTCTTTGAATCGGCCTATGCGAAGTCGCCATTCGTTGCAGTTGTAGCCGGGACGCCCCGCCTCAAGAACGTGGTGGCCAGCAACATGTGTCACATCAGCGTCGCGACTGACGGCGACTCGGTCGTTGTCATGAGCGCAATTGACAATCTCGTGAAAGGCGCCGCGGGTGGCGCAATACAGTGGATGAACCGGCTCTGGAAGCTACCCGAGACGACAGGGCTCACGGCGCCGGCGCCGGGCTGGACCTGATGCAGACACCCGGCGAAACGAATGTAATGTCCGATCCGCGAATGCGCGAGGCCAACACCATGATCCCGGTCTACGGGCAACTGCCGTTCGTTCCGGAGCGCGCCAGCGGCTGTGACATATTCACCAAAGACGGCCGGCGCATATTGGACCTCTATGGCGGACATGCCGTCGCCGCGCTGGGTTACGGTCATCCCCGTCTCCTGAAAGCCATTCAGGAACAGAGCAACAAGCTGCTGTTTCAGAGCAACTCGGTGGCCCTCGAGGTTCGTGCGCGTGCAGCGGAAAGCCTGGTGCGCGTTGCGCCGCCCGGGCTCGAGCGTCTCTTCTTTGTGAATTCGGGCGCCGAAGCCAACGAAAACGCGTTACGCATGGCCTGCATAACAACCGGTCGTAAGAAGATTCTCGCCTTGACTCACGGATTCCATGGGCGAACCGCCGCTGCGGCCGCCGTCACCTGGAATTCGGAAAAATGGTATGGCTTCCCATCGAAACCCTTCGCAACTGATTTCATTCCGCGCGACGATGTCGACGCCGCCAAGGCGATGATCAACAGTGACATCGCGGCTGTGATCGTCGAGCCCGTGCAAGGGGTAGCCGGCGCCTACGATGTGTCGACCGGTTTTCTCGAAACCCTGCGTGAAGAGACGCAACGACACGGCGTCGTATTGATCGCCGACGAAGTGCAATCCGGCATCGGCCGTTGTGGGCACTACTTTGCGGTACAGGCACACCGCATTCAGCCCGATATCATCACGAGCGCGAAGGCACTGGGCGGTGGCATTCCCTGCGGGGCTGTAATGTGCACCCACGCTTTGGCCGCACATTTCGGGCCCGGCGACTTAGGCTCGACATTCGGCGGCGGACCCGTCGCCGCGGCTGCAATTGCCGCAACGATCGAGGCCATCGAAGCCGAAGGGCTACTGGCTAACGTTCGTCGATGTGAAGCGCAGATTCGTGAGCAATGCGTCGTCGGCCCCGTGACCAGAATCCAGGGCATGGGGCTGCTGCTCGGGCTGGTTTGCGATCGGCCGGCCGTCGAAGTGCGGAACGCGCTGCTGGAGCACGACATACTGACCGGCACAAGCAGCGATCCCGACGTCTTGCGGATACTGGCACCGCTGGTGCTCGAAACCGGACATATCGACCACCTCGCGCATGCGCTCGCAAGCATCGCGCCGGTGGCATCCTAACGACACGTATCGGCACGAAGACTGCCATGAACGAAAATAAGGAACCCGCTAATGAAAGCGTTTAACGACCTCGCCGATTTTTCCAACGATGAAATCAAGGCGCTCGTCGCACTCGCCAGCCGGCTCGATGCGCATCCCGAACCGGACGCACTGAAAGGCAAGGTTTTATCGCTGCTGTTTCTGAGCCCCTCGCTGCGAACGCTCGCGTCGTTCCAGGCCGCGATGACGCGACTGGGCGGCGGGTCGTTTGTTATTTCACCGGACATGTCTATTCATGGACTTGAGACGCGGCCCGGTATTGTCATGGACGGTACGGCTGCCGAACACATTCGCGAAGCCGTGCCCGTCATCGCCTCGTACGGCGATGCGATCGGTATTCGTGCGTTTGCCGAGCGAAAGAATATTGAGGATGACCTGCAGGAAACCGAGTTCACGGCGCTCACGGACTTGATCGATACGCCCTTCATCAATATGGAATCCGCCATGAATCATCCGTGCCAGAGCCTGGCCGACTGGAAGACGATGGACGACCTCGGCATCCCGTCCAATGGCGGCAAGTTCGTGCTGAGCTGGGCTTACCACCCGAAAGCGCTGCCGCTCGCCGTGCCGGCCGCGACGCTGCACATGGCGGCAAAACGCGGCATGGACGTGACCGTGTTGCGTCCCGAAGGATTCGAGTTGCCGGATCAACTCATGCAAAAAGCGACCGCCGCGGCTGATGCTGCCGGCGGATCCATTAAGGAAAGCAATGACCGCGACGAGGCCATGCAGGACGCGCACGTCATCTATGCCAAGTCATGGTCGTCAACGCGACACTACGGCGATCGGCTTGCCGATCAGAAATTACGCGAACAACACCTGGACTGGTGTGTCGACGAATCCTGGTTCGGCAATGCGCAGGATGACTGTCGTTTCATGCACTGCCTCCCGGTCCGGCGCGGCGTTGTCGTCGCTGACGATATCCTTGACGGGCCGCGCAGCGTCGTGATTCCCGAAGCACGCAATCGCATGCTTGCGCAGATGGCCGTGTTGCACCAGATGTTGGGAGGCCGCTGATGACCACCAAGAGAGATCGCGCCATCGTCGTATCGGCCCTGAAGCACGCGGCGCCGTATATTCGCCTCTTCAAAGGCAAGGTTTTCATCATCAAAGCCGGCGGCGAGATCTTCGCCGACGCGGCGCACACGAGCGCGTTCATGGAGCAGGTCGGAATCCTGCACCAGGTGGGTATCAAGGTCGTGCTGATTCACGGCGGTGGTCCGCAATCGACCAAACTTGCGGCGACACTCGGCCTCGATTCGACTTTCGTTGACGGTCGGCGCGTCACGGATGGCGCGTCGCTCGACGTCGCCACAATGGTGCTCAACGGCCAGATCAACACGCGCATCCTGGCGGCGTGCCGGGACCTGCAAATTCCGGCCGTTGGCATGAGTGGCGTCGACGCGGGTTTGATTCGCGCGCATAAACGGCCGCCCGTCGAGCGCGACGGCGAAGAGGCCGTCGATTACGGCTTCGTCGGTGACATCGACGCCGTCGATGCCGATGTGCTGCGAAAGCAACTCGAAAACGGCCTGATGCCCGTCGTCAGCCCGCTGTCCTGCGACGAATCAGGAACGATACTGAACATCAACGCCGACACCGTGGCCGCCGCGATCGCCGCAGAACTCGGTGCCGAGAAACTCATACTCGCAACCGGCGCCGCGGGCATCCTCGAGGATGTCGATGATCCGGGCTCGCTAATCAGCTATATCGATCGCGCGGCACTGGCAAGACTGAAAGCCTCAGGGAGCCTGGCCGATGGCATGCTGCCAAAAGCTGCGGCGATAGATTCTGCGCTCGCCAACGGCGTGCAACGCGTGCATGTTATTTCCTACAAGCTTGCGGACAGCATTCTGCTCGAGGTCTTTACCAACGAAGGCACCGGCACGCTCGTCGTCGATGACATCGGCGCATTAACACCTGCCGAGCAGGGCGACGACTCGTGAGCAGACTGTGGGAAAAAGGCCTGCCACTGGACGAGCGTGTACTGCGCTACACGGCCGGCGAAGACCACCTGCTCGATGCCCGCCTTGTATCCCATGATGTACGGGGCTCGATCGCGCATGCTGAGATGCTGGCAGCGGTCGGGCTGATCAGCGATGAAGACTGTGCCGCAATTCGTGACGGCCTCAATGCCCTCGAGACCAGTTTCGACGCGGGTGAGTGGCACATCACTCTTGACGACGAGGACGTACACACGGCACTCGAGTCTCGCCTGACGGCCGACATCGGCCCCGCAGGCGGTCGCCTGCACCTTGGCCGCTCACGCAACGACCAGGTCCTGACCGCACTGCGTCTTTACCTGCGCGAAGCCGCGCTCGATCTTTCCAGCCGCGTCGAAGACCTGCAGTCGTCGGTCGTCGACCTGGCAAAGCGCCAGGGCGACGTCGAGATACCAGGCTACACCCACATGCAACAGGCAATGCCCTCCTCCGTTGCGCTCTGGTGTGATGCATTCAATGAGGGATTTGCCGACGCGATCTCGGGTTTGGCGTCCGCGAACCGGCGCATTGACAAGAACCCCCTGGGCAGCGCAGCCGGTTACGGCACACCGGGCTTGCCGCTTGACCGTGACCTGACCACAGAGAAACTCGGATTTGCCATGACACAATCTCCCGTCACGGCCGTGCAGTTGTCACGTGGCAAGGCGGAAAGTGCGCTGCTGTTTGAGATTACGCTGTTGTTGCAAGACTTAAGCCGCATGGCCAGTGACCTGCTGATGTTCTATACGCAAGAATTCGCCTATGTCTCGCTGGCCGCCGAGGTGACGACCGGCTCGTCGATCATGCCTCAGAAACGCAACCCCGATGTCCTCGAACTGCTGCGCGCGTCCTCGGCAACGGCACAGGCGTGCCTCGACGAGTCGCTCATGATTACGGCGAAACTGCCGTCGGGTTATCACCGCGACCTGCAGCGCTTGAAGTCACCGTTATTTCGCGCCATCGACCTCGCGATGGAGAGCGTAGACATCATGGCTTACGTACTCGAGGGCGTGCGATTCCTGCCGCAAAACATCGAACTCGATGAAGGCATCTTCGCAACCTCCGAGGCCTACCGGCTGGTGCGGGAGGACGGCATTCCCTTTCGCGATGCGTATCGGCAAGTCGCGAAGCGCTACGCAAAATGATGCCCCATTTCCCGCCGAGGCCCCTATAATCGACGCATCGCTGCTACGGGGCATTGACATGAAACGCGTTAGTCTTGCGCTTGCCGCCATCTCGTTCGTGTGGCTGTCGGCAGGTTGCGGCCAAAGCGGTCCACTGTATCTGCCCGGCGACCCCAGCAAGATCCAGACCGTGCCGCCCGCGCCTGCGGAGGCCGACGAAGAGAAAGAAGAAAACAGCGAAACCCCAACGGGTTAGGAAACCACGGATGACCGATCTTGTTCTTATCGACGGATCGTCGTATTTGTATCGCGCTTATCATGCGCTGCCTGCGCTCACCAACTCGCAAGGTGAACCTACCGGGGCATTGCATGGCGTACTAACGATGATCCTGAAGCTGCTTCGTGAGGAGCAGCCGGCACATATCGCCGTCGTCTTCGATGCGCCGGGCAAGACGTTCCGCGATGAGCTGTACGCGGACTACAAGGCAAACCGGCCGCCGATGCCGGACGAGCTGCGCTCGCAGGTTCAGCCAATACTCGACGCCGTCCAGGCCATGGGACTGCCGTTACTGCGCGTCGCCGACGTGGAGGCCGACGATGTCATTGGCACCTTGTGTGAGCAGGCTGCCGGCAATGGGCTAAAGGTGCTGGTCTCGACGGGCGACAAGGACCTCGCACAACTCGTCAACGATAAAGTAACACTCGTCAACACGATGGATGACACCAGGCTCGATCGTGACGCCGTGAAGGCCAAATTCGACGTCTATCCTGAACAGATTGTCGATTATCTCGCCCTCGTTGGCGACACCTCGGACAATATCCCGGGCGTGCCGAAGGTGGGCGCGAAGACGGCCGCGAAATGGCTCAACCTTTACGACAGCGCCGACGGCATCGTCGAGCGCGGCGAGGAAATCAAGGGCAAGGTGGGCGAAAGCCTTCGCGATAACGTCGATAAACTTCGATTGTCACAGGCACTTGCGACTATCCGCAAAGACGTCGACCTCGCGGTCGGCATCGACGACCTCAAAGCAGGCGAAGCCGACAACGATGCGCTGCGCAAATTGTACAGCCACTTCGAATTGCGTTCGTTACTTCGTCTCCTCGATGAAAACGCAGACGAACCGGCGGCGCCCGTCCCGGAAGAAAAAGGTGACTACGAAACCGTGCTGACGTGGGAAGCCCTTGATCGGTGGATCAAGAAAATCAACAAAGCGAAACTCACGGCGTTCGATACTGAAACGACGAGTCTCGACTACATGGAAGCCGAAATTGTCGGATTCTCGCTCTCGGTGAACAGCGGTGCAGCCTGTTACGT
>JABDNG010000070.1 GCA_013001045.1 Woeseiaceae bacterium | reverse complement strand
GGGACATTTCCGGCGGTGATGGTTGCGTCTAAGGGTTGTCAAACGGGCCGCTTTTCAGCGGGGACGCAATAATACACGCCGCCTTGTGCAATGTCCTGCGCATTGTTAGATTACGCCGTTAATCTTGTTTCGAGACCCCGCCCCGCCATGTTCAAGAGAATTCTGGGTTATTTTTCGAATGACCTGTCCATCGACCTTGGCACCGCCAACACCCTGATTTACTCGCGGGGACACGGCATTGTGCTCGATGAACCGTCCGTGGTGGCGATTCGGGAGGATTCTGGACGGGGCGGCCGCGTGGTTGAAGCGGTCGGCATGGAAGCCAAGAACATGCTGGGCCGCACACCGGGCAATATCACGGCCATCCGGCCCCTGAAAGACGGCGTAATCGCCGATTTCACGGTCACCGAGAAAATGCTGCAGCATTTCATCCGAAAAGCCCATCAGTCACGCTATTTCCGGCCCAGCCCGAGGGTCCTGATCTGCGTGCCCTATGGCTCCACCCAGGTCGAACGCCGCGCGATTCGTGAATCGGCCGAGGGCGCAGGCGCCCGCAAGGTACATCTTATCGATGAGCCAATGGCTGCGGCCATTGGCGCGGGCATGCCCGTCCATGAGGCGCGCGGCTCGATGGTGCTCGACATCGGCGGCGGTACCTCGGAAGTCGCGGTCATCTCACTGAACGGCATCGTCTATGCCTCGTCGGTACGAATCGGTGGCGACCGTTTCGACGAAGCCATCACCAACTATGTACGCCGCAACTACGGCATCCTGATTGGCGAAGCAACGGCGGAGCGCATCAAGCACGAGATCGGCTCTGCGTTTCCGGGCCAGGAAGTTCTCGAGATTTCGGTCAAGGGGCGCAACCTGTCCGAGGGCGTACCGCGCAGCTTTACGCTCAACAGCAACGAGATTCTCGAAGCCCTGCAGGAACCGCTGCAGGGTATCGTCGGCGCCGTCAAGGAAGCGCTCGAGCAAACACCTCCGGAACTGGGCGCCGATGTTGCCGAACGCGGCATTGTCCTCACCGGTGGCGGCGCCATGCTGAGAGATCTCGACAAACTCTTGATGGAGGAAACCGGACTGCCCGTCGTCATCGCAGACGACCCGCTGACGTGTGTTGCGCGTGGCGGCGGCCGTGTTATCGAACTCATCGACGAACACGGTCCGACTGTATTCGGCCTGGAGTGATTCACGGCCGGGTCGACTGACGACAGCCCCCACCTACACGATGGTCGCTTCCCGGGAAAATTCCAGCAATCCAGCCCGCATCCCGGCACTCGGTCTTCGGGTACTGGTCCTGATTATTGTCAGCATCGCACTGATGTACCTGGATCATCGCGAGAATCACCTCGACGCGGTTCGCAAGGGCATCGATGTTGCGGTCTATCCGGTGCGGCTTGCTGTCGATGCGCCGCTGCGCTTCTGGTCATGGCTCGGCGAATCGACGACCTCACGCGCTAATCTCGAACTCGAGAACAGTCGTCTCAAGTCCGAGCGACTGCTAACCAACGCGCGCTTGCAACGACTTACCGCGCTGGAAGCCGAAAACGCGCGTCTGCGGGCGCTGCTCGATGCGCGCGCCAGGGTTCGCGACGAGGTGCGTGTCGCGGAAATTATGGCGGTCGATGCGAACCCTTATGAACACAACCTGATCATCGATATCGGCAGTCGAGATGGCGTCTACGATGGACAGGCGATTGTCAGCGCGGACGGGGTCGTGGGCCAGGTCATCAGGACCGGACTGATGACCTCGCAAGCCGTACTGATCAGCGACACCGATCACGCTTTGCCCGTCGAGGTTAATCGCAACGGTCTGCGCACCATTGCGGTGGGCACGGGTGAGATCGACCGGCTCGACCTGCCCTTTCTGCCAAACAACGCGGATATACGTGCCGGTGACCTGCTGGTCACGTCCGGTCTCGGCGGCGCGTTTCCGGCGGGCTACCCGGTCGCCGTGGTCGACTCGGTGACGCGCATTCCGCAGGAGTCCTTCGCCGACGTCACGGCAAAGCCCGCGGCGGCGCTCGACCAGGTTCGTGAAATCATGTTGATCTGGTCGGCCGCTCCGACAGCCGGGGAAGGCGTCGCTGAGGAGCCGAGCGATGAGTAGGGAACACGCCTCACGACGCCTGCCGGTCATCGTAACGTTCGTCGTCGGTCTGATGCTCTCGATCATGCCGCTGCCCGAGGCCCTCGCGCCGCTTCGCCCTGACTGGCTCGCACTCCTGGCGATATTCTGGGCCATGCAGCTGCCACGCACGTGGAGCGTCGGCAGCGCCTGGATCGTCGGCATTATCCTCGACGTCTCCTACGGAACATTGCTCGGCCAACATGCGCTCGCATTGTGCGTCATCGTTTTCATCACGGTACGCTTTCACCTCTTGATGCGCGTATTCCCGCTTTCACAACTGACGGCGACCGTATTTGCGCTGCTGGCGCTTTACCAGTTCCTGTTGTTCTGGATTAGCGGCGTCGCCAGCGTTTCGGCACCGGCGATCGCCTATTGGGCGCCCGTCATCACGGGCACGGTAATCTGGCCATTCCTTTATATGTTCCTTTCCGGAGTGCGCTACAGGGCCCGGGCGGGCCGCTGACGTGGATTTGCTGTCACCCATCAAGGATCATCATTCCGAACGTCGCCTGTTCGTCAGCCGAGTGCTGGTTTCCTCGCTCATTGCACTGCTATTGCTCATGCTGGTCGTCGCAAGACTCGTACAACTTCAGGTTTTCGATCACGCACTGTTTGCCGAAAAAGCCCAGGGTAACCGCGTCCGAATCGAACCCGTGGCACCCATCCGGGGCCTGATCTTCGACCGCCAGGGCCGTGTCATTGCTGAAAACCTGCCTGCCTATCACCTGGAACTCATACCGGAACAGGTCGACGACATCGACGACACCCTGCATCGACTGGCTGCGCTGTCGCTGATTGAAAAGACCGATATTGCTCGTATCAAAGAGCTCAGCCTCAGCGGGCAACGCTTTCGGCCCCTTACTCTGAAGTTTCGGCTGACAGAAGAGGAGATCGCGAACTTCGCGATTCAGAGGCCGCGTTTTCCGGGCGTTGATTTCCAACCGCGACTGGTGCGTCATTACCCGAACGGCGAAGCCGTCGCGCACGCGGTCGGCTATGTTGGGGCTTTGAGTTCCGACGATCTGAAACGACTGGACTCTGCACGCTACGCTGGCACATCGCACACCGGCAAAACCGGCGTCGAAAGTTATTTCGAATCCGATCTGCACGGCGTCGCCGGCTATCGCCACTTGATCACCAATGCCCGCGGCCGGCAAGTACCCGGTGATACCAGCGAACTGCTGGACTCGTTACCCATGGACGAAAGACCGGCGCCGGGCTCAAATGTGTACCTCAGCATTGATCTCGATTTGCAAGTGCTCGCCACGCGCTTGCTCGAGGGCAGACGCGGCGCCCTCGTTGCGCTGGACCCGCAGACTGGCGAGATACTGGCCTTTGTCAGTGCGCCGTCTTTCGATCCGAACCTGTTCGCCGTGGGCATGAGCACCGCGCAATACGGCGCACTGCAGAATAACCCCGACGTGCCACTTTTCAATCGCGCACTTCGCGGCAGCTACCCACCGGGCTCCACGATCAAACCGATGCTGGCACTCGCCGCCCTGGAGACCGGCGCAACGAACCTGACCCGCAAGACATTTTGTACGGGCTACTTCATGCTGCCCGACTCAACGCATCGTTACCGTGACTGGAAGCCGGAAGGCCACGGTCCGGTCGATCTCCATGACGCCATCGAACAATCCTGCGACGTGTATTTTTACGAAGTCAGCCAGAGCATCGGCATCGACAACATGCACGACTATCTGGATCGCTTCGGTCTCGGGCGGCAAACGGGCGTGGATTTCGGCGGCGAGCGACCCGGACTTGTGCCATCACGTGAATGGAAGCGCACGTCGTTTCGCAATCCCGATGACCAACGCTGGTACCACGGCGAGACCGTTATCGCGTCTATCGGTCAGGGCTACATGCTCGCCACGCCGTTGCAGCTCGCCACCGCCACCGCCGCGCTCGCGATGCGGGGCAAGACTTACCGCCCTCATATCGTCGCTGCCATTGAGGATGCGCTTAGCGGAACCCGCTCGCTAACGACGCGGGAACGAATGCCCGATATCGAGATCAGCAACAGTTTACATTGGGACACCGTCATCGGCGCCATGCACGACGTTATGCAAGGGCCGCGTGGCACGGCCAGGGCCGTCGGCTATGGCGCTGCATACGAGATGGCGGGCAAAAGCGGCACCGCACAGGTCGTCTCGATTGCGCAGGACGAGGAATATGATGAGGAAGAGTTGCAGGAACGGCAACGCGATCATGCATTGTTCATCTCATTTGCCCCGCTCGACAAGCCGCGAATTGCGGTCGCGGTTGTCGTTGAGAACGGCAGCAGTGGCAGTCGTGTAGCCGCGCCCATCGCGAAAGCCATCATGGATAAATACCTGGGGTACGGCGACGATGCCAATCGCTGAATCAAAACTTCCGCTCACCTCCAAGACTGAGCCGCGGTCGGATTTTTCGCGCCTCATACGCCGGCTGCATATTGACGGTCCGTTGCTGGGTGGCCTGGTACTGATTTGCGGTTTCGGCCTGTTTATCCTTTACAGCGCGGTCGGTGAAAGTAACAAGCTGCTGATGAACCAGGCGGTTCGCCTGAGTATCGCGTTTGTTGCGATGCTCGTCGCGGCACAAATGCCGCCGGACTTCCTGCGCCGCTGGACGCCCTGGGGCTACGGCGCCGGAATCGTGCTGCTGGTGCTCGTTCTGATCACCGGTGAGGTCGGACAAGGTGCACGTCGCTGGCTGAACCTGGGCGTTCGCTTTCAACCGTCCGAGGCGATGAAGCTGGGTGTGCCGATGATGGCGGCCTGGTATCTGCACGACCGCCAGATGCCGCCCAGGCTGGGTCAGCTCCTGATTATCGCCGTGATGATTGTTGTGCCGACGATCCTCATTGCTCGACAGCCCGATCTCGGCACGTCCCTGCTGATCGCCGCGTCGGGCATTATCGTCATCATCCTCGCCGGCATGTCGCTGCGCTTGATTATCGGCATGGGCATCCTCGCCATCCCCGGCGCGATGGTGTTGTGGACCGTCATGAAGGACTATCAGAAGCAGCGCGTCCTGACACTGCTGAACCCCGACACGGACCCGCTCGGCGCGGGTTACAACATCATTCAATCAAAAATCGCGATTGGTTCGGGCGGCCTGTTCGGTAAAGGCTGGACCAATGGTTCCCAGGCGCACCTCGAATTCCTGCCCGAGCGCGATACCGATTTTATTTTCGCCGTACTTGGCGAGGAGTTCGGCCTGTTCGGCGTGTTAACCTTGCTCGCGCTGTACATGTTCGTTATCGGGCGCGGCCTCTACATGGCGGTGAACGCGCATGACACCTATTCGCGCCTGCTTGCGGGCTCGATCAGTCTGACATTTCTCGTCTACGTCTTCGTCAATACGGCGATGGTCACAGGTTTGATCCCCGTCGTCGGAGTGCCGTTGCCGCTGGTAAGCTTCGGCGGAACGTCGATGGTGACCCTAATGGCCGGATTCGGTATTCTGATGTCGATTCACTCTCAGCGGAAGCTATTGCCACACTAAATGAAATATCGAATACCCTTTTTTGCTGCCGCGCTCCTGATTTCTGTCTCCTGTGCGGAAGCCGTGGACGATGTCAAACCGGTTTTTGCCGACGTTGACAGTCCGGAAATCGTCGCCTTCATCGACGAGATGGTGAGCAAGTACGAATTCAGTCGGGACGAATTGCGTAGCTTGCTCGGCAAGGCCGAGATAAAGCCTTCGATCATCAAGAAGATTTCTTCGCCGGCCGAGCGCACCCTGACCTGGGGCGAGTACCGCAAGATATTTATTACCAGAGAGCGGATTAATGCGGGCGTGACGTTCTGGCGCGAAAACCGCGAGATGCTCGAGCGTATAAACAAAGAGACCGGCGTATCGATCGAGATGATTGTCGGCATCATAGGGGTAGAAACGTATTTCGGCCGCATCACGGGAAACGACCGCGTGCTCGACGCGCTGGCAACGCTCGCGTTCGAGTACCCGAAACGGGCCAAGTTCTTTCGCAACGAGCTTGTACAATTTCTGCTGCTGACACGCGAAGAAGCCATTGACGCAACGCTGCCAACCGGCTCTTACGCGGGCGCTATGGGCCGCCCCCAGTTCATGCCGTCGAGTTTTCGCGCCTATGCCGTGGACGCCACTGGTGACGGAAAACGCGACATCTGGAATGACTGGGCCGACGTCTCGGGCAGCGTTGCCAACTACTTTCTTGAGCATGGCTGGCGCGCCGGTGCTGAAGTCGTGTCGCAGGCCACATTGGGCGGGCAATGGCAAGGCCCGGTACCACAACCCAGGAATACGCTGAAGGCATCGGACACGGTCGAATCGCTCACCAGGAAGGGTGTCGTCTTTGCGACCGATCTTTGCGCGGACAGCAAGGGCGAACTCCTGAGCTACGAAGGCGACAACGGTTTAGAGCACTGGGTGGGTTTCCATAATTTCTTTGTCATTACGAAATACAATCGTAGTGCCATGTATGCGCTTGCCGCGCATCAACTCGGCCAGGAAATTGCGTCGAAGGTCGCGGCCGATGCGGTATAAGCTGGCGCTTTTGTCTATCGCAGCACTGTCAATGACCGCGTGTGGCGGCGGCATTCGCGGTGACGGCCCCCCCATTGGCGGCAGCATGCGGATCCCCAACTTGCCGGGTGATGCAATACCGCGGCCGGAACCGCGCAGCAAGTATGGCAATGGACCTGTCTACGAAGTATTCGGCAAGCGCTATACCGTCATGCCGAGTAGCACGGGCTACCAGGAACGCGGCGTCGCGTCCTGGTATGGGAAGAAGTTTCACGGCAACCTGACGTCAAGTCGTGAAACCTACGACATGTACCAGATGACGGCGGCACACAAGACGCTTCCGCTGCCTACCTACGTGCGGGTGCGAAATCTGCAAAATGGCAAGAGTATTGTTGTGCGTGTCAACGATCGCGGGCCTTTCGTGCACAACCGCATTATCGACCTTTCGTATTCCGCCGCCTTGCGACTCGATATGGTTCGCAATGGCACGGGCCTGGTCGAAGTGACGGCAATTGATTTCGATACCCCGGAAGGCGACCGACCCACGCGGGATTCGATGCCGCCGGCGCCTGCCATCCAATCGGTCCCGACACAGACCCCGCAAACGACCGAGCCGGCAGCGGTGGTATCGGCGCCGGCTGTCACTGCCCAGCGCATCTTTGTGCAGGTCGGCGCCTTCGGCGACCGCAGCAATGCCGAGCGGCGCCTCCACGTATTGGCCGGAGCAGGTATAAGCGGTGCCTTTATCTATGAGGATCTTTCACGGGATCCGGTTCTGCTGCGCGTCCGAATCGGCCCGGTCGACGACGTTATTCAGTACGACATCCTCGTCGAAGAACTCGAAAACATCGGCATCATGGATCCCTACCTTATTGTCGAATAGGCGTACAATACGCGCCGATACGATACACCTGATTTCTGAAAGAGGTCTTATGTTCCAACGTCTTACATTCGCGTTTGCGTCACTGGTATTGTTCGTTTCAAGCGCGGTACCTGCGACAGGGCCCATGCCGACGCCGGCACCCCCTATCATCGGCGCGAAGAGCTACCTGGTCATCGATAGCCGGACCGGACGCGAACTGGCGTCACTGAACCCGGATTCTGCGCTTGCTCCCGCGAGCCTGACCAAGTTAATGACCACGTATGTGGTATTCAGCGCCCTTAAACAGGGGCAGATCGATCTCGAGGACGAAGTCACAATCAGTGAGAAGGCCTGGCGCACGGAAGGATCCAGGATGTTCATCGAGGTCGGCACGCGCGTATCGATAAAGGACCTGTTGCTTGGCATTATCGTACAGTCCGGCAACGACGCCAGCGTAGCGCTGGCTGAACACATCGCCGGGACCGAGAGTGTGTTCGCAGAAATGATGAACCAGTACGCGGCAACAATGGGGATGCACTCCAGCCACTTTCTCAATGCGACCGGCTTACCGGCAGAGGGTCATACGACGACGGCGCGTGACTTGACGACGCTGGCACGCGCAATGATCGCCGAGTTTCCCGACTACTACCCCTGGCATTCGATCAAGGAATTCACCTACAACAACATCAAACAGAGTAATCGCAACTCGCTACTCTGGCGCGATGCGTCGGTTGATGGCCTCAAGACCGGGCATACCGACGACGCCGGCTATTGCCTGGTCGCCTCTGCAAAGCGCGACAACATGCGCGTCATCTCAGTGGTACTCGGCACGTCAAGCACGAAAGCTCGCACGGATGGCAGTCAGGCCCTGCTTAACTACGCCTTTCGTTTTTTCGAAACACGACTGCTCTTCAAAGCAGGCGAAGAGGTAACGACGGCTCGCGTCTGGAAGTCGGCGAACGAAGATTCCCGGCTTGGCGTACTCGAAGACCTTTACATTACGGTTCGCCGTGGCGCCTACGACCAGCTCGACTCGACGCTGGACATTCCGGCAATCGTTGAAGCGCCGGTCGCTGCCGGGCAACCGCTTGCTGAATTGAAAGTTCATCTCGGTGAAGAAGAACTATTGAGCGCGCCGTTGCTTGCCCTCGACGACAACCCGACCGGGTCCGTCTGGCAACGCGCACGTGACAGTGTCAGCCTTTGGTTCGAGTAACCATGGCAGAGACATCGGCCCTCGAATTCCCCTGCGAGTTTCCGATCAAGATGATGGGGCGCGACAGCGCGAAATTTCGAACAACGGCGCGTGCACTGGTCGAGAATCACGCAGGGTCAGTTGCAGATAGCGCCGTGCAGGCGGCTGTCAGTCGTAACGGCCGCTTCGTTTCAGTCACGGTCACAATTACGGCAACCAGTCAGCAACAGCTCGACGATATATACCGCGACGTCTCCTTGCACGACGATGTCCTGATGGCATTGTGAGTAACGCCAGTGAAAGAAGTATCACCGTACGCGACCTCGGGCGGCAGGACTACGTTCCGCTATGGCACGCCATGCAGCGCTTCACGGATGCGCGTACCGAATCGACGAACGACGAAATCTGGTTCACCGAACATCCGCCCGTATTCACGATGGGACTGAATGCCAAAGAGGAACATCTGTTGGCGCCCGGCGACATACCGGTCGTACAGATCGATCGCGGCGGACAGGTGACGTTTCACGGGCCCGGCCAGCTCATGATTTATCCCTTGCTCGACCTGCGGCGTTTTGCCATGGGCGTACGCACTTTGGTCACCGCCCTGGAGCAAAGCGTCGTCGACCTGGCCGCCGATTTTGGCATTACGGCTGCAAGCCGCGCCGATGCGCCGGGCGTTTATGTCGCTGGCGACAAACTTGCCAGCGTCGGGCTACGCATTCGCAGAGGCTGCAGTTTTCACGGCATGGCGCTCAACGTCGATGTCGATCTGGAACCGTTCTCACGCATCAACCCCTGCGGTTACCAGGGACTGGAGATGACCGACCTGAAGAGACTGGGCGCCGGCCTGGAATTCCAGGAAGTGTGGCCCCAATTATTGCCGCATTTTCTGCACCACCTGGGTCTTGACGATGCAAAAATGGTCCACGGTAACGATGCTGTACCAATGGCTACGAGTGGTTAGCGGCGGCCAGGCGTTCTTTCGTACCGATATCTGCCCAGCGGCCTTCGTACAGTTGGCCGGACAACTGTCCTCTATCGGCCGCCTCGCGCAACAGGGGAGCCAGGGGGAATCGCCCCGCCTCGCATCCGTCGAAAAACGCCGGTTTGTAGATTGCGACACCGCTGAACGTTAGTCGCGACGACTCGCCGTCATTCGTTCTATTGCGTATGCGTCCGTCAATCAAGTCGAAATCACCGTGATCACGATACTTGGGCGTTGGCACCATGACGAGATGACCGAGCGTATCGGCGTCCAGCTCAACGGTTGGTATCGGCATATCGGTATACACATCGGCGTTTACGACCAGGAATGGATCTTCACCGAGTAGCGGCAGGGCTTTGTGTATGCCACCGCCCGTCTCCAGAATATTGTTGCCCTCCTGGCTGTAGATAACCTGCAGGCCGAACCGCGAACCGGAACCGACTCGCTCCACGATTTGCCCGCCAAGCCAGCCGAGGTTGATGACAACGGTTTCAACACCGGCGGCACGAACGTTTTCAAGATGGCGTTCGAGCAGACTCTGCCGGCCAACTTCGACCAGGGACTTGGGTATCCGGTCCGTCAAAGGCCGCAAACGCTCGCCACGCCCTGCGGCAAGAATCATCGCGATCATGGCGCGTCACGCAGCGCCGGCAACACGCGCGCTTCAATAAGACCGGCAAGAAACTGCAGTTCTTCGTATTGCGATCCCAACGCTACGATATACGACAGCGTTCTGGGAACATCGGCGAGATAGGCTGGCTTGCCGTCGCGGTGATTGAGCCGCGCGAAAATGCCCGCAGCCTTCAAGTGCCGCTGCACGCCCGTTAGCTCGAAATAGCGGCGAAACTGTAACTCGTCGACACGCTCGCGCATCGACCGGTCCAACCCGCGGTAGAACGCCAGAGCCCATTGCCTGATCTGCTCCGCGGGCCAGCAGACATAGCAGTCTTTAAGCAATGATACGAGGTCGTAAGTCAGCGGCCCTTCGACCGCGTCCTGAAAGTCCAGAATGCCAGGATTGTCCTCGTCGGTGACCATGAGATTTCTCGAATGGTAGTCGCGGTGTACGAAGACCTGCGGCTGTTGCAGCACATTTGCAGTTAGCACATCGCAACACGCCTGCCACTGCGCCTCGTCCGACGCGCTGAAAGAAAGCCCAAGATGTGTGCCGCATAACCAGTCACGAAACAATGACAATTCAAAACGCAACAATTCGTCATCGTACGGCGGCAATGAGGCCTGGTACGCCGTGCCGCGGCGTTGCATCGTCAACAAAGCCGCAATTGCGTCCTCGTATAACGAATCCGCCAGGTCGGGATCGCGTTGCAGCGCGTCAAGGTAGGGCAGTGTTCCCAGGTCACTGAGCAGCAGAAATCCGTCGTCAAGATTCACTTCGATGACGCGCGGTGCATTCAGCCGCATCGCCTCCAGATATCCCGCAACACGCAGGAATGGCAGGCAATTCTCCCGCTCGGGTGGGGCATCCATCACGATGAAACTGTTCGATCCCACCTGCAATCGAAAGTAGCGGCGGAAGCTGGCATCGCCCGATGCCAGCGTCGGCTCGCAATTCGCAAGCGTGTCGATGCTATTGACCCATGCCGTCAGGGCGACGCGTCGGGCATCCATGGCGGCATCCGCATTATCGATGTGTGTTCTCCGTAACGCATTGAAGCGCCTCAAAAACTATGCGAAGGTAACACACGAAATGCGTGCTAACATCCCGGTCGTATCCGCTCGGCCCAAACATGAACCAGCCACCCAATTGTCTGCGAAACCACTGATTCTTGCCTGCTGCCTGCTGGCCGTCATCGATGCGCACGGATCGGACCCGCTCGCCTGCAGCACGTCAATCGGCGGGCCGCTAACCCGTGATCCGGAGTTCTTGCGGGTCCCGCTACCAAATCCCAGGACAATTGAACTCGAAGCCGGCCAGTTCGAGGCTCAAATTGGCAAGGAACCGACCGCGAGTATGACGGGTGGCGTACTGCTGCGACAGGACGACAAGCTGGCGGGAGCCGATACGGCTCGCTACGACCCGCAGCAACAAGCCATTCACCTCGAGGGCCGCGTTCGCTACGAGGACCCCGGCACGCAAATACACAGCGACTCCGCCGAGTTCTCATACTTAAGCGGCCGCATTCGCTTCGAAGGCGCAGCGTTCTCGCTGGGCAGCAATAACGCACGGGGTGCGGCGGCGGCGCTCGAAATCAACCAGGAAGGCGAGCTGATACTAGACGGTGTCGAGTACACAACCTGTCCGCCCGGATCCGAGGACTGGTTGTTACAAGGTGAGTCGATCAAGCTCGACACTGGCGCAGGCGTAGGAACCGCCAAAGGCATCAAGCTGCAATTCAAGGGCCTGCCGATCCTGTACGCGCCCTACCTGTCTTTCCCACTCAGCGACGCACGGAAGTCGGGTCTGTTAACGCCCGAGATCGGCAGCGCCGGGCGCAGCGGTAATGAAATTCGATTACCCTATTACTGGAATATTGCGCCGAACTACGACGCGACCATCACGCCACGCCTGCTCACGAACCGCGGCATTCAGCTGGAAACCGAGTTTCGCTATCTGACACCGCGTAATGACGGCATCGTGACGGCCGACTACCTTTCCAACGACAGCATCCTCGACGCGTCGCGCCACCAGCTCCGATACCGGCACCGCACGCTGTTCGAGAACGGTTGGCGCAACAAGATCGAATTTCGTGAGGTCTCGGACAGCCAGTATTTCGAGGACCTGGGCGGCAGCCTGAGTATCTCGAGCATTACGCACCTCAACCGCAGTGTGCGCTTCGACTACTACACCGAAAACCTGTCATTGCTCGGACAAATCCAGGACTACCAGACGATTGACAATGCGATTGTGGCTGCCGACGAACCCTATCGCCGTGTCCCGCAAGTGTTTGCCAGCGGCTCCTGGCCCGTCAGCATTCTGCGTCTCGGCGTTCTGGGTGAGGTTGTAAACTTCGATCGCGATGTCGGCGTAACCGGTTGGCGAGTCAACGCGGCGCCGTCGCTGGAATTGCCGATCGCAAGAGCGGGCTGGTTCGTTACGCCGGCCGTTTCGCTCGACCACACGCGTTACCAACTCAGTAATGCCTCGCCCGGCGCCGAGACGGACCCGACGCGCACCGTGCCTATCGCCAGCCTCGACACCGGCATGGTACTCGAGCGTTCGCTGAATGGCGCTAATCGCATACAGACCATCGAGCCGCGGCTGCTGTACGTCAACATCCCCTACCGTGATCAGGACGGACTGCCCGTCTTCGATACAATTACGCCCGATATCAATCTCGTGCAGTTGTATCGCAAGAATCGCTTCCTGGGTGTTGACCGAATTGGCGACACCGAACAGGTCAGCATTGGTGTGACATCTCGCGTTCTCGACGTTTCGTCGGGCCGCGAACTAATGACGGCGACTATCGGTCAGACGCGTTACTTCGGCGACCGTGAGGTCGTGTTGCCGGGCGCAACCGCGTCCACGTTCGAAACATCGGATTACATCGCGCAATTACGCTTCCTCATCTGGGAGAACATGAATTTCGACTTCGGTCACCAGTGGGGCACTGGTGCAAGTGGCACGACAAAGTCGGAAGCGCGGCTGCAATACCGTCCGACCAACAAGAAGGTGCTGAATCTTGCCTACCGGTTTCGCCGCGACTCGTTGGAACAGGGCGACCTGTCGTGGTCCTGGCCCGTTAGCACACAATGGAATTTTGTCGGCCGCTACAACTTCTCATTCCGCGATCAGGAAGTGCTCGAGCAGTTTTTCGGACTCGAATATGAAAGCTGCTGCTGGGGCCTGAGACTGGTTTCGCGCCGGCATATCTCCACTCGCGATGGAACTCGGGATTCGTCGTTCGGTCTGCAACTGGTACTGAAAGGAATGACGAGCGTTGGCACGGCCGCTGACAAACTCCTTGAACGTGGTATTCTTGGCTATTCTGCAGACCTCAGGTAATTAGTGTGATTAAAATCAATACCTTATGCGCGATCGCCGCATCGGTAGTCGCGTCGCCCGTGGCGCTGGCGGACCTCTCGGAAACGGGCGAATTCCTGGACGGCGTTGCCGCCGTTGTGAACGAGGGAGTGGTTCTCAGAAGTCAGTTCGACGAACAGATGAGTGTAATCCTGCAGCGCGCCGAGCAGCAGGACATCCCGCTGCCGCCTGCAGCCGTACTCGAAGAACAGGTGCTCGAAAGGCTCATACTGAACGAGATTCAACTGCAACGCGCGCAACGAATTGGTCTGCAGGTGTCCGATGCGATGCTTAATGATTCGATCCGCCGCATTGCCGAACAAAACGGCGGGCGCTTTGAAGACATGCCCGCCTTGCTTGCACAAGACGGCGTCAACTACGCCGATTTTCGCCGCAGCCTGCGTGACGAAATCACGGTAGAGCAATTGCGACGTATCGAGGTTGGTCAGAGTATCAACGTCTCCGAGCGTGAAATCGAACAATGTATCGTGGACCTCGAAACCAATGTCGTCGTCAATTCCGATTGGGCGCTGTCGCATATTCTGTTGCCGTTCGACGCCTCTGCGAGCGCCGAAGAACGCGATGCGGTGCTGCAACAGGCCAACGACATTTACGCAGAGCTGCAGGACGGCGCCGATTTCCGCGAACTCGCGGCGCGTTATTCGAAAGGTCCGACGGCGCTTGAAGGTGGGTCGCTCGGGCCCATGCAAGGCCAGAATGTTCCTACTTTGTTCGCGGATGTCCTGCCCGGCATGAAGGCTGGCGATGTTTCAGAGCCGTTTCGCAAAGGCACGAGCTTCCATATCGTTAAAGTGGATGACTTGAGGAGCGCCGTCGAGCGTAGCGAAGTGAACCAGGTCAAGGTACGCCATATTCTGATCACGCCCAACGAGATCATTGACGACGAGACGGCTAAACAGCGACTCGATGACGCGTTGGCAAAAATTCGCGACGGTGAAGATTTTGGCGAACAAGCCAAGCTACTCTCTGATGACCCCGGTTCCGCCAATCTCGGTGGCGACCTCGGATGGTCCGGTCCTGGCACATTCGTACCTGAATTTGACGAGGTCGTAAGCCAATCGGAAATCAATGTCGTCAGCGAACCGTTTCGCAGCCAGTTCGGGTGGCACATCCTCGAAGTCCTCGATCGACGCGTCTACGACAACACGGAAGACCTCAAGAAACGTAACTGCGACTTGAGAATTCGCAACAGCAAGATGGAAGAAGAAACGCAGCTGTGGATGCAACGCCTTCGCGATGAGGCGTTCGTCGACTCGCGCATCTAGCGTGACTCCTGGCCGGCCACTGGTAGTGACTGCCGGCGAACCTGCCGGCATCGGCCCTGAATTGTGCAGTGCCCTGGCCGGTTCTCCGTACGCAGATGACGTCGTCATTGTCGGCGATAAGTCACTCATCAAGGGCGGCTTACGCGTGATCGACACGCCCTTCCCGGCACCGGTGACCTGCGGCAAGCCCGACCCGGCCAATGCCCGGACGCTACTCGATGGCCTGAACCGAGCGGTCACCGGTTGCCTTCGCGGCGAGTTTTCCGGCCTCGTGACCGCACCGCTCGCCAAGCGCGTGATCGCCGATGCGGGTATCCCTTTCACGGGACATACGGAACTATTGGCGGAACTGACGGATACCGAACTGCCCGTCATGATGCTCGTTGCCGGCGACCTCCGCGTTGCCCTGGCCAGCACGCACATGCCGCTGAGCGAAGTGCCCAGGTACATCACCAAGAAGCGCCTGCGTGACGTGCTTACGATTCTCGATCACGACCTGCGCGCGACATTCAAGATCCCCAACCCGCAGATCGTCGTGTGCGGACTAAACCCGCACGCCGGTGAAGGTGGTCACCTCGGGCATGAGGACGTCGACGTCATCGCGCCAGTGATCGAAGAACTGCGTGGCAAGGGCCTGCAACTACGTGGTCCCCTGCCAGCCGACACGGCCTTTACGCCCGCCGCGGGCCGCAAAGACGCGGTGCTGGCCATGTACCACGACCAGGGACTGCCTGTCCTGAAATATGCGGGCTTCGGTCATGCCGTCAACATCACGCTGGGCCTGCCCATCATTCGCACGTCAGTCGACCATGGCACCGCCTTCGATATTGCCGGCACCGGCGAGGCCGATGCGGGCAGCCTGATCGCCGCGGTGGAACTCGCCGCAAAACTGGCACGCGCGTAATGGCCGGCCACAGAGCCCGCAAGCGCTTCGGCCAGCACTTTCTGACAGACCCCGGCGTAATCGACGCCATCATTCGTAGTATCCGGCCGGCCAGGCAGGACGTGATCGTCGAGATTGGACCGGGACGAGGTGCAATTACGGGCATCCTCGCTAACACGGTCGGCCACCTGCATGCGATCGAGCTCGACCGCGAACTCGCCGCTATGCTCAGGCGGCAATACGACAACAATCCCGCGGTGACCATCCACGAGGCGGATGCGCTGACCTTCGATTTTTCGACCCTAAGCGAGCGCCTGCGCATCGTCGGCAATCTCCCCTACAATATTTCAACACCGTTGCTGTTCCATTTGTTGAAATATCGCGATCGAATCCTGGACATGCACTTCATGCTGCAAAAGGAGGTTGTCGATCGAATGGCGGCGGCGCCCGGTAGCAAGGCTTACGGCCGCCTGGGTATCATGCTCGGCTGCCACTTGAGTATTGAGCCGCTGTTCAACGTGGACCGGTCCGCATTCAAACCACCACCGGCTGTAACATCCGCCGTCGTTCGCCTCGACCCGTTGCCGCCCGACACATTCCAGATCGACGATGAAGCGGGACTGTCAACGCTCGTCGCGACGGCCTTCATGCAGCGTCGCAAGACGCTTCGCAACTCGCTGAAAACCGTTGCAGACGCGGCTGATTTCGACGCCGTCGGCATCGACGCAGGACTTCGACCCGAACAGGTCTCGATTGCGGCGTACATATCGCTGGCCAATCATCTGCACAAGAAATCAAGGCACCAACCTTAATGCGCATACGATAGAATATCGCCATGGACGAGAATCAATGCGCAATCCGCGTTCAGGTCGCGACAACGTATATCGATGAGCAATCGGAACCCGAGGCCGACCGCTATGTGTTCGCCTATACCATTACAATTTCCAACGATGGCGACGTCGCGGCGAAGCTGCTTAGCCGCCACTGGGTCATTACCGACGCCAATGGCAAGGTGCAGGAAGTCAATGGTGACGGCGTTGTCGGGGAACAGCCGCATCTGAACCCTGGCGAACGTTTTCGTTACTCGAGTGGCGCTGTTCTCGAAACGCCGGTCGGCGCCATGCAAGGTCTGTATCGCATGGAAGGCGATGACGGCGCGAGCTTTGACGCACCCATCGCACCCTTCACGCTGGCAGTACCGGGCCTGCTTCATTAGGTGGCCAGTTAATGGCAGTGTATGCAATCGGCGACCTGCAGGGCTGCTATGACCCATTCCGGCGACTGCTCGACGACCTGCGCTTCGAGCCGTCCCGGGACACGCTCTGGCTGACCGGCGACCTCGTCAATCGTGGGCCCAAGTCGCTGAAAACACTGCGTTTCGTGAAGAAGCTCGGCGACTCGGTCGTCATGGTCCTCGGCAATCACGATTTGCACCTGCTGGCGCTCGAAGCCGGCGTCGTGCGCTTCGGCAAACGATTCGGCTCACTGGCCAAATTGCTGAACGCGCCGGACGCCGAAGAACTGTGCGACTGGCTGAGGCATCGACCGCTCGCGCATTACGACGCGCACCTCAAAACGCTGCTCGTGCATGCGGGCACGCATCCGGACTGGAGCGTGAAGAATACGCTGGCGCGCGCAGCCGAGGTCGAAGCGGCGTTGCAGAGTCACGACTACCCGATATTGCTCGGCAAAATGTATGGCAACGCCCCAAACCTCTGGTCCGGCAAGCTGTCCGGCTACAAGCGGCTGCGCTTCATTATCAATTGCCTGACCCGCATGCGCATGGTGACCGCCGACCGACATCTCGACCTGAGCTTCAGTGGGTCACCGTGGCGCGCCCGTAAGGGTTTGATGCCGTGGTACGCGGCGAAGAAACCAGCCTGGCGCGGTACGCGCGTCGTCTTCGGGCACTGGTCCGCGCTGGGACTGATCGTACTCCCGGAGCTGATCAGCCTGGATACGGGTTGTGTGTGGGGCCGTCAACTCACCGCCGTGCGCATCGACAAACGAATACCTCGTGTCGTGCAGGTCAAGGGTCAGACCCTATAGGCAATCACGCACGACCTGTCCTTTCGTAAGTCCTGAATTCGAACGCAAACTGATGCGCGTCATCCGCCTCGTGAAATTCCCGATCGACGAGTTGCCAGGCGCGATCATCGATCATGGGAAAGAACGCGTCGCCTTCGATCTCGGCGCGCACTCGCGTGAGGTGCAAACGACCGGCCTTCGGCAGAAAGAACTCGTAGATCTGGCTGCCGCCGATGATCATGATTTCCGTGGCATCGCCAGCAAGGCTCAGTGCGTCCGCCGGTGAAGCAGCGACGTCGCAGCCGTCGGCGCTAAAATCGACCTGGCGCGTAAGCACGATATTCTGCCTGCCCGGCAATGGTCGTCCGATCGACTCCCATGTCAATCGCCCCATCACGATGGGCTTGCCGAGCGTGAGTTGCTTGAATCGCTCGAGGTCGTCCGGGAGTCTCCAGGGGAGACCACCCTTTGCGCCGATCACGTTATTCATCGACGCCGCGACGATGATGCTGATCATATCAATGCGTCAAACCGCGACAGCGGCTTTTATGTGCGGATGCGCTTCGTAATTCAGAATTTCGAAATCCTCGTAGCGGTAGTCGAAGATAGTCTCCGGCCTGCGCGTGATCGCGAGTCGCGGTAACGGCAAAGGCTCGCGAGTCAGTTGTTCGTCCGCTTGCTCGAGATGATTCGAATACAAATGGCAATCGCCACCTGTCCATACGAAATCGCCGACGCCAAGATCCGCCTGCTGGGCAAGCATGTGCGTCAGCAATGCGTACGAGGCGATGTTGAAAGGCACTCCCAGAAAAATGTCGCAGCTGCGTTGGTACAACTGGCAGGAAAGCTTGCCGTCCGCCACGTAAAACTGGAACAGGCAGTGGCACGGGGGTAACGCCATGTTGTCGATTTCAGCGACGTTCCAGGCGCTCAGGATGATGCGTCGTGAGTCCGGCGTTTCGCGTAACTGTTGCATGATCTGCGCAACCTGGTCGATGGTGCCGCCATCGGGGGTTGGCCATGCGCGCCATTGCACGCCGTAAACGGGTCCAAGGTCGCCGCTTTCGTCGGCCCAGTCGTCCCATATGGAAACGCCGTTTTCCTTGAGGTAACGAATGTTACTGTCACCGCTCAGGAACCACAGCAACTCATGAATAATTGAACGCAAATGCAATTTCTTCGTGGTGACGAGTGGGAATCCTTTGCCGAGATCGAAGCGCATCTGGTGCCCGAAAACGCTCAGCGTTCCAGTGCCCGTGCGATCTTCCTTTTTCGTTCCCGTCTCGCGCACTAGCCGCATCATGTCGAGATATTGCTGCATGTCAGGTCTTCCCTTCGGCCGCTCGGCCGGAGCCGTAGGCCATAAGCAGCAAGACGGCTCCCGCGATCACCATCGGCAGGCTCAGGACCTGGCCCATCGTTACCCAACCCAATGCCAGGTAGCCCGGGTGCGCGTCGGGAACCCGGTAGAACTCAACAATGAAGCGGAACACGCCATACAACAGCAGGAACATGCCGGAGACAGCCAGGTAAGGCCGCGGTTTGGCCGAGTACGTCCAGAGAATCACGAACAACAGGAATCCCTCGAGGAGCGCCTCGTACAATTGTGAAGGATGCAGCACCTGGCCATTCACGAGGAAGCCCCACGGCACGTCAGTCGGTTTGCCCCAGAGCTCGCCGTTAATAAAATTGCCGATACGACCGAAGCCCAGTCCGAGTGGCACGATCGGCGCGACGAAATCGGTCATGCGCCAGATGGAGTGACCCAGCCTGCGGCCGTACAGCCACATCGCGATCATGACACCGGCCAGCCCGCCGTGAAACGACATACCGCCTTCGGTGATTCTGAAAAGATAAAATGGGTCGCTCGTGAGCTGACTCCAGCCATAGACGAGCGCGTAGCCCAATCGTCCACCGATGATTACGCCGAGCATGCCGTAAAAAATCAGGTCATCGACCTGCTCGGCATTGATCGGCGAGTCCGGATGTTTGCAGCGACGCCGTGCGAGCCACCACGCAAACAGGAAGCCGATGACGTACATCAGGCCGTACCAGCGAATTTTGAGAAAGCCGATCGAAAAGATGACCGGGTCGATCTCAGGATAGGTCAGCATGAATTCCCGCTCGAAATCGATACAAGACGCGTATCATAGTCAGTTTCTGAAGCTCGTCATAGTGGCAGTGCCTTAGAGGATTCCATGTCCAATCGCCTTGCAAAGGAAACGAGTCCCTACCTCAAGCAACACGCCGATAATCCGGTCGACTGGTATCCTTGGGGTGACGAGGCATTCCAGGTCGCGCGCGATAGCGGCAAACCGGTGTTGCTGTCCGTCGGCTACTCAGCCTGCCACTGGTGCCATGTCATGGCCCACGAGTCCTTCGAGGACGAGCCAACCGCCGAACTCATGAATGACCTGTTCGTCAACATCAAAGTCGATCGCGAAGAGCGCCCTGACGTCGACAAGATTTACCAGACAGCGCATCAGCTGCTCACCCAGCGCGGCGGCGGATGGCCGCTGACGATGTTTCTCGACGGTGACGACCAGCGTCCATTCTTTGGTGGAACCTATTTCCCGAAAGACGCGCGCTATGGCATGCCCGCGTTCAGTGAACTCCTGCGAAACGTCGCCACCTACTACGGCGAAAAGCGTGATGAAGTCCGTTCGCAGAGTGCGCGACTACTGGATGTCTTCACAAAACTCGAACCGACGCCCGCCGACGCTGATAGCCAACTCGATGGCTTGCCGCTCGCCACCGCGCGTGGCACCTTCGAGCAGACGTTCGATCGCGACTACGGCGGCTTTGGCTCGGCACCGAAGTTTCCGCATCCCACAACTATCGATTTTCTGTTGCGCCACTGGCGCGCCAGTGCCAGTGATGCCGAGCCCGATATCGAAGCGCTGTTCATGGCAACGTTGACATTGACGCGCATGGCCGATGGCGGGCTTTTCGATCATGTCGGTGGCGGCTTCTGCCGTTATTCGGTCGATCGATACTGGCAGATTCCGCATTTCGAGAAGATGCTGTACGACAACGGGCCATTGCTCGCGTTGTACGCGCAAGCGGCACTCGCCACGGGCGACGCACGATTCGCCGACGTGGCAAACGCGACCGCCGACTGGATGCTGGCCGACATGCAGGCCGAAAACGGCGGCTTTTTCGCGACCCGCGATGCCGATTCCGAGGGACACGAAGGCCTCTATTACCTATGGCGCCCGGAACAGGTTCGCGAGCTGCTCGGAGACGATTACGCCGTCTTCGCACAACGCTTCGGTTTGGACAAGGACGCCAATTTCGAGGGTCAATGGCACCTCACGGTGCGCAAATCGATCAGCGACGTCGCGGCCGCAACAGGCCACAAGGAAAAAGACGTCCGGTCCACTGTCGACAGCGCGAAGCAGATACTCCTGGCGGAGCGATGGAAACGCGTCGCACCCGGGCGCGACGAAAAACAACTGACATCCTGGAACGCACTGGCGATACGAGGTCTCGCGATTGCCGGCCGCGCGCTGGAACGCCCGGATCTCGTCGACGCGGCCATACAGGCTGCGAACTTCCTGCAAAAGACACTAATGCGCGACGGGCGCCTGCTCGCGAACTACAAGGATGGCGAAGCGCGTCTTGCCGCGTATCTTGACGATCATGCGTTTCTTCTCGATGCACTGCTCGAGTTGCTGCAGGCGCGCTGGGACACCGCTCATCTCGATTTCGCGGTGCAAATCGCCGAGCTGATGTTGCAGCATTTCGAGGACCGTGACGGCGGATTCTTCTTTACCGCCGATGACCATGAGATGTTGATCCACCGACCAAAACCGCTGGCCGACGAAGCCGTACCATCGGGCAACGGCATTGCCGCTTTGGCATTACAACGCCTGGGCTTCCTGCTGGGCGAGACCCGCTATCTCGATGCCGCGGACAGAACCCTGCGCGCGAGTTGGCGAGCGATCCAGGAATACCCGCACGGCCACGTCAGCCTGCTCACTGCGCTCGAGGAGTACCTCGATCACCCGGAGATTGTCGTCATCCGCGGAGAGGCTGAGGAGATCGCACGCTGGCGGGATTCCGCCGCGCGACTCTATGCGCCGCGCCGCCTGGTATTTGCGATCAGCGCCGAGGCGCACGATCTGCCCGGGGCATTGGCCGACCGGGCCGCGGTTGATGGCGATACAATTGCGTATCGCTGCCTCGGCACGCATTGCGAAATGCCCGTCACGACATGGGAAGCGCTTGCAAACCAGTTAAGCGAGGAATAAGCGTTGCAACAATCAACAAGACGGGGCGTGCCGCTCAGGACCCAAACCCGGTGCGCCGCCAGCCGTTTTCAGTGCGCCTGATCTCATAGGCTGGCCAGTACTGATTGTCGAGCTTCAGGGTGATGACCTCGGCGGTACCGTTCCACGTCACCGTTTTCAGCCGTACCGACTCACGGTGCTTGATATTTTCGACGGCGTCGATGAACGCCTGTAAATCCGGTGTGGCGGTCTCGTTGACCTCAACGACCCGACGCCCGGCCCAGAGACCGTAGCGCGTCGCCGGCGAACCGTAGCTGAAGTAGGCAACGTACACGCCGTCCGTATCGACGCCACGCTGCGCCGCCATCGCCCGATGCGGATTCTGCAACAACGCGCCGGCCCAGGAGATCGCTCGATCGATACCGAGGCCATCGAGCGCCGCCGTCTGCACGACGATCTCATGCACCTCGTCGTTACGCCATACAGTGACCTTAACTTCCGGTTTTTGCGTGGCTTTTTCGAGTGACCTGAAAGACGTGATCACCTGGCCATCGATGGCCAGTATCATGTCGCCGTTCTTCAGCAATCTCGATGCCGGCGTTCCGGCAACCAGTCGCGTGATTGTCAGCGCCCGTCGGCGTACCGGGTTGTTGTTCTCGAGCCGCGCGACCCATTCTTCATCGACGCCCATCTTGCGGGCCGCAAACAGCGGCGCATAAACGAATTCAGCTTCGAGCGAGTAGAACGGCAGGCCTTGTTGAACCGTCTCAACAAATTGCGTGACGACGTCGCTGCCAATACCGCGATTCAACTGCGCTGAATCGCCACCCGACTGCAACATGAAACTCGACCAGGTCGCCATCACGCGTCCTTTTCGGTCGACAAGCACACCGTCAACATCGTTGGGCGCGTTTACCAGCGAGATGCCCTCGATGTTGGAATCACGAAATCTCAACGTGCGTGACAATGGCAACGACAGCGGGTCGACCGACGACACCATGCTCTTTTGATGGATGAGTTGATGATCTGCCTTGATGCCGACAACCCACACATCATCTCCGGGCTCGAGGGTCGACGTTTTGAACGTCGCTTCTTTGACGGGCGTCGTGCCGATACTCTGCGGGTCATACGAAACTATCGCTAAATTGTGCAATGGATGCAGCTGCTCGATCTTACCTTTCACCTCGAGCGATCCGGCAAAGGTCACAGTGACGTCACCGATGGCTATCGGTACGGTATTGCGATCGACCAGAACGTAGCCGCGCTCCTTGTCAACGATGAGACCGGTGCCATAGTAGTGCCGATCCGAAACGCCCGACAGCGTGTAGGGCAAATCGAAGGTAACGACCACCAGCGATGGTGCAATCGCCCTGACGATCGGATCGGAATAATTCGTCAGGCGCGTGCTGCTGACCTCGACCGGCTTGGGCGGCGGGCCGTCCGCAAGATCGCGGCACGGCCAGAAGCCAAGTGCATCGTCGCGCGCACAGCGACGGGCCGGGAACCAGATACGGTCCATTTCGAGCAGCCGGACGATCGAATTCTGCGGATTCTCCATAGTCACGTATCGCACAAGCGCACGTTCGCCGTTCGCGAGACCGTCGAGGGCGGCCTCGAAATCATCCAGATCGCGAACCTCTTCGCCGTCGACCTCGACAATGACCGCGCCGCGCGGAATTGCCGCTTTCGAAAACAGGTAGCCGGGATTGGCAACGTACACGCCGTCGGCGGCGCGGTTGTAATGCCGCGCCTGCTGGTACGACAGCTTGTTGACGATGCCGTCGCCGAATTCTAGGTATTCGTCCGGCGTAATTGCATGCAGATCGTCCACGAGCAGTTTGGCAACGACGGGCTTGCCGCCGCGTTCCAGCTCGATTTCGATGACCGCATCGACGTGGCTGTCCAGAATGGCCTCCAACGGCACGAACTCTGTCACGAGTTGCCCGTTGACGCGGATCAGGATGTCGCCTGGCGCAATCTCAACGGCAGCCGCCGAATCCGGGATGACCTGATCGACGACCAGCATGCCCGTCAGCTTCGGGAACGACGACCGCGCAAGGCGCTCGGACTCCGGCGACAGGCCGAGACGACGCAGCTCATCGTAGGCTTTGCGTTGAAAGGTCGTCTGCAGGGTGCCGCGCGAAACCGGCGCATCACGCTGCAGCTCTTTTAACGCACGGTCGATCCTGTCGAGTGGCAGGAAAAAGCTGCTGGCCGCCGAGCTGTTCGCGCCGGCATTGAGCGCCACAACACGTCCGTCGATATTCACGACCGGTGATCCGGAAGAGCCACCTGACGTTCCCGAGGCTGCCTGCAAATAGAACGTATTGAAGTCGTTGTATTTGCCACGACCGTACTCGGGCGCTTTGCGATCCAGACGTGCGATCGTGCCGGCCAGGATAGACAGCTGTTCGCCGGCGTCGTTGCCAATCACCCGGATCTCCTTGCCGATGCCCGCCCCTTCCGGATCCAACGGCAACGCCACGGGCTCTATGTAGCTCAATTCCGCAGGATCGTAACGGAAGAACCCGAAATCGTGCACCGGATCCCGGTATACGGGCGTGAGGCGTACTTCCTCGTTATTGCGGAATACGGCCTCGGCGATGACGGGTCCGGGCGTCACGACATGGCGATTGGTCAATATCAGGCCGCGCTGCGCATCAACGACAAAGCCCGTCGCCTGGCTCGAGCTGTTCCACTCCGTGTCGAAGGCGCGGGTACTGTCTACACGTATGGACACCACGCCGGAGGAGATGCGTTCGAGTGTCTCGGTCCATGCCGTATCTTCAGCGGCGTTGCTCGTCGCGCCAAGGAACAGCGCCGCGACCACCGCCAGATTTCTGCCGTATGTCATAGTCATCCTGATCTACTGCCGGACCGATTGCCGGCTTTCGTCTTACACTCGACTGCCTGCCGGCAGAGCGGTTCCCTATTTGAGCAAAATCGGCGGTGGCAGGCGACGACGTGCGTCGCCTCTCGGCGTGAGCGCTCCGTCAGCTTGCGGCCTCCGCCGCATCCCTGCGATAAGCAAGATCCAGCTGCCGTGCCGCCTTGACGTCGTCCAGCCGCCGTACCGGCATCGTATACGGCGCCTCCTTGTAATTGACGCCATCCTCTTTCGCGGCCCGAACGATCTCGATCATGGCGGCGACAAATCCGTCCAGCGTTTCCTTGCTTTCGGTCTCTGTCGGCTCGATCAGCAAGCACTCGGGCACCAGCAGCGGGAAATAGGTCGTCGGCGCGTGGTAGTTTCGGTCGAGCAATGCTTTGGCGACATCCATCGCGGTCAGCTGCACCGACTTGGCCTCGTGTTTGAGTGTCACAATGAATTCGTGGCTCGCACGGCGTTGCGGGTACGCCAGTTCAAAGCCCGCGTCTCGCAGGCGCGCCATCAGGTAGTTGGCATTCAGCGTGGCGTACTCCGCGATGCGCTCCATACCTTCACGCCCGATCATGCGCATGTAAACGTACGCACGCAGCAGTACGCCGGCGTTCCCCATGAATCCCGACAGACGACCGATACTCTGCGGCAAATCGTCTTCGCTCAGCCAGTCATAAACGGTCACTCCATCGACTTCCGACTTGCCGACCACCGGGATCGGCATGAATGGCAACAACCGATTGTTGACGCCCACGGCGCCAGAGCCAGGCCCGCCGCCACCGTGTGGCGTCGAAAACGTCTTGTGCAGGTTCATATGGATGACATCGAAATCCATGTCGCCGGGGCGCACCTTGCCGAGGATTGCGTTGAGATTAGCGCCATCGTAATACAGCAAGCCTCCCGCATCGTGCACCATATCCGCCACGTCCTTGATGTGCCGTTCGAAGACACCGAGTGTCGACGGGTTGGTGAGCATGATGCCGGCCGTATTCGGACCGAGTACCGCCCGTAGCGCCTCTATTTCGATATCACCGTCCGGACCCGTAGGAATTTCCTTGACGCTGCAGCCACACATGGTCGCCGTTGCCGGGTTCGTGCCGTGCGCGGCGTCGGGGACGATGATCTCCGTTCTGTCGTGGTCGCCGCGGGCCTCATGATACGCCTTGATCATGGCGACGCCGGCGAGTTCGCCCTGCGCACCGGCCATCGGCGTCAACGACACGCCCTTCATGCCCGTTACTTCCTTCAACATTTCCTGCAGCTCGTACATGCAGGTCAGGAAACCCTGGCCATGGCTAACGGGTCCCAGGGGGTGCCGCCCCGCAAACTCGGGCAATAACGCGAGCGTATTGCAGGCGCGCGGATTGTATTTCATCGTGCACGAGCCCAGTGGATAGAACTGTGTGTCAATCGAGAAGTTCATTTGCGACAGGCGCGTGAAATGCCGCACGACCTGCAATTCGCTGGCTTCCGGTAATCGTGGGTTGTCACTGCGCAAGAATTTTTCAGGAATCGCGACCGCTGCCGAGGCGCCGGGGGCTTGCGCGAATGCCCGACGCCCCGCGCGCGATTTATCAAAAATAAGATTACTCATCGATATCAATTCCAAGCGCGCGAAAAGCCGCACCGTAGTTGGGCTCTGTCGTAATGTCTTCAATCAACTCGCTGTACACGACCGTGTTGTTTTCATCCAGTACCACGACGGCGCGCGAGAACATGCCGGCCAGCGGGCCGTCGATAATCATCACACCGTAGTTCTCACCGAAACCGGCGTGACGAATCGCGGACAGGCCGACCACTTTTTTCAGATCGTGTTCTTTCTGGAATCGCCTGTGAGCGAATGGCAGGTCATACGAGATCATGAGCAATGCAAGGTCGTCCCGATCGCCCGAGTAGCGCTCGAACTTGATGACCGATTCGGCGCAAACGGACGTGTCGATGCTTACAAAGATGTTCATAATCTTTCTCATGCCCATCCAGTTGGCAAGCGACACGTTCTGCAGGCTGGTGTTCACGAGCGAAACGTCGGGCGCCCGGCTTCCGATCGCGGGCAGATCCCCGTAGGTGCGATACGATGCGTGTTCAAATTGAATTTTCGCCACTACACTTTTCCCCGGCCGGCTCCGGCCATGACGTCGGCAAACGCCGCTATGGTTAAATCGATGTCTGCGGATGTTTTTGTTTCCGTTGCGCAGACCATGAGTGCATCCGCCGATGCGAATGACGACAGGTCGTAGCCACCCAGAATATCGCGTTCTGCGAGCGCGGCGAGCACCGGGGCCACCGGCCGATCCAGCTGCAGCGCGACCTCGTGAAAATAGGGCCCCGCGTACAGCCGCTCCATACCGTCGATAGCGACGAGTCCGTCGACCAGCCGCGTCGTGTTCTCGTGCGACTTCTGTGCAACGCGCACGAGGCCCTGAAAGCCCAGCAACGACATGTAGATCGTGGCCGCCGTCACCATGAGACCCTGATTCGTGCAGATGTTCGATGTCGCTTTCGAACGGCGGATATGCTGCTCCCTCGCCTGCAACGTCAGGGCAAACCCGGGATTACCGTCCAGGTCGGTCGTGCGGCCGACGATGCGTCCCGGCATCTGCCGCACATGTTTCTGTTTGCAGGTCATAAAGCCAAAGTACGGTCCGCCCGATGACAGCGGCACGCCCAAGGGCTGGCCTTCACCGATCGCAATGTCGGCACCCTGTTCGCCCCAGTGACCGGGCGCCTTCAGTATTGCGAGCGAGACGGGATTCACAATCCCGATGACCGCGGCGCCCTGCGCGTGCGCCCAATCCGTCAATCGATCAACATCTTCGAGTGTGCCGGGGAACGACGGTTGTTGAATGACGACGGCGACCGGGGCCTGGTCATCGGCGAGCTCATCAAACGCCACATTGCCCGTCGCCGCATCGCGAGGCAGCCGCACGAATGACAACCCCTGGCTGCCCGCAATCGCCGCGGCAACCTGCTCGTAAACGGGATTGACGCCCGGTGCGAGCAACACTCGCCCTGTCTTCACACGCCGATTGACGCGAACGGCCATCAGAGCCGCTTCGGCCAGCGCCGAGGCCCCGTCATACAACGACGCGTTGCTAACATCCAGCCCGGTCAGGCCCGTGATCATCGTCTGGTACTCGTAGATGGTCTGCAGTGTTCCCTGGCTCGCCTCGGCCTGGTAGGGCGTGTACGCGCTGTAGTACTCGCCGCGCGTTGCGATGTCCCAGACGGCGGCGGGGATGTGATGCTCATAGGCTCCGGCGCCGATAAAGCACAGCGGCGACCCGTCCATCGCCGCGCGGTTCCGCATCAGTCGCGATACCTCCATCTCGTTGTGCGCCTCGGGCACGCCATGAAGATGGTCGATGCGGAGTTGTGCCGGGATTTCGTCGAACAGATCGTCGATAGAGTCAGCGCCGATCGCCGCCAGCATTTCCAGCGTGTCTTTGTCGGTATGAGGGATAAAGGGCATCGGGGATTACTCAGTCTTCGAGTTCGTCGAGCAGTTGCTGGTAGGCATCCGGCGACAGCAACTCGCTTTCATCAAAGTCGTCGGCGGGCTCCATTCGAACGATCCAGCCCTCACCGTAGGGCTCGACGTTGATCTTCTCCGGATCGTCATTGAGGTCTTCGTTGATCGCGACAATGTTGCCGGAGATGGGCGCATAAACATCGGAGGCCGCTTTGACAGACTCCACAACCGCCATCTCGCCACCGCTGTCGACCTCTTGTTCGATTTCGGGCAGCTCGACGTACACGAGATCACCCAACGCAGTCGCGGCGTGGTCGGTGATACCGATAGTGACGGTACCGTCGTCTTCGCGTCGCAACCACTCATGATCCGATGTGTAAAGAAGGTCTCCCGGCAATTCATTCATCTTGCTACTCCCATTGATTTGTACAGCAGCGACGTCACACGTCGATGCGTATTTTCCCGTTACGAACGAACGGCGTCTTTACAATCCGCACATTCAACAGTTTGCCCCTGACCTCGACCTGGGCGCGATCGTAATTACCGGCCGGGACGCGCGCGAGCGCTATAGAGCGCCCGATAGTCGGCGAAAACCCGCCGCTCGTGATTTCGCCTTCACCGATGCCATCGACGATGACTTTCTGGTGATTGCGCAATACGCCGCGGTCTTCCAGCAACAGCCCGACGAAACGCCGCCTGTCCGGAGACTGTCGTAACATTTCCAGTTGCGGGCGCCCGATGAAGTTGCGCTCGGCGGGCTCCCAGGCGACTGTCCAGCCCAGGCCCGCTTCCAGCGGAGATATCGACTCATCCATATCGGAGCCATAGAGATTCATAGCCGCTTCCAGCCTCAGCGTATCGCGAGCGCCGAGGCCACAGGGGACAACGCCGGCAGCGAGCAGACTGTTCCAAATCGCGGGTGCCGCAGCGGCGGGCAGCACGATCTCCCAGCCGTCTTCACCCGTATAGCCGGTTCGCGCAACGAATAACTCGCCTGCCTGCAAACCATTGAAGGGTTTCAATGCCAACGCCGCGTCGCGCCATTTGGCGTCGATGCACGGCGCGGCCATGTCGCGCGCATTCGGTCCCTGCACCGCGATCATCGCGAGCTCCGCACGCTCCCGCACATCCACAGCGAACGGTGCCGCTTGCTCTGTGATCCAGGCCAGGTCTTTTTCACGTGTCGCTGCATTCACGACCAGGCGGTATTCGGTATCGGCAACAAAGTAGATGATCAGATCGTCGATAACGCCGCCAGCCGGATTGAGCATGCAGGTATACAGCGCCTTGCCGTATTTCTTGAGCCTGGCAACGTCATTGGCGACCAGGTATTGCAGAAATTCCCTTACCCTGGCGCCACTAAGGTCGACGATCGTCATGTGCGAGACGTCAAATGCACCGGCATTTTGCCGCACAGCAAGATGTTCTTCTTTTTGCGAGCCGTAATGCAGCGGCATGTCCCACCCACCGAAGTCGACGATGCGGGCGTCGGCATCAACGTGCTGCTCGTGAAGCGGCGTTCGTAAACCCATGTCGTTAGCTCTTTTTCAGATTCGTGCAAAAAACAGGGGCGGCAAGCCGTTTAGCCTGCCGCCCCTCTGTCCTTTGCAACCTGAGAGATCAATGGCTGCCGGTAGTCGGGCGATGGCCACATACCCCTTCGGTGGGCCGTTTGGCCACTCTCCAGAGCTGATCAGCGTACTCAGTCCTTCTGCCTGAGCGTTTCCGAGCGCGTTGCGCCTTCGGCGCCTCGATTGAACGAGACCTCTTCTGTGCACGCTATAGATCAGTGCGCGCAATCATAGCCAATGCCACGACCGGTTGCCAGCCGGGACCGCGACGGCGACAATGCGTCGCATCGCAGACTCAGGAACTCGGCATGAAAGCACTTAACGTCGCGCTGGCGGTTCTCCTCCTGGCGCCCTCCGCCGCATCCCTTGCCGATGCCACAAGCGACTTCGAGACTCTCCTGTCGGAACACTGGGAGTGGACACTCAAGAGCTCGCCCGTAATGGCCTCGATGATCGGCGATCGCCGCTTTAACGACCAGTGGCAGGACCAGAGCCTGAATGCCTATGAGCGCCGCCACGATGAGACGCGCGATTTCCTGCGCCGGGTCTACGGTATCGATCGCAATGCCCTGTCAAAGAGCGATCAACTCAATTACGAGCTGTTGCGTCGACAACTTCAGGACGATGTCGACGTGTATCAATTTCGCGGACACCTCATGCCCTTTTTTCACCGCGGTGGCGTCCAGAACCTGGAAAACACCACGAACCAGCTGCGCCTCGTAACCAGCAAGGACTTCGAAGACTGGCTCGCGCGCATGAGCAAGGTCGACGTCGTAATCGATCAGGAAATGGACCTTGCGGAGGCCGGTCGCAAGGCCGGCATCGTCGCACCGAAGATCCTGATGCAACGCGTCAAGTCACAGCTTGCATTGCAGCTGGTCGACAGCGCCGAAGAAAGTCCCTTCTACCGCGTTTTCGAAAACTTGCCCGACTCGTTACCGGTCGAAGACAGGCAACGCCTGCAGGCCGACGCCCTGGAGACAATTCAAAAGACCGTCTTGCCGGCCTACAGGAAGCTCAATCGTTATTTCAACAACCGGTACCTGCCGGCGAGTCGCGACAGCATCGGCCAGTCTGCGTTGCCGAACGGCAATGCCTGGTACGAACACCTGGCGCGTTCTTTCACGACGACGCGCATGGCGCCGGATGAGATTCACAGGCTCGGACTGCAGGAGGTGCAGCGTTTGCGCGGGGAGATGCAAGAGATCATCACCGAGGTCGCGTTCGACGGCGGCTTCAATGACTTCCTCGTTTTCCTGAGAACGGATCCACAGTTTTACTTTGAAGATCCTGCCGACCTCTACCAGGCGTACCTCGCAACGGCCAAGCGCATCGATCCGGAACTCGTAAACTTGTTTGGCGTGCTGCCACGTATGCCGTACGGCGTGAAACCGATCCCGGATTCGATAGCACCCGATACGACGACGGCGTATTACTCCCGACCGGCCGCCGATGGCAGCCGCGCCGGAATTTACTGGGTGAACCTGCACAAGCCCGCAGTTCGTCCCAAGTATGAGATTGAGGTCCTTAGCGTTCACGAGGCCATGCCCGGCCATCACCTGCAGATTGCCTTGCAACAGGAACTCGGCGACATGCCGAATTTCCGCCGGTTCCTCGGCTTTACGGCGTTTGTCGAAGGCTGGGGTCTTTACAGCGAACGGCTCGGCTATGATCTGGGGCTCTACAAGGACCCCTACTCCCGTTTTGGCCAGCTGACCTACGACATGTGGCGTGCCGTTCGGCTTGTCGTCGATACCGGCATCCACTACAAGGGCTGGACCCGACAGCAGGCAATCGATTTCTTTACGGACAATGCCGCAAAAACCGGGCACGACATCGTCAACGAAATCGATCGCTACATCGCCATGCCGGGCCAGGCGCTGGCGTACAAAATCGGGCAAATGAAAATCCTGACGCTGCGCGAGCGCGCCGAACGGCAACTTGGCGATGACTTCGACATCCGGGCATTCCACGACGAGTTGCTCGGGGCCGGCGCGCTGCCACTCGATATACTGGAACAACGTATGGATGCCTGGCTGGCATCACAGCCTTAAGCGTCTTTCTGGTCCGGCTTGTGGTCGAGCATACGACGATACAACAGCCCAAACGCACTCTGCATCAGCGAGTCTTCGATGATGCCGTCGACGTCGCAATTTCTTGCAAGCCGGCACAGGCGTTCGAAGGTCCGCACGAAATTCTGCGTGTGTCGGCGCCGAATGTCGGTCCCGTATAGCAGCTCCGGGAGCCCGCCTTCATCCGAATAGTCGGTGCTGATAAACAGGCGCGCGAAGATGCCGTAGTCACCGGTTCCCACTTTATTGAAAAGATCGTCGACCTGTTCACGGTCTATCCTGCCGCTGCCGGCCGGCCCAAGTCCCGAGATAAACAGCATCCCCGAGATGCCGCCCAGCTGATACTTGACGTTCTCGGCGATCTTGAAGAAGCTCTCCTGCCGCGCATTCATCTCGGTTGCGGCTATCGCATGTGTCTGCTTCTCGGATTGCTCGGAGGTTTTCTGCAGCGCCTCCGTGTTGTTCGCGAGCTCTCGTTGCTGGATAAACAAGCCGAGGACGAGCCAGAGAAACGCCAGCGGTGCGAACGCACCCTCGAGGAAGCTACCGACAACCGACAAAGAAAGTCGTTGCGTCGGGTCGGTTGAAATCTCCGTCGCAACGTACCACGCGCCGCCTGCTATCCAGACCGCGGTGATCGCGATTCCCAGCCATATTCGCCAGTCGCGGTCTTTGATGAACTTGACGATCCTGTTATTTGCAGCCATTTCGCTTTTTCCACTGTCGATATGCTCTGTCAAGTTTCGGTACGTGCCCCAGGCGATAATTCGTGGGCCGGGAATTCGCGCCGTGCTACGGCAGCACGCTCCTCAGGGCTTGCCGACGCATCGTAAATTGCTTCGATCCGCGCGATCCGATGTGCGAGTCCCGTTCGGTTCGCGATCTGGATATTCAAACCCGGTCTCGCGTTCATCTCCAGAATCAGCGGCCCGCGGTCGCGATCGATCACCATATCCACCCCGAGATAGCCCAGTCCCGTAACGTCGTAGCCACGCGCGGAAGACTCCAGGATGAAATTCCACATCGGTATTTTCAAGCCGGCAATCAGTGCTCCGGTGTCCGGATGTTCGTCGACGACGTCGTTTTCGAGTACGCCATTCAGCGTTTCGCCCGTGCGAAGGTCTACGCCGGCGCCGACAGCCCCTTGATGCAGATTGGCTTTGCCATCCGATGCGCGCGTGGGCAATCGCACCATCGCCATTGCCGGGTAGCCTCGATACACGATCACACGAATATCGGGCACACCCTGGTAGCTAACTTCGGAAAACGTCGGATCGAAATGCACGCAATACTCAATGAGCGCTTTATCGGGATTGCCGCTGAGGCTGTATTGGCCGCCGACGGTATTGGAGATGTGGTGCAGGATTTCACCTTCCGAAACAAACAAGCCACTGCTCAAGCGGTAGTTATCGCGTTTGCGTTTACCGCGACCGACCACGACAAAGATGCCGTCACCGCCACTGCCGCGCGCCGGCTTGATAACGAACGAATTTCGGTCACGAACAATATCAGCGAACTCTCGCACCTCACCCTGGTGGGCAATGATGCCGTAGAGGTCCGGCACGGCCATTCCGGCTTTGAGCGCAAGCTCCTTGGTCAAGACCTTGTCGTCGACCAACGGATAGAGGCGCCGCGGATTGAGGCGCATGATGTAATCCGAGTTTCGTTCATTCAGCCCGAGGACACCTTTTTCGCGCAGCTTTTTAGCGATCGCAAACATCACTCGAGGGACAGCGCCTTGAAGCGTCGCAACTCGGAGAGTCGGTATCCCGTATACCGACCGGCGAGCACGACGAGCGCGAGAATCAAGAGCAATAACTCGGGGAAAGTAAATATCAGGTGCTCGAGCCAGGCCAGGCCCATGAAGATATACGCGGCGATCGCCACAACGAGGCTTCCGATGCCGGCACGCATTGCATCGGCGGCGCCGCGCTCTTCCCAGACGACCGACATACGCTCGATCGTCATGGCAATGATAACCATCGGGAACAGCGCGACCGACAGTCCCGTTTCCATTCCGAGGCGATGCGAGGTGAGACTGATAAACAACATCAGAAGTACGACGACAATCAGGACGGCACTGAGCCTGGGTACGAGCAAGAGTCGCAGCCGATCTAGCAAGAAGCGAATGCTGAGACCCAATGCAACGAGGGTCGTAAACAACACCAAACCCCAGAGTAACTTGGTCTCACGAAATGCGAGCGCGATCAGGACCGGCATGAACGTGCCGAAGGCGTCGATGCCAACGAGGTTGCGCATGATCACCATGATCAGTGCACCGATCGGAATCATGAGCAACACGCCGTAAACCGCCTGCGTCTGAATAGGCAGGCTATACAGCGAGAAGTCGACCGCAATAGTACCGCGCTTGGCCGCCTGCGTTTCGGCGATAGCGACCGCATCCAGATGGTTTTGCTGGATCGCAAAACCGACTTCGACATTGCTGCCACCTTCTACGGTCACAATCGGTTCATTACCGCGCCACCAGACGAAGAAGCGTTCCGGTAAGCGCTCCTCACCTGTCATGGGGTTGAAGTAGAGCCACTGATCGCCATCGTGCACCTCGAGCCAGGTGACGAGCGACGCGCTGCGTTGCCGCCCGGACAACGGAAAGCCGTGCACCATACGAGCGGGTATGCGCGCCGCCGCGAGTATCGTCGTAATAACACCAACAAATTCGGCGCTCGAACCAGCACCCGCCAGCAACAGCTCTATATTCGGGTCCGGCGTCGGATCATTAACGCGTCGCAGCAGTTCGGCCGTAAACGATGCGGTGTCTGCAGATTGATCGCGAACGTCGGACACCAGGACATCGACGGCCGTTTTCAGGGGTTCGTTGATTACCGGCAGCGGAGGAAACGGCGGCGTCGTATCGGATTGATCCACACTGTCATCTTCGTACACCGAAATACGGTAATAGATGGTCTGTTCACCATCAGCGCGACGAATTGCCCACTGCGCTTCGCGACCACCGCTGCCGTAATTGAGGTTGAAGCCGTAGCCGCGCGACACCGAATTCTCATTGAGCATCCTGAATCCGGGCGTCAGGGTCGGAACGTGCAGTTGCACCTTGATCGATCCCGGGCCACTGTCAAAATTGACCGCGGATTCGATCGTCCACACCGGGGTTTCCTGATCTTCACTGAGAGGGAAGCCAAGCACCTGCCATTTGTACAGAAAGACGGACAGGCCGATGACCGCCAGCAATGCCGCGAGCACGAAGACGTAACGCTGCTTCATTGTTTCCCCTTTTGCGGCGTCAGTCGACGCCGAGCGCGACCTTGACGGCGCGTTCTCTTATTGGGCCGCTGCGATTGAAAATCCGCATTCCGGCCGTGCGTAGTTCTTTGACTAAACGGGAGTCTGTCGTAAACAGGCGATTGAGGCCAGTCATAAAGTGCAACATTGTTGCGTTGGCCCCCTTACGGGCGCGCTCGTAGCGGCGCAAGACAGGCTGGTCACCCGGATGCAGACCCCGGCCCAGCGCCGCGTCCACGACGCTTGCGAGCTCGGCGGCATCCTGCAGCCCGAGGTTCGCGCCCTGGCCCGCCAGTGGGTGTATCGCATGCGCGGCGTCGCCAACCAGCGCTATGCCGGGCAATACATAACGTCGCGCGTGCTGCGCGCCGAGCGGGAATGCGCCGCGCGGCCCGGCTGCCGAGAGCTCACCGAGGACATGATCCGACGCGTCTCTCAGCATCCGGCCCAGGTCGTCGTCGCCGGCTTCCAGGGCACGTCTTGCCATGCCGGGCGTCGTTGACCAAACGACTGACACGCGACCATCGGCAAGCGGCAGGATTCCCAGCGGACCGTCACGCAGAAAACGCTGCCAGGCAGTTGCCTTGTGTTCGCGCTCGGGTCGCAGATGGGTGACGAACGCTGACTGGCCGTAAGGCCATTTCCGCGTCTCGATTCCGACGGCCGCGCGTACCAATGAACGAGAGCCATCCGCGCCAACGACAAGGTCGGCAACAATCGTGTCGCCGCCTTCGAGCTCCACGATGTACTGTCGTTCCGACTGCCTGAGCGAGCGCAACGCGCTTGCAAATCGCAACTCGACATCTTCCGAATCGAGCTGACGCAGCAGCGCGTCTTGCAGCAAGACATTTTCTACAATGAACCCCAGTTGCGGCACTGCGAATTCAGCCGCATCAAAGCGGACGGTCGCCGGACTATCGGGCGTGTCATTTTCGTCCCATACCCGCATGCACTCATAGGCACTCAATCGCGAATTACTCACCTGCTGCCAGGCGCCTACCGAATCCAGCAACGTGGCCGAGCCCGTTGCAATGGCCGATACGCGTAAAGCAATGTCGTCGTCCAACGAGAATCGAGGACGTGCTGCGGCATCAATGATCGTGATTCCGAGCGCCCCGCCGTGTCGCCCTTTGGCGAGCATGGCTGCAAGGGCCAGGCCCGTAATTCCTCCGCCGACAATGACGACATCGAAGCGCCGCTTCATTTAAGCGGCACTCCACGCGACAATCGTGGAAGATTGCCGGCGAGTCCCATGGTGTGCTTCGCGAATACCGATCGAACCCCGGGTATCAGGTCGAAGCCAAGCATGCCGAGATTTCGCAGTGCGCGCAGCGGCCGGCGGGAGCTGCCGAACAAACGAACCAGGCTGTCGGTGAACCGCAGCAGTTTCTTTTGATCGCTCCGGCGCCAGCTGGCGTAGCGTTCCAGGAGCTGCGCATCGCCCGGATCACTGCCGCCCGACCCGGCGAGGCCGTCGGCGATGCAGTCGCACAGTGCCGCGACATCGCGCATGCCCAGGTTGAATCCCTGCGCCGATACCGGATGCAATCCGTGTGCAGCATTACCAATCAGCACGCTGCGGGTCGCCGTGAGGCGCGCCGCCTTGCTCAGCGTCAACGGATAAGACGCGCGTTTTCCCGCGCGCGAAAAAGTACCAAGGCGGTAGCCGAATTCCGCTTGCAGCTCGCTCAGAAAAGCGCCGTCGTCAAGCGCCAGCACACGTTCCGCGTCGTCCTCGGAGACGGCCCAGATGAATCCGGCGCGATCGTCGGCGACCGGCAGTATGGCGAGTGGTCCCTGCGCCGTGAAACGTTCAAACGCCCGGTTGTCCAGTTTGTTCTCCGGGAGTACATTGCCGATCACGGCGCGCTGGTCGTACTGGCTCTGCTGTACAGAGATGCCCATCATCTCGCGCGTGGCTGAATTCGCGCCGTCGGCCGCAACGAGCAGATTACAGGTCAGGGTTTGTCGACTCCCGCCGCCAGACTCGACGACAGCCCTGGCTTGTTCGGGACATAGCGCAATATCGACGATGCGCGCCGGGCACACCAGGTCCACGCCGTCAAGTTTTGACATTGCGGATTGCAGGACGCTGCCCAGCACGCGATTGATGACGACGTAACCGAGCGCCTCGACACCCTGTTCTTCGGCATCAATATGCGAAAAGCCGAACCGGCCCTTGTCGGAGACGTGGATGCTCGTTATCGGCGTCGAGGCCGCGACGATTTCATTCCACAGGCCCATCGCTTCGAACATGCGCTGCGTGCTGCGCGACAGCGCCGTTGAACGGTCATCAAAACTCGGTTGTGCACCGGCCTGGCGGGCAACCGCCTCTACAACGGCTATCTCGAGGCCGAGCGGCGCGAGCGCCAGCGCAAGGCTCGTGCCAATCATGCCGCCCCCGGCAATCACGATATCGTAGTGCGTATCTTGCCCCGGCGCGTTCATGAACTTTGCATCAACGCCTCGATGTCGTCGGGGTCCTTTACCAGGCCCTTGCTGAGAACGTCGGGTCCCCTGGCTGTCACGGCAACGTCGTCCTCAATACGAATACCAATATTGCGAAATGCTTTCGGAACGTCCCTCTTGCCCGGGAGGTACAGGCCGGGTTCGACAGTGGTCACCATGCCGGTTTCAAGCACACGCCATTCGTCGCTCACCTTGTAGTCACCCACATCATGCACGTCCATACCGATCCAGTGGCCGGTTCGATGCATGTAATACGGGCGATAGGCGCCGTCTTTTATAAGCTTCGGCAGTGAACCGCTTAACAATCCGAGTTTTCGCAGGCCTTTGGTAACTATCTTGACCGCCGCGTCATGAGGTTCATTCCAGTGGTTGCCCTTGACGGTCTTCTCGATTGCAGCAAGTTGCGCTTCGAAGACAATTTCATAAACCGCACGTTGCTCGGGGCTGAATTGCCCGTTTACGGGGAAGGTTCGCGTGACATCCGATGCGTAATAGTCGAGTTCGCAACCCGCATCAATGAGTAACAGGTCGCCGTCTTTGAGCTCTGCGTTGTTTTCGACGTAATGCAGGGTGCAGGCGTTCGCCCCGCTGCCGACGATCGGACTGTAGGAAACCCACGCGTCATTGCGCCTGAATTCATGGCGAAACTCCGCTTCGACCTCGTACTCGAACAGGCCGGGCCGGGTCATCTTCATCGCGCGCTTGTGCGCATTGACGGCGACTTTGGCAGACTTGCGCATCGCGGTGATCTCGGCGCGGCTCTTGTACAGACGCATGTCGTGCAAGAGGTGATCGAGGGCGACGAATTCCTGCGGCGTATGCACGCCGCGCGACAGACCGGACCGCAGGGAATTGATCCAATCCGCGATGCGTGCGTCAAATTCCGAATACATGCCCATCGTGTAATAGACGCGGCTGCAGGACTCCATGACGCCGGGCAAGATGTCATCAATATCATCGATGGGAAACGCATCGTCAGCACCGAAGTCCTTGATCGCGCCATCCTGCCCTGCTCTCGAACCGTCCCATTGTTCTTTGTCCGGATTGCGCTCGCGGCAAAACAACAAGTACTCGCCACTGTCTCGACCCGGAACGAGAACAGCCACGGCATCTGGCTCGGCGAAACCCGTGAGGTAATAGAAGTCGCTATCCTGTCGGTAGCGGTACTCGACATCGCGGCTGCGGGTCCTGACCGGCGCCGCCGGCAGAATGGCAACGCCGCCGGTACCGACCATGCGCATCAACTGTTTGCGGCGGCGTTCGAATTCCTTCCTATCCATGTGGCATTGCGCTCGTGTCGTTGTCAGGGGCAAGCCGTATTCTACGCTGCCGGAGACTGCTGTGGTGCCTAGTGCATCGTATCGCGACCGCTCTCGGGCGATGCATCGCTACTGTGACGAATCTCGGCGAGTTCCTCATAGGTCAGCTGAGCCACGACACGCAGGTATTCAACGAGCTCGGCGTAAGCCGCCTCATTCGTTTCCTCGTCAGTCGCGCTGTCGATCTCCGCACGCGTGATTTGCAACGTGTCACGGATGATGTCCGCGAGTGGCTCAGCCGCCAGTCGATCTCGTAGCGCATCGCCGTGCTTCGCCGATACCAGGCCGTGTAAGAACCCTTCACACCAATGGGCCATGGCGGCAGTCCGATCTGCCGCAGTACTATCGTCGTCAGGCAATAGCGGCACGAATTCAGACAAGCGCTCCGATAACTGCCAGAATGTTGACCGGTAGAGTCTGTCGAGCATCTCCTGGCATGCCGTGCGCAGCGCGTTTGATTCTTCCGTGCCTTCCAGCACCTCGAGCAGCCATTCGGGCCCGGCGGCGACACCGGCGACCGCCAGTCGCCCGGTGAGCAAGCCATGAGATTGCGCAGCATCCCAGTTTGAACCGCATCGTCTGAGCGCATCGTCCAGCGTGTCGTGATCGACCTTTTCATCCATTTGGACGCCAACCTTTCCAGTTCTGCCAAACCCTTATGATCCCACGGACCGATTCCCGAGACCACGTCGGAAATGTCCGATTGATAGAGATAATTGATTCTCCTCTTTGGCGTGATTATATTCTCACTATGAATGACAACATCAGCTCAACTTTCGAACACGAACTCAAACGCCTCGAAAAACGCGTCGATGCCCTGGTTCACGTTTGCGACCAGTTACAGGACGAAAATCGCTCGCTCAAGGCACGTCAGGACGTACTGACGTCTGAACGCGCAACCTTGCTGCAAAAAAATGAGCAGGTTCGTGCGCGGGTTGAAGCGATGATTGGCCGGCTCAAGGCAATGGAGCAAGGAACTTGATAACGTCGCAAGACAGGCTAATGGAGCACGCCGCATGACCGATCAATTCGCCCAGGTAAGCGTCCGGATTCTCGACAAGGAGTATCAGGTCGCATGCCCGCCTGGAGAACGAACCGATTTACTCGATTCTGCTGAGATTCTGAACTCGAAAATGCGCGAAATTCGCGACAGCGGCAGAATCGTAGGCCTCGACCGCATCGCCGTGATGGCGGCCCTCAATATGGCCAATGACCTGATACATGCGAAAGCACGTGACCAGGAACTTGAAGGCGGTGTTAGCCAACGACTTAAACTGATTTCCGATCGCGTCGATCATGTTCTGAGTGGCACGCAACAGCTCGATCTCTGAATGTCTTCGCGCGAACAAATGACAACCGAATTGGCGTCTCCTGCAGTGTTCGATATCGACCTGGAAACCTTTCGACCCTAAATTTCCACCTCGGGGTCGTGTACTGTCGGCGGCATGTGTGCATAACCGTTTCGACGGCAAGCCTGTTGCAGCCACGGCTGACCCCACCTTTTGCTCCGGTTCGAGAGCGAAGGTTTGTAACGGCACAGGCGGGAGGCGCCTCCTTATGAAAGAACTTCGCGCACGCGCGTTACGCGCTCGCCGCGACATGGCGCACGACGCGCGCGTACAAGCTTCGGCAATTGTCTGCCAGCGCGTCATTCGCTCCCGTGAGTTTTGTTCCGCCAAGGCGCTTGCGTGCTACCTGCCGATGGCCGATGAAGTCGACACGCGCGAGATCATTGAACGCGCCTGGCGCGCAAATAAGCGCATATTCGTACCGGTTTTGCGCGCGCGCGGCAAAATGCTGTTTCGCGAAATTCAATCCGAAACGACGCTTGCGCGAACGTCGTACGGACTCTGGGAGCCGATAAGCGGCGATTTCATAAACCCGCGCGACCTCGATCTTGTGATCACCCCGATCGTCGCGTTCGATTGTGAAAACAATCGCATCGGAATGGGCGGAGGGTATTTCGACCGTTGTTTTTCGTTTTTGCGACACAGAAGGCACTGGTTCCGCCCGAAACTTGTTGGCATCGCGTTTATGTGCCAAAAAGTTGAGAAAATTACGCCAAATGCTTGGGATATACCGCTTTATCGCGTTATTTGCGACGCAACTTAGCGACAACGATACGGTGTCTAACGTCTGATATCGGGACCGATATGTCGCATACGGGCGACAGTTTCGACGTGTCGCAAGCGCTAAGGTTTTCGTTACCAATGCCCGTACGCCGTAATGATTTTCTTGCGTTTCAAAAGTCCCGACTTCGAATTCTTTACTTACTTCAGCGCTACGAATCGACCTTGCAGAGTTTTAAGCGCTCGTCGGCTACCGAAACTTGCCGCGATCCCGCGCTTTTTCTATTACTCAATTACAGCGTAACTTTCTGGATTTTTTGCAATTGTTGTATATACTCAACGCCGGGTACCCGACACGGAGAAAATAGATGGCTACCAGAAAGAAGTCTCGCAAAAAAGCTTCGAAGCGAAAAGTCGCCAAGAAGCGGAAAGTAACAGCACGGAAAAAAGCGCCGAAACGGCGTGTAGCGAAAAGAAAGGCGAAGAAGAAAGTCGCCAAACGTAAGACAAAGAAGAAGGCCAAACGCAAGGCTAAGAAGAAAGTAGCCAAGCGTAAGACCAAGCGTAAGACCAAGAAAAAGGCGAAACGGAAGGTCGCCAAGCGTAAGACAAAGAGGAAGGCGAAACGCAAGGCTAAGAAGAAAGTAGCCAGGCGCAAGAGCCGGAAAAAAGCTAGCCGCAGACGTCGCTAGCTAGCTGGTCGCTTTGGAAGAGGCCTTCTTCCCAAGCAAGCAAAAGAGCCCGCTTCGGCGGGCTCTTTTCTTTTGTGATGCTCGTGGGAGCTACGCACGTGCAATTTCCGGCGATTTGACTATAGTAGCGCCCTATGGATGCATCTCAGAAAAAGCGAAACGCGGCCGAGGCGGCGCTGCAATTTATAGAACCGGGAACTGTTCTGGGTGTCGGTACCGGCTCCACTGTCAATTTCCTCATCGACATGCTGCCGGACGTGCGCGATCGAATCGATGGCGTCGTTTCGAGTTCCAATGCGTCGACCGCTCTTCTGCAAGAACGCGGTTTCGAGGTGCGAACCTTGAACGAGACTGGTGATATCGATGTCTACATCGATGGCGCCGATGAATGCAACAAGCATCTCCAGTTGATAAAAGGTGGTGGCGGCGCGTTGACACGCGAAAAAGTGCTCGCAGCAGCGGCGCGACGTTTTGTGTGCATTGTCGATGACTCGAAACTTGTCGGCATGCTCGGCCGTTTTCCGGTCCCCATAGAGGTCCTGCCGATGGCGCAGGAACTCGTCTCGCGTCAGCTGCTCAAAATGCGCGGACATCCGATATGGCGCGAGGGCTTCGTCACCGATAACAGCAATCACATTCTCGATGTCGAAGACCTTCAGATCTCAAACCCTCCGGAGATGGAAGCGCGAATCAGCCAAATTCCCGGAGTCGTGACGGTCGGTATATTTGCGGCCCGACCGGCGGATATTCTGCTGATCTCCGGCGATGGCGGCATCAGGGAAATGCGAGCGTAATCAGGAGAGGGATTCTCGCGCTACGCGCGAGCAAGTCGCTTCGCGGACTTGTCGAACAGGGTTCAAATCCCGGGCTCCCCACAATCAAAACGCAAAAAGGCCCCGACAAGCGGGGCCTTATTTCGTTTGGCTGGGGGAGACGGATTCTCGCGCTACGCGCGAGCAAGTTGCTTCGCCGACTTGTCGAACAGCGTTCAAATCCCGAACTCCCCACGGCGGAAAAAGAAAAGGGCCCCATGAGGGGCCCATTTCTTTTTCTGGCTGGGGGAGAGGGATTCGAACCCCCGTTGGCGGAGTCAGAGTCCGCAGTCCTACCACTAGACGATCCCCCAAGTGAAGAGATCGGTTGTCTCGAGCGCTTAACGCTTCGAGTATTGCGTAGCGCGACGTGCCTTTCTGAGACCGACCTTTTTGCGTTCGACTTCACGAGCATCGCGCGTGACGAATCCCGCTTTGCGCAATGGCGGACGCAGTGACTCGTCATACGCCATGAGCGCACGCGTCAGACCATGGCGAATAGCGCCAGCCTGACCCGTCGTACCGCCACCCTTAACCGTCACGTTGACGTTAAACTTGTCCGTCATCTGCGTTAATTCAAGCGGCTGGCGAACAATCATCTGCGCCGTCTTTCGGCCAAAGAACGTGTCCAGCGACCGCTTGTTAACCGTAATGTCGCCGTTGCCGGGTGTCAGGAATACGCGAGCAGTCGATGTCTTGCGACGACCGGTACCGTAAAAGAATGTATCACTCATAGTTTGTTCTCAACGTCCAGGGACCAGGCCTCAGACATTTACTTCCAGGGGAATAGGCTGCTGCGCAGCATGACTGTGTTCCGGGCCCGCGAATACGCGTAACTTGGTCAGCATCTTGCGTCCCAGGGGACCACGCGGAAGCATACCTTTAACGGCAAATTGCAGTACTCGCTCGGGCGATTGGTCAAGCATCTTCTCAAGAGGAACGGACTTCAGGTTACCGATGTATCCTGTGTGGTGGTGATAGATCTTGTCCTTTAGCTTGTTGCCTGTGACTCGGATCTTCTCAGCATTGACAACGACAATATAATCACCGGTGTCAACATGCGGCGTGTATTCCGGCTTATGCTTGCCACGCAGACGACGGGCGATCTCGGTCGACAGGCGGCCCAGGGTCTTGCCGGTTGCATCGACCACGTACCAATCGCGGCGCACCTCTGCAGGTTTTGCAGAAAAGGTCTTCATAATTCTGGTTTCCGTAAGGGAATAATCTTGTTTTTTCCGGGGATAGTGTTACCCAATCGCCCCGTCAGCCAGCCGCACGCGCAAAAGATCGCAGGAGTGGCGAAAGGCGCGAAATTCTACGTTAGCCCCCGCCCCATTGCAAACAATCCGGGGATTTTCTCGCAAAAAAAAGCGCCCGCTACCGGGCGCCTTTTATCCTTTTTATTCAATGCCTTATGACGGAAAATCGAAGGCAAACTTCACACTCGGCTTCCTCAGAAAGCGTATTCCAGTGACAAAGCCGTGTACGTATCGCTCTTTTCCGTCAAAGGCAGGACATCGGTGTTGTGCTTGATGGTATAAGAGGCGACCAGTGCCAGGTTGCCCATGAGCTTGGCCGACACGGCCGTGATGGACTCGATATAGGTGTTGTCGCTGCCGGATTCAGCGGTCAGATCCTGGCGAAACTCGGCGGTCTCGCTGAACAGCCACTTGTAGTAGGCACCACCGCGAATAATAGATTCGTCTTGCGTAATGCCATTTTGCAGTTCGGACTGCCGCGCACCAGCGCCGATTTCAACGTTCAGCAGCTGCCTGTCCGTCTTGATCAGCCTGCGACCATAGCCGACGGTTTGCGAGAACTGCGTGTTGAAAGCGCCAAAACGGTCCTTACGCCAGCTGAGACGCCCAAACAGGAAATCGACGTCAGTCAGGTTGCGCTCTGTCTTCCAGCCCAGTTCGTAGGCCTCGGCCGACGTCGTCTTGTTTTCGGACGCGCTAATCGCGAACGCGTTGGCAATATGCTGCCAGTTGCCTGTCGTGAAGCCGACTTCGACACCGGTGTTCAGCGTCGTGTTCTCGGTATTTCCGGACGTTGCCAGGTAGCCCAGCGTCGCCTTCCCGGCCCACGGGCTCTTGGCTTCCTCCTGGGCCATTAACGAAATCGGGGCTGTCAGTGCCGCGACGATCAATGTCACACGCAATTTCATTCACTTGTCTCCATTAAGTTCGAGAGTTGTTTTCAAAAAAGGCTGCGGAGTATACCGTCCCTTAGCAGCAGTTCGCTATAATCGAACTGTGACAAAACGTGAACTTTCCCCAATCGACCGCCTCTTGGCCGGCGCGAATGATGCCCTGCGCACCTTCGCGGCGCCAGCGGGACGCGCGGCGCGTGAAAACCCGGCCAAATCGGTCCAGGATTCCCGGCTCAGCGCGACACAAAAAACCCATGCCGCGGGCCTCATGCGGGTTAATCACGCGGGTGAGGTTGCAGCGCAAGCGCTTTACAAGGGCCATGCGACGGTTGCGCGGGATAAGGAGATTCAGCGGCAGATGCAGCACGCCGCGGCCGAGGAATTCGACCACCTGGCCTGGTGCGAACAGCGCCTGCAGGAACTCGGCGAAGCGCCGAGTCGCATGAGCCCAATCTGGTACGCAGGAGCCTATGCGATCGGCGCGGCCAGCGGCCTTCTGGGTGACAAGTGGAGCCTTGGGTTTATCGCGGAAACCGAGCGCCAGGTTTGCGCACATCTCGACAGCCACCTCGATGGCTTGCCAGAAGAGGATGCCAGGAGCCGCGCCATCGTCGAGCGCATGCGCGACGAGGAAGCCGAACACGGCGAAAACGCCGTGGCGGCAGGTGCCGCGGAATTGCCGGGCCCGGTCAAGACGCTGATGCGATTGACGGCAAAGGTCATGACTCGGACCGCGTATTGGGTGTAACAAGCGCGCAAAACACGATAAAGCACGGCAAGACACGGACTTGGCTTGCCCTGACCGGTAAACTGTATTAAAAGAGGACCGCAACAGGGGCGAGGATCAAGCAATGCAGACAACAGCCAAGAATCTCAGCGATGTACCGGCAATCAACCGATTTTTGAGTTATTGCCGAGTACGGACGGTGCCGTCGAAAACGGTGATGATTCATGCCGGTGATTTGCCGGACGTGCTTTACTACATTGTCGACGGATCGGTCGAAGTCATGATCGAAGACGAAGACGGCAACGAAATGGTGCTCGCCTACCTCAACAAGGGACAGTTCTTCGGCGAGATGGGCCTTTTCTACGAACAACCCACACGCAGCGCCTGGGTCCGCACGCGCACCGAATGCGAAATCGCAGAGATGACCTACCCCCGATTCCGACAGATTGCGAGTGAAAGCCCCGGGCTCGTATTCGAGCTTGCGACGCAGCTAGCCACGCGCCTCGACCGCACCAATCGCAAACTGGGCGACCTGGCATTTGTCGACGTTACAGGACGCGTCGCACACGCAATCATGGATCTCTGTAACGAACCCGACGCGATGACGCACCCGGACGGTATGCAGATCAAAGTCAGCCGCCAGGAGTTGAGTCGGCTCGTCGGCTGCTCCCGCGAAATGGCGGGGCGCGTGCTCAAGGTCCTCGAAGAGCAGGGCCTGGTCTCGGCCAGCGGCAAGACGATTGTCGTCTACGGTGCCAGGCCGAATAGAAAACTCTAGGAGCGCGACTCAGGCACGATGCTGTCGGGCGCCGCGGTGCCCTCCTAGGTTGTCGCTTTGGATATTTCCGATTTCATCGCGGCTATGGTCGCCGCATAATCATCGCTGCCGAAAATCGCGGATCCGGCCACGAAGGTATCGGCTCCCGCCGCGGCGATCGCTCCAATGTTGTCGATCTTGACGCCACCGTCGATTTCCAGGCGGATATCGCGCCCGCTGTCGGCGAGCATCTTACGTGCCTGCCGAAGCTTGTCGAGCGCCGACGGTATGAACTTCTGGCCGCCGAACCCGGGGTTCACCGACATGATCAGCACCATATCCACCTTGTCGATAACATGCTCCAGCCAGGCTAGCGGCGTGGCTGGATTGAATACCAGTCCCGACTTGCACCCGTGGTCGCGTATCAGTCCCAGCGAGCGATCCACATGCCGACTTGCCTCCGGGTGGAACGTAATGTAATTCGCGCCCGCCTTTGCGAAGTCAGGAATGATGCGATCGACCGGCTCAACCATCAGGTGCACATCGATCGGCGCGACGATGCCGTAGCTGCGCAATGCATCACAGATCAACGGGCCAATTGTCAGATTCGGCACAAAGTGATTGTCCATGACATCGAAATGCACGACGTCCGCACCCGCATCGAGCACGGCCTTGACGTCATCACCAAGGCGGGCGAAATCAGCAGAGAGAATCGAGGGGGCAATGA